>JAPLLS010000091.1 GCA_026387435.1 Candidatus Omnitrophota bacterium
TTTGGCATGCATTATTGCACCCTTAAGTTTTGCCGGCAGGGAAAAATACGGTGAGGATATTTCCAGCCGGAAGCTAACTGAATTAAAAGCGATATTCGTAGACCCAAAAGCTTATGAAGGTAAACTCGTAACTATAGAGGGAACGATAATCAATGAATGCGGAAGCGGCTGTTGGTTTATCGTCAAGGTCGGCCAGAGTGATCTTTCTATTTACGTGGATATTCGTCCTGCCGGTTTTGCCATACCTCAGTATACGGGAAAGCGCGTGCTGGTTGAGGGGATTGTTTTTGTTGACTCTTCCGGGCCGAAGATAAGAGGAAGAGGAGTCGAAATAAAATGAAAATTATCTCCGTAGCTTTTAAGAATCTCCAGAGAAAAAAGATTCGCTCTTTTTTAACTATAGGCGGAGTGACTATTGCCGTGGCGGTCCTGGTCAGCCTGATGGGATTCGATGCCGGCTACCAGCGGGCTTTGACCGGGGATATTGATAAGATGGGGTATCAGGTTTTAGTCACCGCGAAAGGCTGCCCTTATGAGGCGGCGACAATGATGTTAAAAGGCGGCGGTGGTATGCGTTATATGGAACAGGCGGTTTACGATAAGATCGTCAAAGATCCGCGCATCGATAAAATTACCCCGCAGTTGGTGGTTGCACAGTTCGATAAGAACCGGCAGAACGGTCTGGGCGGGTTCGTTCTGTATATGGGGATAGATGATTCTTATCTGAAGCTTAAACCCTGGGTGAAGTTTAAATCCGGGGGTTGGTTCTCCGGAGCTGATTCCGATGAGGCGGTTATCGGGTGTGAGACGGCAGATCGGGAGAAGCGTGTTCCCGGCAATCAGGTTTTCATCCCCAAATTGAACAAGGCTTTGAAAGTTGTCGGAATTTTTGAAAGGACCGGGACCCAGGATGACGGGACGGTATTTCTGCCGCTTAGAAGCGCTCAAAGAATATTCGACTTTCCGTATAAACTTACCGGTATCGGGATTAAACTTAAAGATATAAGTTCATTATTATCTTTTGAAGAAGCTTTGTATAATGAGCCTGGGATCCAGGTTATCAGTATGGCTCAGGTCAAGGGAACGATATTCAACCTTATATCTTCGGCTAAAGTGATGACTAACTCAATAGCGATCATCGCCATCCTCATTGCGGTGATCGGGGTGGTCAACACCATCCTGATGTCGGTCTTCGAACGGACCAAGGAGATCGGGGTGATGAAAGCTGTCGGCGCCTCCCGGCTGGATATTTTCCGGATCATCTGGCTGGAGACTACGCTGATCTGCGTTATGGGCGGATTTTTCGGAGATATCTTCGCTATTCTCGGCGCTCAGGCTGTGGAGTATATTCTTAGGCATATTTTGCCCTATGCGCCGGGAGGTAAACTGGTATTGATCACGCCGGAACTTCTTGTCGGATCGTTCATCGGAGCAATAATTATGGGGTTGATCGCCGGTGTCTATCCGGCGTTCCGGGCTTCTTCGATGAGGCCGGTCGAAGCGATAAGACTGGGGGATTAATTATGGATAATATCCTGATCAAAGCGGAAAAAATAAATAAAATTTACCGGCTTCCGGCAGAGGAGATCAAAGCTGTCCAGGACCTGGATCTGCAGATCCGCTCCGGAGAGTTCATCGCCATTATGGGGCCGTCGGGTTCCGGCAAGACAACACTACTGGATATTTTAGGCTGTTTAGACAGTATTTCCAACGGAAGGCTGGAGGTCCTGGGCAAAGATGTGTCCCGGCTCAAAGAACATTCCCTGGTCGCTCTGCGCCGGAAGAATATCGGTTTTGTTTTTCAGGATTTTTTGCTGATCCCTACGCTTACGGCTTTGGAAAATGTGGAATTGCCCCTGCTTTTTTCCCGGATGCCCTGCGAACGGGAGAGATCGATCAGCTTGCTTAAGAAATTAGGGCTGGCTCAGCGGATCAATCATCTTCCCAAAGAAATGTCCGGAGGCGAAAGGCAAAGAGTAGCCATTGCCCGGGCCCTGGTAACCAACCCTAAAATACTTTTTGCGGATGAGCCGACCGGCAACCTCGATACTAAAAGCGGAGAACAGATATTCCGGATCCTTAAGGAATTAAATCAAAAAGAAAATTTGACCGTGGTATTGACCACGCATAACAGCAAGTTCGGCTCGCAGGCCAAGCGAATCGTTTATCTCAAGGATGGCCGGATTGTCTGCCGGGAAGATTCGTGCTTATATGCCTAGAAAGGAAAAAAAGTGAGCAAAAATAAATTGAAGATCTTTGAACTTTTAAAAGCCGTACGTCAGGAAAAACCGCTGGTGCATCATTTGACCAACTGGGTGACAATTTACGACTGCGCTAACGTGGTCAAAGTGTTCGGAGCGTCGCCGATAATGGCCCATGCCCAGGAAGAAGTGGCTCAGATGTCGGCTATTTCTTCGGCTCTGGTCCTTAACATCGGAACTTTAACTGTTGATTTGGTTAAAGCCATGAAGATCGCCGCAAAGACCGCTAACCGCAAAGGCATCCCTGTGGTTTTGGACTGCTGCGGAGTGGGAGCCACGGAATTGCGCGACAAAAGCTGTTTTGAGCTTTTAGATGACTGCCGGATCGATATCATCAAGGGCAATTCTTCGGAGATCGCCAGGATCGCCGGAGAAAAAGTCCGGACCAAAGGTGTGGATTCGTCCCAGGTCGAAGTTAATTTGCAGAGATTGGCCGAGCGGCTGGCCAAAGAGCGCAATTGCACGGTGGTTATCACCGGAAAAGAGGATGTTATCAGCGACGGCCGCAGGATTTTTCTGGTTAAAAACGGCGATCCAATGATGGGCCATATTGTAGGCACGGGTTGTATGGCGGCTTCGGTGATCGGGACTTTTGCCGCGGTGGAAAAAGATCTCTGCATGGCGGCCAGCGCGGGATTGGTTTGTTTTGAAGTCGCCGCGGAACTGGCGAAGAAGAAAGCCAAAGGGCCGGGAACGTTCAAGGAACAACTTTTCGATTGTATTTATAAATTAGACGAAAAAACCATCGCTAAGATGCAGAAGGTTTATTGTGTCGAATAAGAAAAACAAAAAAGTAATGGTAGCCATGAGCGGCGGGGTGGATTCGTCGGTAGCCGCGGCCCTTTTAAAAGATCAGGGCTATGAGGTCATCGGCCTGACCATGTGTTTTAACCTGCCTGACGCCAAGACTGGAAAGCCCGCCTGCTGCGGAGTTCAGGCTATTGCCGACGCCAAACGGGTCGCGGATATCCTGGGCATCCGCCATTACGTGCTTAATTTCGGCCAGGAACTGCAAAAGAAAGTTGTCGCTGATTTCGTCAAACAGTACAGCCTGGGCTTGACCCCTAATCCCTGTGTGCGCTGTAATGAATTGATCAAATTTGACAGTTTGCTTAAAAAAGCCTTAGGGCTGGGAATGGATTATCTGGCTACCGGCCATTACGCCCGGATAGAGAAAACAGCCGGAAAGTATTTCCTTAAGAAAGCTAAAGATAAAAAGAAGGACCAGTCGTATTTTCTTTACCGGCTGACCCAGGAAAAGTTAAAGCGGCTGTTATTTCCGTTGGGAGAATTGACTAAAGATAAGGTCAGGCAGCTGGCGAGGATTTACAAACTTCCGGTCTCGGAGAAGCAAGACAGCCAGGAGATCTGTTTTATTCCCGGCACTTACCAGGAATTCCTAAAGAGTGAGCTCAAAGGAAAATTTTTCCCCGGGCTTATCAAGGATACCAGCGGTAAAGTTCTGGGAACACACCAGGGGATCCCATTTTATACTATCGGCCAGAGGGACAAACTGGGCATTGCCTGCGGTTATCCGGTATATGTATTGAAGATCAACAGCAACAAAAACGAACTGGTGGTGGGAAAAAAAGAAGAAACTCTGAAAAGTAAATTTCTGGTCCAGGACATTATCTATCCCGGAGCTGTTCTTAAGAAAAAAACCCGGCTTATGGTCAGGATCAGGCATCTTTCTCCCCAAGCCTCGGCCTGGGTGAAACCAATTGGGAAAAAATCCGAAGTCACGTTTAAAAAACCAGTTTTCGCTATCACTCCCGGCCAGTCCGCGGTTTTCTACAAGAAAGACGCGGTTGTCGGCGGAGGAATTATAGAGGAGGTATTACAGTGAACAATAAAACTAAGACCCGCAAGGTTTATTTGGATTACAACGCGACTACGCCTATTCATCCTGAAGTCAAGAAAACTATTATTGAGGCCATGGAGTTTTACGGCAATCCTTCCAGTCTCCATGAGCCGGGAAGAAAAGTCCGGGGGATGATCGAAGAAGCCCGGGGAAAAGTCGCGGCTTTTATTAACGCAACCCCCGAAGAGATTATTTTTGTGGGCAGCGGCTCAGAAGCGAATAATACGGTGATAAACTTGAGCTCCTGCCCAGCTTGCGGCACTTGTGAGGCATCCGGATGCAAGACGGATAAAAAGATCATTACTTCCACCATTGAGCATCCCTGCGTGCTGGAGGCGGCTGCCTGTCAGAAGGAAAGAGGGATCAGGGTTTCTTATGTTGGAGTGGATAAATTCGGTAAGATCAAAATCGACGAATATCAGAAATTGCTTAAAGAAAAGACGGCCCTGGTTTCGATCATGATGGCTAATAATGAGATCGGGACTATCCAGGATATTAAGAAACTCTGTCAGATGGCCCATGAACAGGGGGCGCTATTTCACACTGACGCGGTCCAAGCGGTGGGGAAACTGGAGGTAGATGTTAAGGAGTTGGAAGCGGATTATTTGTCTTTTTCTGCTCACAAGATCTACGGCCCCAAAGGCGTGGGGGCTTTGTATATCAGAAAAGGCGCGGCGTTCTGTCCATTTATCCGCGGCGGACACCAGGAAAAAGGCCGCAGGGCCGGCACGGAAAATAGCCTGGGGATCATCGCTTTCGGCAAAGCGGTGGAGATGCGCAAAAAGGAAATGGCCGCTGAATTCAAGCGCTTATCAGCTTTAAAGAGCTTGCTTAAGGCGGGGATAGAAAAGAATATTCCTGATATTCAGTTTAACGGCCATCCTCAGGATTCGCTTGCCGGGACAGTCAACGTTTCTTTCAGCGGGGCGGAAGGCGAGACTATCCTGCTTTATCTGGACATGGGAGGCATCGCGGTCTCTACGGGTTCGGCCTGCGCTTCAGGGTCGCTTGATCCGTCGCATGTGCTCATGGCCACCGGCGTTCCCGCTGAACGCTGCCATGGTTCGATCCGGATGAGCATGGGGCGGGATACGACAGACAAAGATATAGATTATGTCGTGGAAAAACTTACCAAAGTCATCAAGCGGGTCCGCGAGATCTCCTCGGTTTCCATAGGAGTAAACCATGGATAAACCAAACGAATGGCTGTATACCGATAAAGTCAAAGACCATTTTATGCATCCGCGCAATCTTCTCTTGGATGAAGAAAAGTTCCAGGCTGACGGCAGAGGGGTGATCGGCAACATCAAATGCGGGGATGAGATGATCGTGGTCATCAAAGTCGACAAAAAAACCAATACCATCGCGCAGTGCAAATGGAAAACTTACGGCTGCGCCAGCGCTATTGCTTCGACCAGCGTTCTTTCGGAAATGGCTGTGGGCAAGACCCTGGAGCAAGCCTATCAGCTTTCTTCCCGGGATATTGCCCAGGCTCTGGGCGGTTTGCCGGAACATAAGATCCACTGCTCAGTGTTGGGAGATAAAGCCTTGCGGGCGGCGATCGACGATTATTACACCCGCAACGGGCAGCTGGATAAGGTAAAGCAGGAAAAGGAACACATTATTTGCCAGTGCCTGGGGATCACGGATTCCGATATTGAGCATGCGGTCTTAGAAGGTGCCCGGACTTATTTGGAGTTGCAGGAGCGCACTAAGGCCGGCACGGTTTGCGGCAAGTGCAAAGATAAGTCGCTGAAACTGCTTGAGGAATACAAAGCCAAGTATTTCAAAGAAGAAGAGCTCTAAGGAGACGATGAGAAAATCGCTGGTTATTTTTTTATTGTTGCTGGTTTTTCCGGGTATATGCCCGGCCAAAGAACTTTCCGGAAAGCAGGCTGCAGGATACGTCGGCAGTTTAAAAGAGCGGCTGGCCAAGCGCAGTTATGGCCTGATCCTGCTTGAGCGCCGGAATTATGACAGCGCTAATCACGCTGATTTCGACGGGCTGGTCTTTTTACCCGCAGGAACAAAGTATCGCTACATCCGTAAGCTTGATGACGACCACCGGCTGAAGATCAATATTGCGCAGGGCCGCCAGGCAGAACCTGCCCGGCCGGAAGACTACGATAAATACGCTAAATTGATCGCCGAGAATAAGCTTGATCCTTATGTTGTATTGGATAAAGATAACCAAGAGCTGTTGATCGTTTACTGCACCCGCAGAGTAAAAATATTCTGGAACAAAGAAAGTAACAACGAGATATTCCTGGAGCTGCGCGACCCTTTCAAAAAAGACGATCAAGACTTCCCGCTGAATAATCTAAATCAGAAACACTTTCCATAACAATCCGGAAACAGTTTCCGTAGTAATCGGGAAACTGTCTTTGTTTAAAGGGGGACAGTGTCTTTTGGCGGTGAATTAGAGGGTACACTGTCCCGATTGGCTTGGAAACAGTTTCTCGATTGATTTGGAAAGTGTTTCCAAAATATACTTGACAATGGGGAATTCGATGGTATACTTTTTAATGTAATACAACGAAGTAAGCTGAACATTGACGTTCGCCAAAAGCGGACGTTTTCTCTTTTATAAGGATAATGGCGTCCTGGATTACATCAGTGATTGATGTGTCTGTAGGGCGCTTTTTTATTTTTGGGGCAATAAAATGGCAAAATTCAGTATTCGCGTAGCTTGCAGTCAGATAAATTCCTTGGTCGGGGACCTTCAGGCCAACAAGGATAAGCTCCTGGGGGCGATCGAGATCGCCCGGGCCCAGGCAGTGGATATTATCTGTTTTCCTGAATTGGCGCTGGTGGGGTATCCTCCGGAAGATCTGCTGTTCAAGCCTAAATTCATCGAGGATAACCTGAAGAAACTCGAAGATTTAGCGGTTGCGGTCAAGGATATTATCGCCATAGTCGGTTTCGTGGAGAGATCAGGAATAGATATTTATAATGCCGCGGCAATAATCGCTGACGGCGAGGTTAAGGCCGTTTGCCGCAAGATGCTTTTGCCGAATTATGGGGTTTTTGACGAGAAACGCTATTTTAAAGCCGGGAATAAACCGCTTGTTTTTGTCCTGAAAGGCAAAAAAAGGCAGGTTAGTTTAGGGGTGAATATCTGCGAAGATATCTGGGGTAAGTTCGGCCCGCTCAAATTCCAGGCCGGATCAGGAGTAGAGCTGGTTTTTACCATTAACGCCTCGCCGTTTCACGCCGGCAAGATCCGGGAGCGGGAAGCGCTGATCCGCCAGCAGGCTAAAACTTATCATACTGCCATCGCTTACATTAACCTGGTCGGCGGACAGGATGAACTGGTTTTTGACGGACAGAGCATGATCGTGGACGCTAAAGGGAAGATTTTAAAGCGCGGACAGGCTTTTTCCGAGGACCTATTGATCGAAGATATCGAGGTAGGCAGTTTTGACAAGAAAATCCCCAAAGGAACAATAATAATCCAGGGGGACTTTGACGGCAAGCCTAAAGATCCGCTGGCTAAAAGAAGCTTAAAGCCTTTAGCTGAGATCGAGGAGATCTACCAGGCCCTGGTGTTGGGAGTTAAGGATTATGTTTTTAAAAACGACTTCAAAAAAGTAGTCATCGGTTTGAGCGGCGGGATCGATTCCAGCCTGGTCGCCAGCCTGGCAGTGGACGCTTTAGGAAGGGATAATGTGGTCGGAGTGTTCATGCCCTCGCGGTATTCCTCCAAGGATTCCGAAACCGACGCCGCGGTCCTGGCCGGAAACCTGGGTATTGAGTTCAAGAGCGTTTCTATCGAGCATATTTACAAGATGTATAATTTATTTCTGGAATCGCATTTTATCGGTTGTAACCGGGATATTACCGAGGAAAACATTCAGGCCCGGATCCGGGGAAATTTGTTGATGGCCTTCTCGAATAAATTCGGCTGGTTGGTTTTGACTACCGGGAATAAATCCGAGATGAGCACCGGCTACTGCACGCTTTACGGGGACATGGCCGGAGGTTTCGCGGTGATCAAAGACGTGCCCAAGACCCTGGTGTATAAACTTTGCCGTTGGCGCAATTCGCTTAAAGATATGATCCCCGAACGGGTGTTCACCAAAGCGCCGACCGCGGAACTGCGGCCGAACCAGAAAGATTCCGACACGCTTCCGGAGTATGAAGTTTTGGACCCCATTCTTAAGGCTTATGTTGAGGATAACCGATCAATTGCCGAGATAGTCAAAATGGGATTTGAGGAAAAAGTGGTTTCTAAAGTCGCGGGATTAGTGGATAGAAGCGAATACAAACGCAGGCAGTCACCGCCGGGAATAAAAATTACCCCGAGGGCTTTCGGAAGAGACCGGAGAATGCCAATCACCAATAAGTACAGAGGATAGACCATGGAATTCGAAAAATTAGCTAAAAAATTGACCCCTAAATTAAAAGCTATCGCTTATAAGCTGAACCGCCGCTTTACTTTTTTTAACGAGGATGATCTTTTTCAGGAGGCGCTAGTGCATTTATGGAAGGAAAGCGCTGCCGGAAAACTCGCGGATAAAACCGACAGCTATATCCTGCAGGGCTGCTATTTTCATTTACAGAATTATATCCGCACGGCTAAAGATAAATTTGCATCTTTTAGCCTGGACGCGCACTACGCGGACGACAACGAGCATTATGAAGAACCTCTTGAGCTTAAAGACGAGCGGTCCGGGGATTATTTCGAGCGCTTGAACCGGGAAATGATTGTGGATGTTATCCGCAATAACGGATTGACCCCGCGGGAAAAAGAATTATTGCCGTTTTTGGGTGAAGGGTTGACGATCAGGGAGATCGGCCGTAAAGTCGGGGTTTCGCATGTGCGGGTCCTGAAGATGAAGGAAGAGATCCGCAGGAAGTGCCTGAAACATTTGGATAAGATCTGAAAAATCAGGTTACCAGACAGCGGGTTTTCTTACTTGTAGTAATGTAGGTCGAGTAAAACACAGAGATGTGTCTAGGAATGTTTCAAAACGCAAAGGCGTTCTCCTAAAGAGCACGCCGTTTTCATTTTTAAGACGTAGGCGTCTTAATATCCAGTGGGTGGATGTTAAGGCGCCTTTTCATTTAAAAGGGAGGAGAAAGTGAGAAAGTTAGTATTACTGCTAGTTCTAGCGCTTGTGGCTTGGGGAGCAATGTTTACTTCAGCTTTCGCGGAAACAGAAGGATTACTTGGCAACGCAGGAATAACCGCGAGCGGTGATGTGGCATTTTACAGCGAATATCTCTGGAGAGGATTTCTTTTAGACGGCGATCCGGTGGTTCAGCCTGGGTTTTATTTATCCGGTCCGGATTCAAAATACGGCAAGCTTACGGCTAAATTCTGGTCGAGCCATGATCTTTCCAACTCGGATCCCAGGAACAGCTCCGAGGAATACGACTATATTTTGGATTATACCTATAACCTGGCTGATACCAGTCTTTCTTTCGGCCATACTTATTACGATTATCCGGCTGCGGATACTTTCAGCAAGGAATTTTACGTTGGGATCACATTACCCAAGGTATTCTTGACGCCTTCGGTGTTCTATTACCGGGATTACGGCAGTCAGGAAGACGGCGGCGGAATGGGCTCATACACCGTGGTCAATCTGGCCAAGAGTCTGCCTTTTGAAATCAAAGGAACTCCAGCCAGCCTGGAATTAGCCGGGCATTACGGGTATAACTATGAGCTGTTCATCAACGGAAAAGGCGGAGATATCGGTTTAAGCGCTGGGTTAAAGCTGCAATTGACCAAGAACCTGACTTGTATGCCTAATATCAACTATTCTTTACCGCTGGGCGATCTGGAAAAAACCAGCGACGGAAATCAGGAAGCCAGAGTTTATACGGGAGCGGTATTTAGTTATAGCTTTTGATGAAGAAGTTCCCCCTCGCCGTATCCCGGCTCGGGGTCAAATTTTCTCTCTAAAATGATGTATAAGAAAATTTGAGGGAGGTGAATATGAAAAAGATCGAAGCGTGTATCCGGGCGGAAAAAGTAGGGCCGGTGCGCAAGGCCCTGGAAAAGGTGAATATTTCCGGGTTGACCCTTTACCAGGTCGACGGCCACGGCAAACAGCGCGGCATGATCCAGAAGTTTAACGGCGAGGAATTCAAAGTGGGGATCATGCCTAAAGCCAAGATCGAAATCATCAGCCGGGATGAAGAGGTCAAGGCGATCATTGAGGCCATTATCGAAGCCAGCCGCACCGGAGAGTTCGGCGACGGAAAGATCATTGTTACCCCGGTCGAGGAAGTGATCCGGATCAGGACCGGGGAAACAGGCGAGAAAGCATTATAAAAGGGAGGTTGAGAATGAATACAGGAGATACAGCGTGGGTGTTGATGAGCTCAGCTTTGGTTTTGCTGATGACCCCGGGTTTGGCGTTTTTCTACGGGGGGATGGTCAGGAAGAAGAATATCCTGAGCATCCTGATGCAGTGTTTTATCATCATGTGTTTAGTCGGGGTGCAGTGGGTAATGTACGGTTACAGCTTGTCGTTTCATCCCGGCTCGGGTTTCTGGGGAGGATTCAACTGGCTGGGGTTGAATGGGGTGGGCTTGGAACCGTACGCGGATTATAGCGCGACTATTCCGCATCAGGCGTTCATGATCTTTCAGGCCATGTTCGCGATCATCACTCCGGCTTTGATCATTGGAGCGTTCGCGGAAAGGATGAAGTTCTCGGCGTTTTTAAGCATTATCCTTTTATGGGTGACTTTTGTTTACGCTCCGGTTTGCCACTGGGTCTGGGGTATCGGAGGATGGCTGCGTAACCTCGGCGCTCTGGATTTTGCCGGGGGCACCGTGGTGCATATCAACGCCGGGATCGCGGCTTTGGTCATGGCGATAGTGATCGGAAAAAGAAAGAACCTGAATAAAAATATCCCGGCTCCGCATAATATGCCTTTTGTGGCTTTAGGCACGGGTTTATTGTGGTTCGGCTGGTTCGGTTTCAACGCCGGAAGCGCTCTGGCAGCCAACGGTTTGGCGGTCAATGCTTTTGTAGTCACCAATACCGCGGCAGCAGCAGCCGGATTAAGCTGGGCGATCATCGAGTGGCTGCGTAACGGCAAGCCGACGATCTTCGGAGTTTGCTCGGGAGCGGTCGCCGGTTTGGTTGCGATCACTCCGGCAGCGGGTTTTGTCAGCGTTGTCCCCGCGGTTATCATAGGTTTATTGGTCAGCGTGTTCTGTTTTATCGCGGTGACCGTGATCAAACCGAAATTCGGTTATGACGATTCCCTGGACGCTTTCGGGGTGCACTGCGTGGGCGGGATCTGGGGCGCTTTGGCCACCGGATTATTCGCTTCCAAAGTTGTTAATCCCGCGGGGGCCGATGGGCTTTTTTTCGGGAATCCCCATCAGCTCTTGGTTCAGTTCTACGCGGTGGCAGTAACGTTAGTGTATTCCGGAGTGGTTTCTTTGGTGATCTATAAAGTGGTAGACGCGATAATCGGGGTCAGGGTCGGAGAAAAGGAAGAAGCGATCGGCCTGGATCTGACTCAGCATCACGAGAAAGCGTATACGGTATTAGAGTAGCGGCAATTAAAATTACAGGGAGGCAATAAGATGAAACTGATTATCGCCATAATCCAGCCGGATAAGCTGGAGGAAGTAAAAGAAGAGCTTTACAAGGTCGAGGTCAACCTGATCACAGTCAGCGAGGTTCTGGGCCACGGCCGGCAAAAAGGGGTTACCGAGATCTACCGCGGAGCCAAGGAAACAGGTAATCTCCTGCGCAAGATCCGCCTGGAGATCGCGGTTAATGATAATTATGCGGAGCCGACGATCAAAGCGATCATCAAGGGCGCCAAGACCGGAGAGACCGGTGACGGCAAGATATTCATTCTTGACCTCAAGGAATGTATCCGGGTCCGAACCGAGGAGCACGGCTCCCTGGCCATCGGCTAACTGTTAGTATAACTATAACCTACGAGGTTGTACTTTGTACAACCTCGTAGGTTGTTCAGGTTGTCAAAAAGTAATGGACACCGTAGTTAGGCGGGGATATAATATATGATAATTATTTTTTCCTAACTATAAGGTGTACATATGAAAGAGACCGTAGATAAAATTCTTAAACAAGAGGAAGAGGCCCGCCAGAGGATCGAGCATTCCCGTCAGGAATCCCAGGATCTGATCCGCAAAGCCCAGATGGAATCCGCCAGCTTGATCGAGAACTCGATAACCAGCTCCCAGGGGGCGGCCCAGTCACGCAAAGAAGAAGCGAACAAGGGGTTTATCCTGGAAAAAGAAAAAGAGCTTAAAGCTACCCTGAATAATATATCTGCGAAGCGGCTGGAGAAAGAAAAAGATATTCCGCAGCTTAGCCGGAAAATATTCCAGGAAATAATCCAGATCAAGGTTTAATATGCGCCAGCTTGCCAAATATGCGTTCGCCAACGCTAAGATCCGGGCTATGCTTTCCTATTTACTTACTGCGGAAGATTTTAACGGGCTTCTGGAAGCCAGGGACCTGGAAGACGCCCTGGATATCCTCAAGAAAACCCGCTACAGCAGCGTTCTGGAACATATCCCGGCCGAAGATAACAATATCGTCCATCTGGAAAGAGAGTTCCTGAAAAACGACCTGGCGGTTTATCAGAAAGTGGAGAATACCCTTTCCGGTAAAGGGGAAAGGGAATTCGTTTCTTTATTGCGCCAGAGGTACGAACTGGAAGAGATCAAGGT
The DNA here is from genome assembly GCA_026387435.1 of Candidatus Omnitrophota bacterium. GTDB lineage: Bacteria > Omnitrophota > Gorgyraeia > Gygaellales > Profunditerraquicolaceae > JAPLLS01. The sequence goes on from JAPLLS010000091.1 coordinate 12,799, forward strand.
TTTTCTGCGGATCTGGCACCAGAAACTAACGGTTTCCTGGGAAGATTACGTCGTCGCAGCGAAGATCTGTTTTGATATCGATTTCAAAAAGCTGCTTTCGGCCTCGAGCATCGAAGAATTCATCCTGCTTCTGGACCACACTCCTTACAAAGCCGCGCTTTTAGCCGGCAGGGAGAGATACAAGGAGAGAAATTCCTCTTTTTACCTGGAAGCCAGCCTGGATCTGGATTATTACCGCCGGCTTTTGGCCTGCATCGAGAAGTTCACCAGCGTCGACAAAAGTGTGGCCCGGCGCATCCTGGGCATCGAAGTGGACATGGAGAACATCAACTGGCTTATCCGCCTGCGCAAATACTACGCGCTGGGCATCGGTGAAATGCTGGAATGGTTCATTCCCGGGGGGCAGTGGATTAATAAGGAAGCGGTGAGGAAATATTACGTGACTGACGGCCTGACCAAGGTGGTGGAGAGTGTATCTTTCGGGCCTTACGCGAAAATAAAAGAACTGGCCCAGGAAAACGTGGCTTTGGTCGAGAATTTCCTTTACGAGATCCTGCTTCACCAGGTCAGAAGCGCTTTATCGGGTTTCCCTTTTACCATCGGGACCGTGATGGGGTATCTGATCTTGAAACGCCAGGAGACCAAGAATATAATTTCATTATTGAACGCCAAACAATACGGCTGGCGCAAGGAAGAGATCACTCCCCTTTTAAACATATGATAACCACCGTTCCCATGGAATTGGTTAGTTTCCTGGTCATCAAAGACAAAGCCCAGGAAGTCGCTTCGCGGCTGGTAGATTTAGGCGTTTTTCATCCCGTGGATATCCGGGGTATCGAGGATAAGCTGGAAAGCCTGAGCTCTTTTCAAATTGATAAAGAAGCCGCTGAGTATGATCTTTTACAATCCAGGGTCCATGAAATCACCAGGAAGTTGAAGGTGGACCTGCGAGGTCAATACGAATCGGATATTCAGGGTTTTTCTTACCAATCAGCCCAGGCATTCCTGGATAGCCGGGATAAAGAGGTCAACCCGATCCTGGAACAGGTCGTCCAGCTTCAGGAGCAGGTTTCCACGGATGAGATGATCCTGGCGCAGGTGCGCGAATACCTGCCGTTCCCGATCCGCAGGAATTCGCTTTATTCTTTTCTTTTTGTTTCCACGGGCAAGATCGAGGAAAAGAATCTCATGGTCATTGAAAAGAGCCTGCTGGACATTCCGCACGTGATATATCCTTTCCGCAAAGATGCCGTCCGGGTTTACGCGATATTTATCGGTTTGCGCCGGGACCGGGCTTTGCTGGATAAAGTTTTGCGCGACGTGGCCTGGGAGGAGGTCGATTACCCGAAAGACGCGGATGCGATCTCCAAAGAAGCCCAGGAAAAACTTGCCGTTAAGATCAAGGATACCAAGGCCAAGATCTCCTACTTTTCTTCGCAGATCAAGGCTTTGGCCGGACAAAATCAAGGGGAATTGGTCAAGATCAACTCCGCGATCCGGGTGCATAAATCCCTGATCGAGGCAAAACGTTACAGCTGTACTACCGAGAAAACCGCTCTTTTTACCGGCTGGGTTCCGCAGGAGAAAAAGGACGAGCTGATCAGCCAGATAAAATCGGTAAGCGGGATTTCTTACGTGGAATCGCGGAAGGCCGAATTGATCGACATCCCCAAGGAAGAAGTTCCGGTGCAGTTCAAGCACAGCGCGGCCTTAAAGCCGTTTGAACTTCTGATCGGCGCTTACGGGATCCCCCGTTACGGCTCCATCGATCCCACGGTATTCGTGGCCATCAGTTTCTTGATCATGTTCGGGGCGATGTTCGGGGATATCGGCCATGGACTGGTGCTGGTTATAGCAGGGTTTATCCTCGGCGGGAAGACCAGGAAAAAGCTGTTGCAGCAGGTTCAGATGCTTTTGTTCTATTGCGGGGGTAGTTCCATAGTCTTTGGTTTTCTTTACGGCAGTTTTTTCGGGTATGAGTTCGAGTCGCTCTGGCTTAAGCCTATCGAGAATATCATGGAAGTGTTCAAGATCAGCGTATTTCTGGGCATCGCCATGATCAGCCTGGGGATAGTGGTGAATATCATTAATTCCCTGCGCGACCGGAATTACATAAAACTTTTCTTTGACAAATCCGGGCTTATCGGCGGTTTGATCTACTGGGCGGCAATTGGCCTGGTGGTCAAGCTTTTTATGTCTCCCGGGCCGATCCCGATTTATTATTCTCTCTTGATTTTTTCGGGAATACTGGTAATATTCTTTTATCCCATAGTTGATTGCATTATCAAAAGGAAGTACGCGCATTTGATGGAATCGATAATGGAAAGTACTGTGGGAGTTATGGAAATATTCATGGGATACCTGGCTAATACGGTTTCTTTTATCCGTGTGGCTGCATTTGCTTTGGCCCACGCCGGACTTTTTATCGCCATCTTTAATCTGGCCAGTATCGTGCATACCAACAACCGGATGGGGGATCTTTATTCCTGGGTAGTGATTATTTTCGGCAACATCCTGGTGATCGCTTTAGAAGGAATGGTAGTGACCATCCAGTCGATCAGGTTGAATTATTACGAATTTTTCTCAAAATTCTTTATTGGCGGGAAAAAAATTTACAAGCCGCTTACGGTATAGGGTGGTTTTTAAAAATGGATCGGTGTGTGTCTTTACACAAAGGGAGGGGATATGAAATTAAGTTCAAAATTAACAGGTAATCTTATCGGAGCATTCGCGATATTCCTCGCACTTTCCGCTTTTGATTTCGCTTTGGCGCAGGGAACGGTCGCGGCCGTAGATCCTTCAGTTACCCGCTGGGCATTTTTGGCTGCCGCGATATCGACGGGCTTAAGCGCCCTGGCCGCGGGTATTGCCGTTGCCTACGTGGGCGCGGCGGCGGTGGGAGCGATAAGCGAGAAACCGGAAATGACCGGACAGGCGCTGATTTTCGTAGGGTTGGCCGAAGGTATCGCTATATACGGCTTGATCATTTCGATCATGATCCTGGGAAAAGTGAAATAAATGACTTTTTTCTGTATCGCGGACAAAGAAAGCAGTTTAGGATTCAAACTCTCGGGTATCGAGACCAGGGAAGTTTCCACCAGGCTCGAGGCGCTGGAGGCGTTACGGGTAGCCCGGGCGACCAAAGATATCGGGGTTATTATTATTACTGAGAAAGCTGCCGCCCATATTCAGGAAGAGGTCAAAGCGCATATTACCGAAAAACCGATCCCGCTGGTCCTGGAAGTCCCTTCCCGGGGGCAGGCGCCTAAAAGAAAAAGCGCGGCGGAATTATTGAAGGAATTGGCAGGATTAGGTATATAAAATGGATAATAAAATTCTCGGAAAGATAAACCAGGAAAACGCCGAAGTTATCTGCGCCAAGATCAGCCAAGACGCGGATGAAGAGATCAGGATTATCCTGGAAAAGGGCCGCAGGGAGAGCGAAAATATCATTTCCTTAGCCCGTAAGGTCGTCGAGGATAAGAACCAGGTGATCTCCAAGGATCTGGAACGGGAGATCCAGAAGTCCCGGGAAAAGATCCTTTCTTCTTTGAACCTGGAAAAGAAACGCCTGGTCCTGGGAGAAAAAGACAAGTTCATCCAGTCTGTTCTGGCCAATGTCATCAAAAATACCCAGGACTTCCGCAGAGAAAACAGTTACCCGGAATTTTTAGAGAATGCGATCATTGAAGGAGTCGAAGTCATCGAAGAGGGGAATATCGCGGTCTATTATTCTTACCTGGACGAGCGTATTTTTAACAGCGACTTTACCAGGAAGATCGAAAAGGCCTGTTCGCAAGTATTAAAAACCGGCTGCAGTCTTAAATTCAATAAAGCCGATTTCAGCGACCTGGGAGTGATCGTCAATTCAGTCGACGGCAGGATCATGTACGATAACCGGTTCCTGGCCCGGCTGGAGAGGGTTAAAGAAAAGATCTACATGGAACTTTTAAAGGATTCATTCTAAAGAGGAAATATGGCAAAGGTAGTCGGAAAAGTTTTCCGGGTAGTCGGGCCGGTCGTGGAAATGGAAGAGGTCCAGGGCTTGCGGATGCTGGACATGGTCGAAGTCGGCGAGTCGCATCTTATCGGCGAAGTGGTCCGGCTTAAAAACGACCGGGCGTTCGTGCAGGTCTATGAAGACACGACTTCGCTTAAGGCCGGAGACCTGATCTACAGCGAAGGTTTTCCTCTTTATGTGGAACTCGGGCCCGGGCTTCTCGGCAACATTTACGACGGGATCCAGCGGCCTTTGCAGGTGATCAAAGAAAAAGAAGGGGTTTATATCAGCCGCGGGGTGCACGTTACGCCGCTCGACCATAAGAAAAAATGGCATTTTATTCCTTCGATAAAAACCGGAGAAACGGTTTCCGGCGGGAATGTCCTGGGAATCGTCCAGGAAGCGCCTTTGGTCAAACATAAAATTTTACTAGCTCCGGACATTCAGGGAAAGCTTAGCTGGATCGTTCCTGAAGGAGATTATTGTCTGGATGATAAGATCGCCGCGGTCTGGGATAAAGATAAGGAAAAAGAAGTCTTTATGTTCCAGCGCTGGCCGGTAAGAAAACCCCGGCCGTATAAAGAGCGGATGCCTGTAAATGAACCGCTGATAACCGGGCAGCGGGTTATTGATACTTTGTTCCCGATCGCTAAAGGCGGCTGCGTGGCGGTTCCCGGAGGCTTCGGCACCGGCAAGACCGTGATCCAGCACCAGATAGCCAAGTGGTCGGACGCGGATATCGTTATTTATGTCGGCTGCGGAGAGCGCGGCAACGAAATGACCGACGTTCTTTTAAATTTCCCCAAGTTGATCGACCCGCGGACCCAGAGGCCGTTATCGGAGCGGACCATATTTATTGCTAATACTTCCAATATGCCTGTTGCCGCCCGCGAGGCCAGCATTTATACCGGGATCACTTTAGCCGAGTATTACCGGGATATGGGCTATAATGTCGCGCTGATGGCGGATTCCACTTCCCGCTGGGCGGAAGCTCTGCGCGAACTTTCCGGAAGGCTGGAAGAAATGCCTTTGGAAGAAGGGTTCCCGGCTTATTTGCCGTCCCGGCTGGCTGAATTCTACGAACGGGCCGGAAAAGTAGATACACTGATGGGCCAAAACGGATCGATCACTATTATCGCCGCGGTCTCTCCCCAGGGCGGGGATTTTTCCGAACCGGTAACTTCGCATACCAAGAGGTTCATCCGCTGTTTCTGGGCTTTGGACCGCGATCTGGCTAATGCCCGCCATTATCCTTCGATAAGCTGGATCGATTCTTATTCCGAATACATCGAGGATATTAAAGGCTGGTGGCATAAGAATATCGACAAACAGTGGCTGGAATACCGGCTGGCGATCATGGAATTGCTGCAGAAAGAACAAAGGCTTTTGCAGGTGGTCAAACTCGTCGGGCCGGACGTGCTTCCTCCCACGCAAAGGTTGATCCTGGATGTCTGCAGCATTTTTAAGAACGGTTTTCTGCAGCAGGTTTCTTTCGATAAGATCGACACTTTCGCTTCGGCGCGCAAGCAATTCTTGATGCTTAAAGTCATTATTTTATTCTATCGCCGCAGCGAAATGCTGGTGAAAAAAGGGATATCCGTCGCGGAGATCCGTGAGCTTCCTATATACAACGAGATCATGCGTATGAAACAGGTTTATTCGGAAGCGCAGATTGACCAATTGGAGGATTTTTCCAAAAAGATCGAAGCGATTCTGTCTGAACTGGACTTTTAAGGTGAAATATGAAAGAACATAGCCTCAGGGAATATGTGGGGATGGAAGAAGTAGTCGGCCCGATATTCGTTATCCGCAATATCCATAACGTCGGTTACAACGAAGTGGTGGAGATCGTAGATAAAGATGGGATTTCCAAGATCGGGATCACCCTGGAAGTCGGCAAAGGCATGGCTGTAGTCCAGGTTCTCGGCGGGACCAGCGGGATCTCTTTGAACAATTGCCGGGTGCGCTTCAAGGAAGATGCTTTAAAGGTCGGGGTTTCGGAAGAGCTCCTGGGCCGGGTCTTCGACGGGCTGGGTAATCCGCTCGACGGAATGCCCAAGCCGCTGTTCGACGAGCAGTTGGATATCAACGGTTATGCTATTAATCCCACTGCCCGGGAATACCCTAAGAATATTATCGAAACCGGGATTTCGTCGATCGACGTGATGAATACCCTGGTCCGCGGCCAGAAGCTGCCCATTTTTTCGGGATCCGGACTGCCGCATGATATGATCGCCACCCAGATAGCCCGGCAAGCCCGGGTCAAGAACGAAGATTTCTGCGTGGTCTTCGCGGCCATGGGCGTCAAATATGACACCGCTAGATTTTTCATCAAGAGTTTCGAGGAATCCGGAGTTCTGGACCGGGTGGCCATATTTCTAAGTTTGGCTGATTCGCCGTCCATTGCCCGTCTAATGACTCCCAAATTCGCGCTTACCGCCGCGGAATTCCTGGCCTTCAAGAAAAACATGCACGTTCTGGTGATCATGACCGACATGTCCAATTACTGCGAAGCTTTAAGAGAGCTTTCCACTATCCGCGGAGAGATCCCGGCCAGAAAAGGGTATCCCGGGTATCTTTACAGCGATCTGGCCAGCCTTTACGAACGGGCGGGGATGATCAAGGGCATTAACGGCTCGATCACCCAGATTCCGATATTGACCATGCCTAACGACGACATTACTCATCCCATCCCGGACCTTACCGGGTATATCACCGAAGGGCAGATCGTTTTGGAACGCGAGCTTAACAGCCGCGGGATATATCCGCCGGTAGCGGGATTACCGTCATTGTCGAGGTTAATGAAAGATAATATCGGAGAAGGATTGACCCGGGCAGATCATCCTTCGTTATCCTCGCAGCTTTTTTCCTTTTACGCCCATGTCAAGGATATCCGGGCGCTGGCTTCGATCATCGGGGAAGAAGAGCTATCGCCTTTAGACCATCAGTATATAAAATTCGGGGAAGAGTTCGAGAAAAGGTTCCTGACCCAGGGTTATTTCGAGCGCCGCACCCTGGAAGAAGGGCTGGACCTGGGCTGGGATATATTATCGCTTCTGCCTAAAGACGAGCTGGTGCGTATCAAAGAGGCGGACCTGAAAGAACATTATAAATATCGAGGGGACGAGGTTTAAAAGAAATGCGAATAACCCTGGCCGCGACCAAAACTAATTTATTGAATGTGAAAAAATCCCTCGCTCTCACCCAGGAAGGCTACAATCTTCTGGATGAAAAGCGCAGGATCCTGCTCGAAGAGCTTTCGGCGATCATCGACAGCGTTGACAGTTATCAGGAACAGACCGACCTGGCCCTGGCCGAGGCTTACCGCCTGGTCGACAAGGCTACCGTGGCTTTAGGCCGTAAACGCATGGAAGAGCTGAGTTTTTCCGTGGACATCAAAAGCGAAATGGCTATTTCCCAGCGCCGGATCATGGGAGTGGGAGTTCCGATCATCAATCTCAGCGTCCAGGAAAATCCTCCTTATTACAGCCTGCACGAGGTCAATCTTAACGTCGATGAAGCGATCGCCAAATTCCGGGATATCTTAAAACTGCTGGCGGCCTTGGCGGAAAAAAAGATCACTTTGATGCGCCTGGCCCAAGAGGCCCAGAAAACCATCCGCAAGGTCAAAGCCCTGGAGAAAATTTACCTTCCTTATTACAAGGAAGCCTTTAAATATATCGGAGACCGGCTGGATGAGGAATCGCGCGATTCTTTCGCCCTGCTTAAACTTATCAAAAAAGAGAAGCTCAGGCAATGATAAAAAACATTCTGGTCTCGGTTTCAGGATCCCCGGACTCTTTGATGGCGGCAAAATACGCTATCTGCCTGGCCAGGGTCATGCAGACCAAACTATTCATAGTTTACGTCATCGATTCCAAAGTTCTCTGCGAGCTTTTGAAGAGCAGGATCTTTGTCGAGGCGGAAGCCAGGAGTTACGAACGAGACCTTAATCAGCAGGGGGAAGTGTTTTTGGCCAGGGCCAAGAAGATGGCGGAATCGAAGAGGGTGGCCTGCGAAACTTTCCTGCTTAAAGGTTCCGTGAGCGACGAAGTGATCGCCAAGATCAATGAGGTGGGAGCCGATATACTGGTCATGGGGGAAATGAAAGAGCTGTCTTCCCGCAGCGCGATTTTTTACGACGAAGGGGAGAGGATCTTTCGCAAATCTCCTTGTTCGGTGGTTATGGTTAAAAATCATGCGATGGTGGAGAACTTATACAAGGAGATGGAATAAACATGAAATTAACGGACTTTCTGCGGCCTGAATTTTGTGTGGTGGACCTTAAAGCCAACAATAAAGAGGCTGCGATCAGAGAACTCGCTTCGGTATTGTTGCCTTCGGGTAAGGTCAATAACAAAGAGGATTTTATCAAGCACATCATGGAGCGCGAACGCCTGGGTTCCACGGGTATCGGTAACCGGGTAGCTATCCCGCACGCCCCGACCCAATCAGTCAACGATTTAGTGGTCGCTTTCGGCCGTAGCGTCAACGGGATTGATTTTCAATCCTTAGACGGCGACGAAGTGAACTTGATATTCCTGCTGGGGACCAATCCCGATAACCTGGGTATTTATCTTAAGTTTTTAGCCGGTCTTTCCAGGCTTTTGAATAACCGTCAGTTCCGGGAAGAATTCATGGCCGCAAATTCTCCGGCGGCGATCATCGAGGTTTTAAAGAAACACGAAAAAAGCTAAAATTTCGGTTACCAGAATACCCCGGTTTTTACTTGTATAGATGTAGAAGCTTTGCTTAATATTTAGGCACATTGATGTGCCAAAGACATTTAAAGATAAGAACAGGGGTGTTCTTCTCGCTAAAAGTGAGGAACACCCCGTATTATTTATTAAGGAGGAAGCAATGGGAATAAGAAAAGAGGTTTTATTCAAAATCAAGCCGGTTGATCTGGCCAATAAAACGAAATTCAAGAAAGTCTCGGAATATTTCGGAGAAAATACTTTTAACGCCGGGGCCATGAAGAAGGTCCTTTCCCAGGGAACTTTCAGCGCGTTCAACCGCTGGCTTTCCGAGGGTAAAGTGATCACCCTGGAACAGGCTAACGAGATCGCGACAGCCATGAAGAACTGGGCGATCGCTAAAGGGGCTTCTTACTACACCCATTGGTTCCAACCCATGACCGGGCTTACCGCCGAAAAACACGATAGTTTCATCTCTTTTATTGGCCCGGGTAAAGTCATCGAGAAATTTTCCGGCTCCAAACTGATCCAGGGAGAGCCTGACGCTTCCAGTTTCCCTTCGGGAGGGGTCCGCTCTACTTTTGAAGCCCGCGGTTATACTGCTTGGGACCCGTCCAGCCCGGCTTTTATCATTGAAAGCAAGCTGGGCAAGACTTTATGCATCCCGACCATCTTTGTTTCTTACCACGGAGAAGCCCTGGATAAGAAACTGCCTCTTTTGCGCTCCGACGACGCTTTGAACCGTTCGGCCTTGAACCTGCTGCATCTTTTCGGCCACAAGGGCGTCAAAAAAGTATTTTCGACCTGCGGCCCGGAACAGGAATATTTCCTGATCGACAAAAATTATTATAATCTCCGCCAGGACCTGGTGATGACCGGAAGGACTCTGGTCGGCGCGCCTTCTCCCAAGGGGCAGCAGATGGAAGACCAGTATTTCGGCTCGATCAAAGAACGGGTGATCAATTTCATGTTCGAAGTCGCCGAAGAAGCTTATAAGCTGGGAATTCCGGTGATGACCCGGCATAACGAAGTCGCGCCCCATCAATACGAGTTCGCGCCGATCTTTGAAGAATCGAACCTGGCCGCCGACCACAACCAGCTTTTAATGGAGCTGATGAAAAAGATCGCGCTTCGCCATGACATGGTCTGTCTTCTGCATGAAAAGCCGTTTGCCGGGATCAACGGAAGCGGCAAGCATGTAAACTGGTCTTTATCTGACGACCAGGGCAACAACCTGCTTAATCCCGGACAAACTCCGGAGCAGAATTTGCAGTTCTTGGCGGTTCTGGTCGCGGTCCTGCGCGCGGTTTACAAGCATTCCGATCTTTTACGGGCAGCTGTGGCTCATTCCGGCAACGAACACCGCCTGGGAGCCAATGAAGCTCCTCCGGCGATCATGAGCGTATTCCTGGGAGAACAGCTAACCAAGATCCTGGGAATGCTAGAAAATGGCGTCAAGGCATCGGGATCCAAGCAGGGAGTCATCGATCTGGGGATCGGCAAGCTGCCTAAGTTCAATCAAGATACCACCGACAGGAACCGGACTTCGCCTTTCGCTTTTACCGGCAACAAATTCGAGTTCCGCGCCGTTGGATCTTCGCAGAACATATCCACCCCGATCATGATCATCAATACCATTATCGCCGAATCCCTGGATTACGTGGCCGAGAAGATCAAGGCCGCTTCCCGGGGGAAAGATTTCAATGCCGCGGTCCTGAAAGTAGTATCAGAGGTCGCCAAAGAAACCAAGGATATCCGTTTCGAAGGTAACAACTATTCCCAAGAATGGCTTAAAGAAGCCAAGAAAAGAAAACTGCCTAATGTCGCCTCTACCGCGGAAGCGCTCAAGGCTCTGACCAAGAAAGAGAATATCGAACTTTTCGAGAAATACAAGGTTCTTTCCAAAGAAGAGATAGTTTCCCGCTACCATATCTGGGTGGAAATGTACTGCAAGCTTATCGAGATCGAAGCGAACACCCTTAATGAAATGGTCAATTCCAGCGTGGTCCCTCCGGGGTTGGAATACGAGGAGCTGGTCGCGGACAACCTGACCAAGATCATCGCCCTGAAGAAGCAGACCGGATTAAAACTGGAAGCTAAAGCTATCGAAGACCGCAAAGCTCATTTAAGCGGCGTGGTTTCGATAATCTATTACGTGCGCCATAATACCCGCGAGATGATGGAGCTCATGCATAAATCCGAGCATTTGAGCCCGGAAAAAAAGGCCGAGCTTTTTTTCGAAAAGATCAAACCTTACATGGAACATATCCGTAAGCACGTGGACGCGCTGGAATGCGTTGTCTCCGACGAGCACTGGGATCTGCCTAAGTACAGAGAGATGCTTTTTATCAAATAAATTCCCATCCTTGAGGCTCGCGGGCGTTTGCCCGCGGGCTTAAGTTTTTCAACCCCCACGCTAAATTCAATGACGAATATGGCTAGAAAAAGAATTATGGTTTTTGTTGCCCAGGACGAAGAAAAGGTCAAAAAAATAATCTCCGAAATGCTCTCCAAAGAGGATTCAGTCGATGACCTTCATTCTTTGCAGGAGCGGGTAGTCGAGCTGGGAGAGGAGATATTCCGCCAGAAAAGGGGGACCGTATATAAAACGGTTCTAGAGATCATCGAAAAACCGCTGATCGAGCAGGCTTTGGCCAGGACCGAGGGCAACCAGTTCCGGGCCGCGCGGATCTTAGGGATCAACCGGAACACGATCAGGGCAAAAATAAAGAAATTAGGAATCGACATCGGCAAATGGAAGGTTTACTACAATGATTAGACCGGATTTACCAGATCAACTTGGGCTTTACGATTCCCGTTTCGAGCATGATTCCTGCGGAGTGGGGTTCGTCTGCCACGTCAAAGGCCAACAATCGCACGACATCGTGGCCCAGGGGCTGGAAATTTTAAGAAGGCTCTCTCACCGCGGAGCGACCGGAGCTGATCCCAAGACCGGAGACGGGGCAGGAGTGTTGATCCAGATACCTCACGAATTCCTGGTCGAGAAATGCCTCAAAGAGGGGATCCAGCTGCCTGTACCCGGAAAATACGGGATTGGCCTGGTATTTTTGCCCAAGGATTCCAAGGAAAGGCGCTTCTGCAAGGATGCTTTTGCCAGGTTTATCCGGGCCGAGGGCCAGGAGCTTTTAGGCTGGAGAAAAGTTCCTGTCGACGACTCGGATATCGGCCATACCGCCAAAGCCACCCAGCCAATGATCGAGCAGGTTTTCATTAAATTCCGGCCGGAGGCGGTCCAGAAGGAAGAAGACCGCCAGATCTGGGACAATCTTTATTTTGAACGTAAGCTTTATTTGATCAGAAAACAAGTCGAGAATTACGTCCATAAGAGTAAGTTAAAACAGGGCCAGGTTTTCTACATTACCAACCTTTCTTCCCGGACACTTTCTTATAAAGGGCTTTTAATGCCCCATCAACTGGAAAATTATTTCCCGGACTTAAAAGAAGCCTCTTTTAAAAGCGCGATCTGCCTGGCCCATTCCCGCTATTCCACGAACACATTCCCGACCTGGAACCTGGCTCAGCCATTCAGGTTCCTCGCCCATAACGGCGAGATCAATACTTTGCGCGGAAATATCAAGTGGATGCAGGCCCGGGAAGGGCTTTTGCAAAGCAAGCTTTTCGGGAAAGACATCAAGAAATTAAAACCGGTCATCGTTGCCGGAGGAAGCGATTCCGCGGCCCTGGATAACATTCTGGAGCTATTGCTGCTGACCGGCCGGCCGATGGCCCACGCGATGATGATGCTGGTTCCTTCGGCCTGGGAGCAGTCCACGGCCATGGGAGACAAGCTGCGCAATTTTTACAAATTCCATTCCTGTTTAATGGAGCCCTGGGACGGCCCGGCAGCCATCGCATTTACCGACGGAGTCCGGGTGGGAGCGATGCTTGACCGCAACGGACTGCGGCCGTGCCGCTATCTTCTGACCAAGGATGACCGGGTGGTCATGGCTTCCGAGGTGGGGGTGCTGGATATCCCTCCTGAAGAGATCATGGCTTCGGGAAGGCTGGAGCCGGGCAAATTCTTTTTCGTCAATACCGAAGTCGGCCGGATCATCGAAGACCGGGAACTCAAGGAAATAATCTCCGGCAGGCAGCCGTACCAGGCCTGGGTCGAAGAGAATATGATCAGCCTCAAAGATCTGCCGCATGTCGAACTCAAGAAAAATCGTGACCCGCAAATAATTACTCATCTGCGCGCTTTTGGTTATACCCGGGAAGATCTGAAAGTGATCATCAAGCCGATGATCGAGACCTCCCAGGAGCCGGTGGGAGCGATGGGTAATGATACCCCTCATGCGGTCCTCTCCAACCGGCCGCAACTGGTTTACGCTTATTTTAAACAGCTTTTTGCCCAGGTCACCAACCCGGCCATCGACCCGATCCGCGAGGAGCTGGTCATGTCTTTGACCACTTACCTGGGGCCGGAAAAGAACTTGCTTGCGGAATCTCCGGGACACTGCCATAAATTATTCGTTAAAAACCCGATCTTGACCGATGACGACCTGGCTAGGATCGAGGGGATCAAGTTGAATTCTTTCCGGACCAAGGTTATATCGCTTCTTTTTTCGTCCAAAGAAAAAGACGATCTTTCCCGTAAATTAGACAAGATCTGCCGGGAAGCAGCTTCAGCCATAAAAGAAGGCTATACCTTTATCGTTTTAAGCGACCGGGGCTGCGACAAGAAACACGCGGCCATCCCCGCGCTTTTAGCCTGCGGGGCAGTGCATCATTTCCTGGTGGAAAGCGCTTCGCGGACCCAGATCGGTTTGATCGTGGAAAGCGCGGAACCACGGGAAGTGCATCATTTTGCTTTGCTTTTCGGTTTTGGCGCGGATTGCATCAATCCTTACCTGGCATTTGAAGCCATCAAGCTGATCCTGGAAGAAGAAAATTCCCAGACTAGCCTGGAAGACGGAGTTCATCATTATATCAAGGCCGTAAATAAAGGGATCATGAAGATCCTTTCCAAAATGGGGATCTCAACTCTGCAGAGTTACCGCGGGGCCCAGATCTTCGAAGCTTTAGGCCTGGACAAATCGGTGATCGACCGCTGTTTCCGGGGCACGGTTTCCCGGATCGGAGGGGCTGACCTGGATGTGCTGGCCGAAGAAACTCTGCAGCGCCATCAAGAGGCTTTCCAGTTGCGCCAGAGCTTAGGAGAAAATCTTCCCACCGGCGGATTATACCAGTGGAAAAAAGACGGAGAATTCCATCTCTGGAATCCGGAAAGTATTTCGGCTTTGCAGGAGGCCGCGCGCAAAAACGATCTTCGCAAATACCAGGAATTCTCCAGGTTGATCAATGACCAGTCCAAGAATCCTGCCACCCTGCGCAGCCTTTTTAAATTCAAAAAAGTAGTTACTCCCATAGATATCAAGGAAGTCGAGCCCCTGGAAAACATTATCAAGCGCTTCTGCACCGGAGCGATGAGCTTCGGCTCCATTAGCGGCGCCGCTCACCGGACCATGGCTCTGGCCATGAACCGTTTAGGAGGAAAATCCAATACCGGAGAAGGAGGGGAAGACCCGACCCGTTTCGTTAAACTGGCAAACGGAGAAAGTTTCCGCTCGGCGATCAAGCAGGTCGCGTCGGGCCGCTTCGGGGTGACCACCAATTATTTGGTTAATGCCGACGAACTGCAGATCAAGATCGCTCAGGGCGCCAAGCCCGGAGAAGGCGGCCAGCTTCCCGGACACAAGGTCAGTGTCGTCATTGCCAAGACCCGTTATACCACGCCGGGAGTGACTTTGATCTCGCCTCCGCCGCACCATGATATTTATTCCATCGAGGACCTGGCCCAGCTTATTTTCGACCTCAAGAACGTCAATCCTAAAGCCCGGATCAGCGTGAAACTGGTTTCCGAAATCGGAGTTGGCACGATCGCCGCCGGAGTGGCCAAAGGCCACGCGGACATGATCCTTATCTCCGGAGGCGACGGAGGCACCGGCGCTTCTCCCTGGAGTTCGATCAAACATGCCGGACTGCCCTGGGAGCTGGGGCTTTCCGAAACTCATCAGACCCTGGTCCTCAACGATTTAAGGAGCCGGGTCAGGCTGCAGACCGACGGCCAGCTGCGCACCGGACGGGATGTGGCTATTGCCGCGCTTTTAGGCGCCGAGGAATTCGGTTTTGCTTCCGCGGTGCTGGTAACATTAGGTTGCGTGATGCTGCGCCACTGCAACCTGAATAACTGTTCTTTAGGCGTGGCGACCCAGGATGAATTACTGGAGCACCGTTTTTGCGGCAAAGCCGAATATATAGAAAATTATTTCCGTTTTGTAATCGAGGAACTTAGGCAGATCATGGCTTCTTTAGGGATGCGCAGCGTCGACGAGATGGTCGGAAAAACCGAGTTTCTGGAGCTCAACAAAGCAATCCTTCCTTGGAAAGCTAAAGGTTTGGATCTTTCCCGGATCCTTTACAAACCGAAGGTGGCCAAGGAAGTAGGAACGCATAATACCATTGCTCAAGACCATGCCATCGAAGATGTGTTGGACCGGCAATTAATAAAGCTTAGCCTCCCGGCATTCGAGAAGAACCAGAGCGTTAAGATCGAGATGGGGATCAAGAATTCCAACCGTTCGACCGGGGCCATGTTAAGCGGAGAAGTTTGTAAAGCTTTCGGAGAATCCGGGCTAAACGAAGATACCATATTTTGTAAATTCAAAGGGTATGCCGGCCAGAGTTTTGGCGGCTTCCTGGCTCCGGGAGTGACCTTTGAACTGGAAGGCATGGCTAATGATTATGTGGGCAAGGGGATCTCCGGGGGCAAGATCATAGTTTATCCGGATAAAGAAGTCACTTATACCATGCGGGAAAATATCATTATCGGCAATACCGCTTTTTACGGAGCGATCTCCGGCGAGGCTTATATCCGCGGCCGGGCAGGCGAGAGGTTCGGTATCCGCAATTCCGGGCTTTACGCGGTGGTCGAAGGCTTGGGCGATCATGGCTGCGAGTACATGACCGGCGGCCGGGTCATGGTTTTGGGCCGCACCGGAAGGAATTTTGCCGCCGGGATGTCCGGAGGCATCTCCTATGTTTATGACCGGGAAGGAAATTTCAAATACCGCTGCAATTTCGACATGGTCGATTTAGAGAAGCTTAATGACGAAGATATCTCGATGGTCAAGAAGCTGGTTTCTAACCACTATAAATATACTCAAAGCTTGATAGCTAAGAGAATACTGGATAATTTTTCCAACGAGATCAAAGATTTTATCAAAGTAATGCCTTTTGAATATAAAAAGATCCTGGAACAGAAAAAACTGGATAAAAGTTTCTCTCTGGGAGAGGATACCGAAGGATAAAATATGGGAGATCCCAAAGGTTTTCTAAATTTGAAAAGGGTTACCGTGGAATACCGCCCGGTTTGCGAGCGGGTCAAGGATTACAAGCATGTCGTTGCTTTGAGGACGGATTCCAAATCCCAGGAGCAGGCCTCCCGGTGCATGGATTGCGGCACGCCGTTCTGCCACTGGGCCTGCCCGATCGGAAATTATATCCCGGAGTGGAATGACCTGGTTTTTCACGGACATTGGGTTCAGGCTCTGGAGCTGCTGGCTGTCACCAATAACCTGCCGGAAGTGACCGGCAGGGTCTGTTCGGCTCTTTGCGAATACTCCTGCGTCCTGGGGATCAACGACGACCCGGTGACTTGCCGGGAAAACGAGTTGAGCATCGTCGAATACGGGTTCAAGAACAAGCTGATCGTTTTTAGGGCCCATAAGAAACGCACCGGCAAAACCGTGGCGGTGATCGGCTCCGGTCCTTCGGGACTTGCTGCGGCTGACCAGCTTAATCAAGCCGGCCATAAGGTCATGGTTTTTGAGCGCGACGAGAAGATCGGCGGGATCCTGCGTTTCGGCATTCCCGATTTTAAATTGGAAAAGAATATTCTGGATAGAAGGGTCAATATCTGGGAGCAGGAAGGTATCGTCTTTAAACCCGGGATAAATGCGGGCAAAGATTATCCGGCGCAGAAACTCCTGGAAAAATTCGATGCTGTTGTCCTTTGCGGAGGCAGCCGTATGCCCCGGGACCTGAAGATCGAAGGCAGGAATTTAGCGGGGATCCATTTTGCCATGGATTATTTGATGCAATCGAACCGCAGGGTCAACGGAGAAAAGTTCTCCTCGGACAAGCTTATTGACGCCAAGGACAAAAGGCTGCCAGCAGATGAAAGAGGTTCCTGGTTCGGATTTTACCATTCCCGCGGACATGGTGATCATTGCCGCCGGATTTCTGCATCCGGAACATTCCGGCTTGCTGGAAGATCTTAAGGTGGAATTCGATCCGCGCGGCAACGTCAAGACCAATGCCGATTATTTGACTTCTGTTCCTAAAGTTTTTTCTGCCGGAGACATGCGCCGGGGACAGTCTTTGGTGGTTTGGGCGATATCCGAAGGCCGCAGAGCAGCTCACGCGGTGGATAAATATCTGATGGGAGAATCCACTCTTCCTTTAATTTAGCGGGTAAATTATGTGCGGGATCGCGGGGATCTATAATTTGAATAGTGACAAAGGTATAGATCCTCTGACCCTGAAGAGAATGATCGCAATTGTCGCTTATCGCGGCCCGGACGAGTTTGGGTTCTATCTCGATCCTAAGATCGGGCTAGGGCACAGCCGCTTGAGCATAATCGACCTCTCCGGCGGCCAACAGCCGATGCATAATGAAGATAAATCTCTCTGGGTAATTTTTAACGGAGAGATCTTTAATTATATCGAGTTGCGCGAGGGCCTTCTGGCCCGAGGCCATGTTTTTTACACCCATTCCGATACTGAAGTCCTTTTGCATCTTTACGAGGAAAAAGGCCCGGATTTTTTAAAAGAGCTTAACGGCCAGTTCGCTATCGCCCTCTGGGATAAACGCCAAGAAAGCTTGCTTTTGGCCAGGGACAGGATGGGGATCCGGCCGCTTTTTTATACCCAGTCCGAGGGAAAACTTTTATTCGCCTCGGAGATCAAATCCATTTTCGTGGATAAGAAAGTCAAAAGAGAACTCGATCCTCTGGGGCTGGACCAGTTGTTCACTTTCTGGGCCAATATTGCCCCGCGCACTGTTTTCAAGGATATCCGCGAATTGCCGGCAGCACATTATTTAGTGGCTTCCCGCGGCAAATTGATCGTCAAACGATACTGGGACCTGGAATTCTCGCAAATAAATTCCAGCGAGGATGAATGCGCGGAAAGACTGCTTTATTTATTGAAAGATTCCATCCGGCTGCGCTTAAGAGCGGATGTTCCGGTAGCCGCTTATTTAAGCGGAGGGATAGATTCTTCTTTGATCAGTTCCCTGGTCAAGAAATTCTATAACAGCGATCTGCAAACATTCTCGATCAGTTTTTCGGATCCGGATTTCGACGAAGGCGCCTTTCAGCTGCAAATGGCTGAGTTCATCCACACCAGACACTCCCAGGTGAAATGTTCTTATTTTGATATCGGAGGGATCATGCCGGAAGTGGTCTGGCACGCGGAAAAGCCGCTGATCCGCACCGCTCCCGCGCCTTTATTTTTGCTGGCTAAATTAGTCCGGGAAAACAATATTAAAGTAGTCTTGACCGGAGAAGGCGCGGATGAGATCTTAGGAGGTTATGACCTGTTCCGGGAAGCCAAGATCCGCAGGTTTTGGGCCAGGTTCCCGGATTCCCGGCTGCGGCCGCTATTGATCCGCGAACTTTATTCCTACATCCCTAACTGGCCGCGCAAGACTTCAGCTTTCCTGGAAGGATTTTACCGGAAGAATCTCAACCCTACTGACTCCTGGCATTATTCGCATACTCCGCGCTGGGAAACCGCAATCAAGGTCAAATCGCTTTTTTCCCAGGAATTAAAAAGCGGGTTTAACGGTTATGACCCTGTCGCGGAATTCGACCAGTGTTTGCCGGGAAATTTTCGCAACTGGGAGGCTTTGGCCCAGGCCCAGTATATCGAGATCCAGACATTACTCTCGGGGAATTTGCTTTCTTCGCAGGGCGACCGGATGATGATGGCGAATTCCGTGGAAGGCCGTTTACCGTTCCTGGATTACCGCCTGGTGGAATTCGCTTTTAATCTTCCGGCGAAATTCAAGATCAAAGTGCTTAAGGAAAAATACCTTTTGAAAAAAATATCCAGGGAATTCCTTCCCTTGGATATCATCTCCCGGGTCAAACAGGCTTACCGGGCGCCGGACAGCGCCAGCTTTTTGCGGGCGGGATCTTTGGAGTATGTAAATGAGCTGTTGTCTGCGGAAAATCTCCGGGATAACGCTTATTTCGATCCAAGAGCAGTAACTAGCCTGCTGGGAAAATGCCGGGCTATGGAATCTTCTCAGATCAGCGCCCGGGACAACCTGGCTATGGTCAGTGTGGTCACGACTTTATTATTAGATAAATTATATATCCGGGATTTTGATTTCCGGATACCGGCTGAATTGCCGGAGGAGATTTCTCGATGGAAAGCACCGGTTTAAGGGGATTAGACAAAGTCATTAACGGGCTGCGTCTCGGGGATAACGTGGTCTGGCAGATCGACCAGATCGACGATTACCTGGATTTTGTCCGGCCTTTTGTCAAACAAGCGCTGCAGGACAGGCAGGAGATCATCTATATCCGTTTTGCCAGCCACCCGCCGATCTTCGAAGGGGTTAAAGGGATCCAGACTTATAAGCTCGACGCTTATTCGGGTTTTGAATCGTTCTCCACCCAGTTGACCAATATCATTACCAAACACGGAGACGGAGTTTTTTATGTCTTTGACTGTCTTTCCGACCTTTTGCCGGCCTGGGCTAATGATCTGATGATCGGCAACTTCTTCAAGATCATGTGTCCGTACCTGTATGAGCTCAATACCATCGCTTATTTTTCCATCCTGCGCAACAAGCATTCCTTCAAGACCATTGCCCGGATCCGGGAAACCACCCAGCTGTTATTGGATGTTTACCATTACGAAGGCAATTATTACATCCATCCTTTGAAAGTCTGGAACCGTTATTCTCCGACCATGTTTTTGCCGCACATCCAAAAAAGAGAGAGTTTCGTGCCTATCGCCAACAGCGGGGATACCGCGAAATTGTTCTCGGAAGTTTTCAAGAAAAGCCCGAAATCCGCCCGCAGGAACCTGGACTACTGGGACCGGCTTTTTATCAAAGCCGAAGACATGGCCCGGGAGCCCGACCAGGTAAAAGAAAAGGTTCAGATGGTCGAACAATTGGCCCGGGTTATGCTTTCCCGCGAAGAGAAGATGCTTGACCTGATCAAGGATAATTTTACCCTGGAAGACCTGACCGCGATCAAGCCCCGGATGGTCGGCTCGGGTTTTATCGGCGGCAAATCCGTGGGCATGCTTTTAGCCCGGAACATCCTGGCGCATAAGAAAACCGACAACATTAGCGCGAATTTCGAGCCGCACGATTCTTTTTACGTGGGTTCGGACGTTTTCTATACCTATATAGTGGAGAATGGCTGGTGGAAACTGCGCATGGAGCAGAAAACCAAAGACGGCTATTTTCAGATCGCCCAGCAATTGCGGGAAAAAATGCTCACCGGAGTTTTTCCGGAAGAGATCAAAGAGCAGTTCCAGCAAATGATCGAATATTTCGGCCAGTCACCGATAATCGTCAGGTCTTCCAGCCTTTTGGAAGACAGCTTCGGCAATGTCTTTGCCGGGAAATACGAATCCATATTCCTGGTCAACCAGGGCACGCCCGAACAGCGCTATGCCCGTTTCCAGGACGCGGTGCGCCGGATCTACGCCTCGGCCATGAATAAAGACGCTTTGAATTACCGTTTGCAGCGGGGGCTGGACCAGTCCGACGAGCAAATGGCTTTATTGGTGCAGCGGGTCTCCGGAGCTTACCACAAACATTATTTCTTCCCGGACCTGGCCGGAGTGGGTATTTCTTACAATACTTTTGTCTGGAAGGCCGATCTTAATCCCAAAGCCGGGATGCTCCGTCTGGTCATGGGCTTAGGGACCAGGGCTGTAAACCGGGTAGAAGGGGATTATCCCAGGATCGTGGCTTTGGATGAACCGCTGGTCAAGCCTCACGAGAACATGCGGGACACCCAGAAATACTCCCAGCACGATATTGACATTTTAGACACCGAAGATAACGCTTTTAAGACCGTGAGCCTCCGGGAATTGCTTAAACATATCCCGGATCTCAACCTGGCTTTGATCGCGATCAAAGATGAAGAAGCGATCCGCAGTTTAAGGGAGCGCGGCCAGGAAGAAGATATTTGGATCCTGACTTTCGACAAACTTTTCAGCGATACCAAATTCGGGGCGGTGATGCAGAAGATCTTAAAAGAACTGGAAAGCTATTACGGCCATCCGGTGGATATCGAATTCACGGTTAATTTCAAGAAAGACGGAAGTTTCCGGATCAATCTTCTACAGTGCCGTCCGCTTCAGGCTAAAGGCCTGGTCCGGAAAGTGGAGTTTCCGGAAAAGCTGGATAAGGAAAAAGTGATTTTTTCCGGCAAAGGAGGATTCCTGGGCGGAAGCGTTTCCCAGGACATCCAGCGGATAATCCTGGTCGACCCCAAAGAATACAGCGCTTTATCCGAGACCGCCAAATACGATATTGCCCGGGCAGTGGGCGAGTTGAACCATAAGATCGAGGATAAAAATAAAACCCGGATCTTGCTTTTGGGGCCGGGAAGATGGGGCACGACCACAGCTTCTCTGGGGGTCCCGGTGACTTTTTCCGAGATCGACAAAATCGCGGTTTTAGGCGAGATAGCCTTTTCGAGCGCCAACTGCGTCCCGGAATTGTCCTTCGGCACCCATTTTTTCCAGGATCTAGTAGAAGCCGGGATATTTTACCTCTCAATTTTCCCGGAGAATAAAAGCGTAGTTTATCATCCGAAATTGATCCAGTCCGGAACCAACTTATTTCCCAAGCTTGCACCCAACTATGCCCGGTACCGGGACGTGATCTGGGTCAAGGATCTGGATAAGCAGGAAGCACGTTTAGTGGCGGACATTTCCAGCCAGAAAGTGGCGGTATTTACAATATAAAATTCAAGGAAAAAATGTTGACTTGTGAGCTGGGGTTGGTTATACTACTGACGTGGTTCAATTGCGAACCGCAAAAACAACGGCGTTTTAAAGGTGGAACTAACTGTCACCTCTAAAACGCCGGTTTTTTGTAACTAAAGGAGATAATTGAACTTAAGATAAATTTTAACTAAAAGAGGCAAGCAATGGCTAAATACATTTTTGTTACCGGCGGAGTAATTTCCAGCTTAGGCAAGGGGATCGCTTCCGCCTCGATCGGCAAGATCCTGGAATCCCGTGGCTTGAAGGTGACGATCATGAAGTGCGATCCTTACCTTAACGTCGATCCCGGGACAATGAACCCTTTCCAGCACGGAGAAGTTTATGTTACCGAGGACGGCGCGGAAACCGACCTCGACCTGGGCCATTACGAGCGGTTCATTCACGCCAAGCTGACCAAATTCAACAACATTACCACCGGCCAGGTTTACAACACAGTGATCAACCGGGAAAGAAGGGGGGATTACCTGGGCAAAACCATCCAGGTCATTCCCCACATTACCGACGAGATCAAGAACCGGATCAAAAAAGTCGGCCAGGTCTCGGCCGCGGACATCGTGATCGTGGAAGTCGGCGGCACGGTCGGCGACATCGAAAGCCTGCCTTACCTGGAAGCAGCCCGGCAGTTCAGGCTGGATATGGGCTATGACAATGTTTTGTACATTCATCTGACCCTGGTGCCGTACATCAAGGCTGCGGACGAGCTGAAGACCAAGCCTTCCCAGCACAGCGTGGGCACATTGCGCGAGATCGGGATCCAGCCGGATATTCTGATCTGCCGCACGGAAAAACCGCTCTCGGATGCGATCAAAGAAAAAATTTCTTTATTTTGCAACGTCAGAAAAGAAGCGGTCATCGAATGCAAGGACGCCCAGACCATTTACCAGATCCCTCTGGATTTCAAATTCCAGATCCTTGACGAGATCATCCTGGGCCACTTTCATTTGATCTGCAAATTTTCCCAGCTGGAAGATTGGGAAAAGAACGTGGTCAACAAAGTGCTTTCTCCCAAAGAGCGGATCACAATTGCCCTGGTCGGCAAATACATGTCTTTGCAGGACGCCTATAAATCCATTTACGAATCATTGATCCACGCCGGGATCGCCAACGACACAAAAGTCGAGATCAGGAAGATCGATTCCGAGGAATTGCAGAAGCAGGACGTGAAAAAAGCTTTGGACGGAGTTTCCGGGATCCTGGTTCCCGGAGGTTTCGGCTACCGGGGCATCGAAGGCAAGATCAGCGCCATAAAGTTCGCCCGGGAAAATAATATTCCTTTCCTGGGACTGTGTTTGGGCATGCAGTGCGCGGTGATCGAGTTCAGCCGGAATGTTTGCGGCCTTAAAGACGCCAATTCCACGGAGTTTAAACCAAATAATAAGAATCCGGTGATCGGGCTTCTGGAAGAACAGCAAAAAGTCAAAAACCTCGGCGGGACCATGCGTTTAGGCGCGTATCCTTGCCGTTTGTTGAAAGGGACCCTGGCCTCTAAATTGTATAGGAAATCCCTGATCGAGGAGCGCCATCGCCACCGTTACGAATTCAATAATAAGTACCGGGGGTTATTGGAGAAAAAAGGCATGGTTTTCTGCGGGATATATCCTAAGGGCAACTTGGTGGAGATCATCGAATTGAAGAAGCATCCGTTTTTTGTGGCCGTGCAGTTCCATCCGGAATTTAAATCCAAGCCCGACCAGGCGCATCCGTTGTTCCGGGGTTTTATTAAAGCAGCTCTCGACAAATCGAAAGTTAAAGTAGAGTATAAATGAAAGCGATATTAGCCTTAGAAGACGGAACAATATTCTCAGGCCGATCGTTCGGAGCTACCGGCGAGCGGTTCGGAGAAGTGGTGTTTAACACTTCCATGAGCGGCTACCAGGAAGTGATCACTGATCCTTCTTATAAAGGCCAGATCGTGGCCATGACTTATCCTTTGATCGGCAACTACGGAGTGAATCCGGAAGACGTGGAATCGCGCCAGCCGTTTTTGGAAGGTTTTGTGGTCAAGGAATATTCTAAAGTTGCCAGTAACTGGCGCAGTACCAAATCCCTTGGCGACTATCTCAAAGAAAATAAGGTCATGGGCATCGAAGGGATCGATACCCGCAAGCTCACTTTGCACATCCGCTCCGCCGGAGCGATGAAAGCCGTGCTTTCCACCGAGGATTTGAATGAGGAGAGCCTGGTCCGCAAAGCTAAAAATTCTCCGGGCCTGGTAGGAATTGACCTGGTCAAAGAAGTGACTATCGATAAGAAATACACCTGGTCGGTTATTTCCAAGGGCAAGAAAATCAAAAAATCGACCAAGCCTTTGAAAGTGGCAGTGCTTGACTGCGGAGTAAAATATAATATTCTCCGCAACCTTATGGAAAACAACTGCGAGGTCACGGTTTTTCCCGCGCAAACTTCAGCTTCCGAGATCCTGAAATCCGGAGCCAAAGGGCTTTTGCTCTCCAACGGCCCGGGAGATCCTGCGGCAGTTCCTTATGTGGTGGAAACTACAAAGGCGCTCATCGGCAAGATCCCCATTTTCGGGATCTGTTTGGGCCAGCAAATGCTCGGACAGGCTTTGGGAGGAAAAACTTTTAAACTCAAATTCGGCCATCACGGCGGGAACCAGCCGGTCAAGGATCTCAAGACCGGAAAAGTCGCGATCAGCGTCCAGAACCACGGTTTTTGCGTGGATATCGATTCCCTGAATAAGAAAGAAGTGGAGATCACCCATATCAACTTGAACGATAACACCCTGGAAGGGATCCGCCACAAGAAGTATCCGGTTTTTTCGGTGCAGTTCCATCCTGAAGCCGGCCCTGGGCCGCATGATTGTTCATACATGTTCAAAGAATTCGTAAAAATGATCAAAGCACACCATGCCTAAACGCAAAGACATTAAAAAAATATTGATCATCGGCTCCGGACCGATCGTGATCGGCCAGGCCTGTGAGTTCGATTATTCCGGGACCCAGGCTTGCAAAGTCCTCCGGCAGGAAGGTTTTGAAGTGATCCTGGTCAATTCCAACCCGGCCACGATCATGACCGACCCCCAGACCGCGGATAAGACTTATATCGAGCCGATCACCGTGGATACCGTGGCCAAGATCATCGCTAAAGAGCGGCCGGACGCTTTACTGCCCACCTTGGGCGGTCAGACCGCTTTGAATACCGCGGTGGGACTGGAAGAAAAAGGGATCCTTAAAAAATATAAAGTCGAAACTATCGGCGCGAACATTAAATCCATTAAAAAAGCCGAAGACCGCAAATTGTTCAAGAACGCCATGCTTAAGATCGGCCTTGATCTTCCTCGGAGCGCCAACGCTTATAAGCTCGATGAAGCCTGCGAGGTAGCCGTCAAGATCGGGTTTCCGGTGATCATCCGTCCCAGTTTTACTTTGGGAGGAACCGGAGGCAGTGTCGCTTACAATATCGAGGAATTCAAAAAACTGGCTAAAGTCGGTTTGGAATCGAGCATGATCAGCGAGATCCTGATCGAAGAATCGGTGGCCGGCTGGAAAGAATTCGAGTTGGAGGTGATGCGCGACAAAAAAGATAACGTGGTCATCATCTGTTCTATCGAGAATTTCGATCCGATGGGCGTGCATACCGGAGACAGCATCACCGTCGCTCCCCAGCAGACTTTGACTGACCGGGAATACCAGAAAATGCGCGACGCGGCCATTGCCTGCATCCGGGAGATCGGGGTGGAGACCGGCGGATCGAACGTCCAGTTCGCGATCAATCCCAAGAACGGCCGGATGACGATCATTGAAATGAACCCCAGGGTTTCTCGCTCGTCGGCCCTGGCTTCCAAAGCCACGGGATTCCCGATCGCCAAGATCGCCGCTAAACTGGCAGTCGGCTATACCCTGGATGAGATCCGCAACGATATTACCCGGGA
This sequence comes from Candidatus Omnitrophota bacterium, assembly GCA_026387435.1. Classification (GTDB taxonomy): domain Bacteria; phylum Omnitrophota; class Gorgyraeia; order Gygaellales; family Profunditerraquicolaceae; genus JAPLLS01. Next base: position 38,459 of record JAPLLS010000091.1, read on the forward strand.
GACCCCGGCTTGTTTCGAGCCGTCCATAGATTACTGCGTGGTCAAGGTCCCCCGTTTTACTTTCGAGAAATTCCCCCAGGCCGATCCGGAACTTACGGTTTCAATGAAATCCGTGGGAGAAGCCATGTCCATCGGCCGGACTTTCAAAGAGGCCCTGCAAAAAGCTTTGCGCTCGCTGGAGATCAAGAAATTCGGCTTGGAGAGCATGCTCTTTAAAGATCTGAGGGATGTAGACGCCTCTAACGGCGCCTTGGAAGTTATTCAAGCCAAGCTCAGGGTTCCTAATGCCGAACGGGTATTCTATATTGGAGACGCCTTAAGGATTGGTTTGACTATTGAAGAGATCCACAACTTGACCAAGATCGATCCCTGGTTCCTGCATAACATGAAAGAGATCATCGACCTGGAAAAAGAGATCTTGAATATTAAAGGCCTGCCCGATAATGAACTCTTGATCAAAGCCAAGGAATACGGCTTTTCCGATTGCCAGCTGGCCGGGATGCTTAACAAGAAAGAAGAAGAGATCTACAAACTGCGTAAAGAGCGCAACATCAAAGTATCTTTTAAACTCGTGGACACCTGCGCCGCCGAGTTCCGCGCCCACACCCCGTATTTCTACTCCACCTACGAGCAATAAACTTCAAACAAGTTAAAAACCAATAGTGGAATAAAATCAGTAAAAAGTGACTTTAGCCAATTTACAAAATCACGCTATGCCGCCATAATATATTCCACGTGCTTTCGCAGCTTCTCCGCAAGGCCAACAAAGGCAAATTGATGCATTCAGCAAAAAAATATAAGGCAACTCTCTAAAAGGGGGTTGCTTTCTTTTATTCGCCACCAGCCATTCAGCAAAATGGGACAGGTTATTCATAACGTCTCACAAACTAAGAGAGGAGTGCCGCACAATGAAACTAAAGGCGATGATTCTGCTTCTGGTAGTGTCAATGGTGTTTTTAAACGGTTGCGCAACTATCGTGGGTAAGGATGTGTTCCCGCTTACGATTAACAGCAATCCGGAAGGAGCTAATATCTCTATTCAAGATGAAAAAGGAAAAAAGATGTTCAATGGGACAACGCCTTCTACTGTTACTTTATCCGCCGGAGAGTCTTATTTTCATGCTAAGGCTTATGATATTACTTTTTCCAAGGCAGGATATACGGAACAGCATGCTACTGTGAAAGCAACAATAAGCGGTTGGTTTTTTGGTAACATTATTTTCGGAGGTTTGATTGGTATTCTGATCGTTGATCCTATCTCGGGAAAAATGTGGAAACTGCCTACTGATGTAACCGCGAATCTTTCTCAGCAGGTGTCGATGAACGAAAAACAGCCGTCATTGAAGATACTGACTTTAGAGCAAATTCCTCTGTCTATGCGCAAGAATTTGGTAAAAATCAACTAAAAGGTCAATTAAAGTAAAACTAGGGGACGCTTCTGGGGTTTTTGAAAACTATAGAAGCGTCCCCGGGTTTTTTGTCCTCTGCAACGAAGATTTGTTGCAGAGGGATTTTGTTAGGAGTAAAATAGTAAAAAAGGGGGGTATGATGGCGAGTTGGCTTGGGGATATCTTTCTTTTTTCCCGGAAAATAGAGGTGAAAATGAAAAAGATCTTACTTTTGTTGCTCTGCTTAGGGGTATCAGGGTGTGCGACTGTTGCAAAATATGAGACAAAATTGAACAGCTGGGTGAGGGCGAGCGAAGAATCTTTGATCGCTTCCTGGGGGGTGCCGGATAAGACTTATAGTTTGAGCGACGGCAAGAAAGCGATAGAGTTCGTGCATAAGGATGTTTTTGAGACGGGCGGGTATACCTATACTATGCCGGAGACGACTTATCATGCCGGCACAGTGGGTGATAAACCGTATAGCGGGATCTCTACCACTTACGTGAGAGAGACGGAACCTGTGCGCAGGCACAAGCTTTATTGCGCGACGAGTTTTGTCATCGGTAGTAACGGAAAAGTCGAGAGCTGGCATCACGAAGGGAATAATTGTGTTTCTAAATAATAAAATTATCCTGGCTTTAATCTCCGGTGCAAGTATAACGATCGGTTTGTTCGTTTTCTTGAAGCCCGAGCTGACTATTGAGATCCAAAGAAGGTTTTATGAAAAGCTCAATTGGCGGATTGAACCTATCAACGTACCCAAAGAGATCCGTAATACTAAGATAATGGGGATGTTCCTGGTTGTGGTGGCTATAGCAACGGTGGTAGTTTACTTTTTAATAAAATAAACACTATGAACAAAGAAGAGATCAAGGAATGGATAAAGTACAATAAAAGCAGGACCGCTGCGCTGGCCATTTCTTTTTTCTACTTGATCGCCGCGTTCTTATCCGGGGATCCTAAGGCCATCATAGGTATAATTTTTTTCCTG
>JAPLLS010000086.1 GCA_026387435.1 Candidatus Omnitrophota bacterium
TTTCTCTTCTTTCCTGCTGGAAAGTGAACAGATCATTAAAAACCAGCTCATCGCCCTTAATATCCCTGATCTCGGTGATGTAGGTGATCCGCCGGATCCCGTCCGGGAAACGCTCCATATGCACTATTAAATTAATGGTACCGGCGATCATTTTTTTGATCTCCGTGGAGGACAAATTCAATCCTAACATAAGCACCAGTGACTCAAGCCGCGAGATGGCTTCTTTAGGCGAATTTCCGTGTATAATGCCAATGCTCCCGGCGTGTCCGGTGGCCATGGCTTGAAGCATATCGATCGCCTCTAATCCTCTTATTTCTCCGAATATCAGCCGGTCCGGCGACATACGCAAAGCGTTCCTTATCAGATCGCGCAAGGTCACTTCCCCCTTGCCGTTGACGTCCGCGTGGCGGGTTTCCAGAGAAATCACGTTTTCCTGCGATATCTGCAGTTCCGCGGCGTCTTCGATGGTAATCACCCTCTCTTTCGGGGAGAAATATTGAGAAAGGATTTGCAGCAGGGTTGTTTTTCCTACGCCGGTCCCCCCGGAAAAGATCATATTGATCCTTCCTTTAACGCAAGCCACCAGCATATCCGCCGCCTTTTGGTTCAACATGCCTAATTTAACCAGATCATCCAGAGTTTTGATCGTCTGGGAAAATTTCCTGAAAGTTACCGCCGAACCGAAACGGGAAAGCGGAGGAATGATCGCATTGATACGCGTTCCGTCATCCATACACAGATCGGCGAAGGGAATATCCTGATCGATACGCCGGTTATGCCCTTCAAAAATATTCTTGATCAGCTTGTCTAATTCTTCCTTGTTCTGGAAAAGAACGCCGGCATTGGACTTTTTACCTTTTTTCTCGACAAAGACTTTATCGTGGCTGTTGATCATAATTTCGGAGATCTCCGGGTCATCCAGAAGCTTCTTGATCGGTCCAAAATCGATTGTCTTGCTCATTCTGTTTTTACTCCTGTCTTTAAAAAATAATCTTTTGACTTTAAATTAAAGATTAATTATTATCTCACAAACGAAAACCTTTCGCAACACCTTTCATCGCCGCAAAAGCGTTAAAAATATTTTATATCGCCGTAAGAGGGATTTTTCAGCCGGATTCCAGTAAAACCAGGAACTCTTTTAAGGTTGGATCGGTAGGCAGGTAAAGATCTTCTTCTATCCTTAATATTTCTGCCAGGCAGGCAAGCATGGATTCAATTCTAATCGGCGCCACCCCGCTGGCTTTGCAGTAGAGCAAGCATTCCTTTATCCGTCCGGATTCCGGAATAAACCCTTTATTAACCAGTTCCTGGATCTCTTTCCATTCAGCGTCCAGATGGGGATCTCCAGGCATATCCGCTCTAACTTTATCCGGCAACGATACTTGCGCTCCAGAATCAACCGGCAACCGCCGCAGATCGATGCCGCCTGGCGCCAAAGTGCCGCCGTCTTGCTCCGTTGAGCCGGCGATCTTCTCTATGGTCGACCTGGGGATCGAAAAAACAAGCCCATTGTAATCGGCATGGTTCTTGTCAAACTCATAATCCTGCGCCGTAGCTCCTTTATGTTCCAGGTATTTTTTATAAAAACCTGTCGCGTCAGGATCAGACGGAATAACGGCTTCTTTGATATTCTGATCGCGTAATACCTGGAAAAACGTATCCAGAAGCATTGCCCCTATACCTTTACCCGTGCGCTGTAACTCGGGAATAACCCCAAGTATTATAAGCGTGCCGATACCATACTTAGGGGCGTTCATGCGCATCATTCCCTGGACAGCGCCTTGCTCACCGACAAAAATTAAAAAATCAGTCTTTTTATCCTCGGATCCTTCCCCATTCAACTGACTAATGACATCCTGCACCATACTTTCTTTGAATTCCGGGCGCGGCGCCGGCCGCACCAGGGCGACCTGACGTGCAAATTCGCGCGATAATGCGCCGACTTTTCCGTCGTCTCTGTTGCGGAAGATCGTCCAGGCTTTTTTTGCGTCAACCACTGTCCCGGAAACTCCGGAATTGCCGACAGTGAGCGAGGCGAGGTTTTGCTTGAGTATTTTCTGCACCACGCCGCCGTCGCGGCTCCCTGCCAACTGAGCCTCTACATCAGTGCCGGGAAGAGATCTGAAAATAATAACCGGCCAACTACTCTCTATCTCGGCTTGTTCAACTAACCAGCCTTGCTGCAGAAAATAGTCTGCGCAAATCCCGGCAGCTATGATCCGTATTTCTTTTCGCTTTGCCAGCTCCTTTAATTTACTTGTGACCTTGTTCAGTGTTTCTTCCGAAAAAGGGTTAAAAAGATAGAATACCGTACCGTCTTGAAAATCAGCATCCTGGACTCTTTCCTGGCGGAATTCGACATTAGCCAAACCCAATCTTTTTTGTACCTGCCTGCACCTTTGTACTCTCTCCGGGACATATTCTATTCCGACGATTTTCTTCGCCGGCTGGGTCAACGCAGCGTAAAAAGCCATCCTCCCATAGCCGGAACCGAGATCATACATAACATCTTCGGGGCTTAATTTAAGCTGCGAAGACCTTAACATTTTCCTGATCAAGTCATAATCCGTACCCTGGTAAGAAACCTGTTCTTCTCTCTCGTCATGTAAACCCTCATTGATCTGCCGCTCTATTCTTCCTGCTCTAAGGTCTAATAACCAGTCCATAGTATAGTTATCGATCTCCACTTGCTGCAGGTGAAACTGGTTAATTATTTCTCGGGAGAATCCCGGATTTTCTTTCTGACGTTTCCGTACAGCGCGTTTTATTTTATTCTCCAGCACAATGAGCTTCCTGAAATAAGACAGCCCGGATAATCCCGAGAAAATCTTTGCTTTAATACCGGCTTCAAGATGAGATTCATAACGCTGTTTTCTAAATTCGATGGCTTTCAGGCGATCATGTATTTCAACAAGTATTGCACTAAGCCGCAGATCGCCGATATTCTTCAAATTTGCGCAGGACGCAATAAAATCATCGATCTGCCCCTCTTGAGATAAATATTCCTCAAAACCCCGGATAAGCGATTCCATTTCTGTGCGAGTGGACTTATCTTCTTCAAAGTCGTAATCGGATCCCTTTTTTATTTTCTTCGAAAAACGGTTAAAAAATAAAACGGCTTCTACCTTTACTGCGAACTCTTCCGGAGTAATGCTTGCTGGATCATCCAAATAACCATCTAGGATCCGCTTAAAAATCCTGATTACCTCGCTCCGGCGCGAAGCATGAAAAATTGACAATACATTTAGATCAGGAGAAGCATCTATTGTGCCGCCGTCTTTTTGGGCCTTATTCGCATATCTACTGCTTGTTTCTTCCACAACAAACTCAATCGCTTCGAAATCGCCTGGGGCATATTTTTTAGCATACTCCAATATTTTTGACTTATTCTGTTGCAGTAGGTCGCTTGCGGCAATATATTTACGCGCTCCGGGGGTAACATAATGGCCTGGGTCAAGCCCTTTGGTCACATTCCTCAAGAGGAACTGTAAACAATCGTTCTCCGGAGCCTCGACTTTATCCCTGGCATCAGTATCCAGTATTTCCATCCTGCGGTCGATCGTCAACCCGGGATTAAAGAACGGCCTTTTGAAAGTATCCATGCTTACCGCTCTGATCCTTTCCAGGTCCAGAGCCTCAATAAGGGTATCGGCATCCCTGACGATCCGCGCTTCCAGCGGTATTGACGGTAAGAACGATTCTTCGCTATGATTTTCTATAATCTGAGCCGCTTTTTCAATTATTTCTTCCGTGAACCCGGATCTTTCCAATATTTTCCTTGCCTGGTCCGCGCCTGCTTTTTCATGGTTATTTCTATCCACTACCGAATATACATCATGCAAAAACGCCCCCAATACCAGAGCAGTACGATCTACTGGACTTCCCCTTTCTTCTTCAGCTTGAGCTAACTTAAGAGATGTCTCGGCTACACTCAATCCGTGCTCAAAGCCATGGCCGCGGTCACCTAACAATTGATAATATTGTCCCAAAGCGATATACCTGTCTAAATCGATGATAAATTTCTCCAGATCGAGTTCTTTCTTGAATTCACGTAGAGTTGGATGCCTGTCAAGCAACTTCCGCGCCTTATCTTTGCGCATTCCGTAATCATATTTCCAGGCCATAACACCGCTCAACGCCAAACCGGCTAACAAAGTGTCAGCCACAAATAATGCTGCGTACCCTGGGAGCTGCATGCTTTCATATGATGTTGCCCATCTTTCATTGAAGGAAGAATCGAATTGTGTTTTTTCCTCCTCGCTCCACGGATTAGCGTCGGTAGAATCCCGGATGTACACTATCATTGAAAGCTGTTCCGAAGTCAGATTATATACGTCAAATCTATCGAAATTAAAGAGGTACAATAATGTAATAACCCGCGATTCGGATTTTTCCGCGGAGAACGCATCTTTTTCATACTGTTCTCTGAAGAGATTCTCAAAATGTACTCCTGCGAATTCCCGTATAGGATCTCCTTCAAGCGGATCGAAGTATTCGGCGTGTTTTAATTCATGAACGGATATGCTTTCAATGTTCAGCACGTTGCTTGCGTCGGCGATGAAATTATTATAATTGATGTACGTTCCCAACAGGAAATGATGCTCATACTGTCCGGAGGTGCCCATTATTCCTCCCAATTCCTCAGTCCGTGTCTGAATGCCCTTTTTGACCAAAAGATCGAACGCTTCCGGGTTCAATATGGAAAGCCATAAAATAGCCTCTTGCACTCGAGGATGGCCATAATCTTGCGTGAGAATATACTCCTTGTTCTTTTCATAGTCCTCGAACGTCGTATTCTGATGATAATGGACGCCGAAATTTTCACCGGCCAGCCCTATCTGGGAAACAGTTTTTTCTCGGGCATCGCGCCAATAGTAGTATCCTTGGTAATTCGGGCCGGTAAAATATTTCCGGGGTTGCCGCGAAGCGGGGTCCTCCCGGAACTCCAATGCGGTTTCAGTCCACATTTTGGTCGTGCTCATATAACCCGAGGGATACAGGGGCAAGAGAACCTCTCGATCATACTCCGGTGAATCTATATACGAATCCAGCTCTCCATAGCTGATATCAGTCATTATCATATTCTGGTATCGCGTATCCGCGTCAAAAAATCGCTGCCTGTCTTCTTGTTTTTGCGGAGTTACCGGCGTATCCTGCTGACTAAAAATTTCCATTCCGTATTTATCCTTGTATTCTTTCACCGCGATTGACACGTTATCCCGCGCACTGGCTAATTCCCGGAAGTCATATTTGACTTCCAGCGGCTCAAAAGCGGCGTCCGAAACGTTCAGCGAGCCCAATGCGTCTGCCGGATGTTCGACTATGGCAGGCTGGTGCGCATGTGATATGTTAGGAGTTATAGGGCCGGCCGAGACTATAGGGGCGAATATAGCTGAGAACGCGGAAAAGCCCAGCAGAGCCACGACAAAAAGGCGGGTTAAACGATGGTTTAGAATTCCGGCCAGCTCTTCCTTTGTCTTTTCCGATAACAGCGTCTGAAGTTTTACCGGCAGTAAACCTTCCCGTAAAGTCAGTAGTTCGGTCAAAGACCACACCCTGAAATCTTCTGCGACACTCTCGTCATCTTCATCCCGAGAATACTCTCCGTATTCTTCTTTATAAAAATCCCGGACTTCAATGACGATAGCCTCCTTCTTCTCGGCGATCTTCCGGGCGGCAAAGGAAACTTCTTCCGCGGATAATTCTTCCGGCACTATGTCATAGGCAAAGAGGTCGTTCTGGATAGCCCATGCCCCGGGAATAAGATGCTGCCTGAAAGCCTGGGAATATTCCTCAAGAAGCACATTCGCCCCGCCGTCGAGGTTTTCATCTTTTGTTTCCTGCCCGGGCGCAGGCGGCATATTTTCCATTGCCTCGGCCCATGCCGCCGCATAATATCCTAAATCCAAAGGTAGTGCTTCGTTTTTTAATGACTCCTTTATTTTTCTTAACTGCCCTGCTGACAAATTATCAATAGAAAGATCGCTCATGCGCATCATCTCCAGCGACGACCGAGTGGCATCTTCATTACCATGATGATAATTCTTGATTGCTTCCTTTATCAGCCTGATTGCGTCAACTTTCCGGCCGGCATGGGCTGCTTTCAGGCTATCGAAATAAGCTTGAAACATTAATATGCTATACCCCTCGGAAGAAGTAAACCAGGGGTCAGAAGGATTTTCTTCTAATTGCTCTTTTTTATTAATGCCGATGAAGCGTTCGAATATACCAGCCGCTTTTTTAACAGTGTTCTTTACGTCTTCGATAAAATCATCGGCTTGATGTTCTTGCTTAAAAAGATTGCCCCCCCTGATGACCTCTTCAGCCAATCTGGCTATTTCCGAAGGAGATTCTCCTCTCAGAGCCTGTTTTATCTCGGCAAAATTCAATTCGGCCAGCTTTTTTCCGGTTTTAACTTCGTATAAAGCAATAAGATTCTCTGTATCAGCGAAATCATGAACAATCTTTCGCCCATTATTATTCTCTTGACTTAAAATCATTTCCGCTAAGTATCTCCCGTTAGATCTCGGTGAGAGCAATTCCGCTAACTTAGAAAGACGCTCGTCAGTCACATCGGCCCCAACCCCCCGCAACTTGCCGCTGATGACATGCGCTATTTCGTGCACAATATTGAGTTCGTCTAAAGAATCCATGGGCAGATAAACTGCGGATTCCCCGTCACGGTGAAAAGCAAGCGGGCGGCCTTTTCCATCCAACTCAAACAAGAGTTCAAAAATTACAAGTTCGATCTTTCCGGTCTTGTTCAGCTTGATTTCCATCGGAATAACCCGCTTCGCTATAAAACAGCCGTTTGTGTGCGGCATGCCTAAAGCAATATACCCTGTTCCGGATAATGCTGCCGGAATAAGCTTAATCCCTTTGGATATCCTTGCCGGGTCATTAGAACATAATTCCGTGATCAGCGCCGTCAAAATGAGCCTTTTCTCCAGCCCCAATTCCTTATTCGACGCTGTTTCCCTCTTGAGTTTTTCAACCTCTGAAGAAATATCCTGGCCTTGTTTTCTTTGTTCAATCAACTCGGACATCCTCTTAAATATGTGGTCGTAAGGCGTTTTCATATCCTCTTTACCGACATAAGACGTAACAAAATTATACCTTCTCTCTTTCGGCGTTCTTAGTTCTTTCCACAAGGAACGCAAGCTGGATAAAAATCCACCACCCCAAAACCTAATTTCTTTCCGAAAAATATAGACGACTATATCTTTTATTTTGCCGGCCAACATTGCCGCCTTGCTCCCTTTTTTGGCGAATCTGATCCCATTCTCAATGTCTTCCAGGCATTGGTCGATATATTTCTTATTGATGAGGCCCGACCATGCTAATCCAGCTCTACGCATGAAACTCCTGATATCAGCGATTTTCTCAGTTTGCTTTTCTTGATCAAGTTTGGCTATTTCCAACGCTGCGCAGCCCAGGAACAATTCAACCAGGGCTTTGTCCTCGGGATTTTCTAAACCTTTAGCCAGCAACGGCCGTATCTGATCCATAAACTCTTCATAAGTGAATTCTCCTTCATGGCTGCTGCGGTCAAGATAAAAAACCTTTGTTGCCTGAATTTTTTTCAATTGACCGGCGATGCTCTCCACGTATTGCTTGTTATTATCCACAAAAAATACCTGCTCACCCGGCTTAATATCGCCCCTGATCTTCTCCGCTTTACCATTGCCTGCTCCGACAAAAATAATATTCTTATACTGCTTGCCTTGTTTGATATTCAAGCTATCCAGGATCTTGATCGTGATTTCCCTTAAATCCGGATCATCGAAACGGTTGGTGATCAGACTTACCTCTATCTGGTTTTCTTCATCAAGATCCTTATTAAGTTCTTTAACGAACTCCAAGAATTCCTTGATCCCGTCTATTTTCTTGAGTCTTTTTGCCTCAAACCATCTTTCTTCCCAGAAAACGCATTCTTTGATTATGTCAGCCAGGATCTCTTTTTCCCTGGCTTTATACTCAGCTTCAATCATAGAATCCTTGATCATCTTAAGCCGAGAAGAAACAAAATCCTGGGTCGGATAGAGAATTCCGTCTTTAAATTTGAACTTATGATCGAATATGGTATTGTCGATATCAAACCATATCTTTATCTTTTTAGTTCCCGCTTTCAGGGCTTCCTTTACATATCCCTCTAAGACTGCCGGGTTATCTATCGTTTCATACCCGCGTTCGTCGCTAATATCAGCTGCGTCATTTTTTCCGCCATCCAGAGAAGAAAAAACAGGGGCGCCAGGAGGAAGGTTTGTGTTCCCGACTATAGGTAAACCACCTGACTGGGACGCCCCTGCTGCTTTAACATTTTTTATCTTGAATTGATCACCTGGAACTGTTTCGATTATCTCCGGCAAGGTATTGGGAAGTAAAATGCTATCCAGCAACGGATTTGCCGCAATCGCATTGCCTGGTTCGATCGCCTTAACGATACCGCCGAACTTCACGCCGCCCGAGAAATACTGCCTTAAGCTGATCCCGTAAACAGTCTGAACATTTTCCTGCTTGTTATATTCACCGTTCTTGAATGATTTCTGGTATTCCTTAAAATAAGTATCTTTTGTCCACGCAGTATTCACATCCCTGGTCAGTTTAGGCAGGATGAGTTCCCGGATCAGCTGCGAGGAATAATTATTGAGTTCTTTTAAACGGAGGTCATTAAAAGAGTATTCCGGAGTATCCTTGAGATAATCCGCCTCCAGCATGACCTTCAGAGTGGCTTTATAAATATAAGCGTTATTTTCGGATTGGCGAAGGATGATCTCATCCGGAACGATCCAGGGACGGGTAAGAGTGGGAATAGTGATATTTTCGTTCGCGAACAGCTCCTGGGCTTTACGATAAAGCTTATCCCAATAAGCTCTTCCTTCTACAGTGCCAGGAGAAGTGTATTTGGCGGTATCTTTCTTCAGTTGGACATCAGCTTCCAGCATGACTTTGCCGATATCGGTCTGAGCCAGGTATTCATCGATAATATTGTCCGGGGAATCCGGCCTGAGGTTGACCCAGAAGCTGTCATTCGGCAGGCTCAATCCGATAAAGAAATATTTGAAAAGCTCCCGGGTGGAATTCTGCAGCTTTAACGAATCAGTCTCTTTCGCGGTCCCTTTATCCAGAAGAGTTTGAAAATTATTTTCCAGCGGCGCATAGGAGATCGAACGCAGATGCTCCGGACGGAACGTATCTCCGGCGGTAAAACCGCCCATAAAAGCCGGTAAAACCAGCGGCCCCGCGACCTGGGCCAAGCCGCTCTGCTCGAATAAGAGGCTGAAACTGATCAGTATTGTGATTACTTTTCTCATCATCCCCGGATTGTTTTTTAAAGCTTTTAATTAGAAAAAATAAAAAAACCACGAAACCTCGATCAATGATGCATCGAGCTCCGTGGCAGAAGATTTTTTGTTACTTGGGAAAAAGTAGTTTACCTATAGTCATTATAAAGATACCTCATAAATCGCTCAAATTCAAGCCCAACACCCCCCCCATTTGAAAGCGCTTTCACTTGAGAAGCGTCCCTGAATATGGTATTATTAGGATTATGGAAAACCTCACCCCTATGCTTCAACAATACCAGCAGGTCAAAAAACAGCATCCGGACAGCATCCTCTTTTTCCGCCTGGGCGACTTCTATGAGATGTTCTACGATGACGCCAGAAAAGCCTGCGGGATCCTAGATGTGGTTTTAACCTCGCGCGACGCCGGCAAATCCGGAAAAGCGCCGATGTGCGGCATACCTTATCACGCCGCCGATACTTATATCGCCAAGCTGATTAAAGCTGGATTAAAAGTGGCCATCTGCGAACAGGTTGAAGATCCGGCCCTGGCCAAAGGCATAGTCAAACGCGAAGTGATCCGGGTGATCACCTCCGGGACTTATATTGACGAGGCGAGTTTTGAAGCCCGCTCTTTGGCCAGCCTGGCTTTTGTAGACGAGAAGATCGGTTTGGCTTTCATTGACACGGCCAGCGGCACTCTAAAAACCCAGGAATACTCCCGGCCTCTGGAGGCGATCGAGATCCTGGCCAAGAATTTTATCTCGGAATGCATATTTCCTCTCGGCCAGAAAAACAGGATCCAGGAACTTTTCAAACACCCGGCCTTAAGAAACCGCACCACTTCCCTTAGTCCTTTTGAAGACTGGGCCTTTAACGTTGACCTGAGCCGCAAAACGCTCTGCGAGCATCTCCATACCTTAAATCTGCGCGGTTTCGGAATTGAAGAAATTCCTGCGGCGATCGCTTCCAGCGGCGCTTTACTGGAATATTTAAAACAAATGCACAAGCAGCCTCTCCGGCATATCGACAAGATTAGCCTCTGCGTGGACAACGATTACGTTTTTATCTCTCCGGCTGCGGTTTTAGGGCTGGACTTGGATAATCTTTTAAAGACTATTGACCACACTCGTTGTCCTTTAGGCCGGAGAAAGCTCAAAGACTGGCTCTACCATCCTTTAAAGGGCCCTTCAGTTATCCTCAAGCGCCAGGAAGCGATCAGTTTATTGAGAAACGAGCCCGTTCTTGCGGAAGATCTAGGCCGGATGCTGGCGGATATGCCGGATATCGAGAAAAGTATTTCCCGGATCTCCTGCGCCATTTCCAGCGCCCGAGACCTCCTGGCCCTGCGCCATGCCCTCCTGGCCCTGCCGAAGATCGCTAAAATAATCTTTTCTTTAAAAGAGAAAAATAATTTTTTTGATCTTTTGGATATTCCCAACTTACGGGAATATTTAGAGAGATCCGTCAGCCCCGAGATCCCTCTCTCTCATCCCGAGGGAAAGATCATTAACCGGGGCTTTAACCAGGAATTGGATTCGCTGCGGGACATCCGGGAAAACGGGAACGGCTGGCTCAAGAATTTGCAGGCCAAAGAAATCCAGCACAGCAAGATCAATTCTTTAAAGATCGGCTTTAATTCGGTTTTCGGATATTACATCGAGATCTCTAAATCCAATCTGGACCGCGTTCCCGCGGAATATATCCGCAAGCAGACCCTGGTCAACGCCGAGCGCTTCATTACCCAGGAGCTTAAAGATTTCGAGGAAAAGATGCTTACCGCCGACGAGAAGATCTTAAAGATCGAGTCCTCGCTCATCGCCGAGATCCATAAAGTGATCCTGGATAATGTTGGGGTTTTACACGAATTCAGCTGGCAGATCGCCACACTGGACTGCCTGTACTCTCTTTGCTCTTTAAGCCGGCTATCCGGTTACATCTGCCCTAAGATCATCGAAAGCCCGGAAATAGATATTAAAGACGGCCGCCACCCAATGGTCGAGAAATCAATTCCTGAGCCTTTTATACCCAATGATACTTTCCTGGACTGCAGCCAAAACCATTTGGTGATCCTGACCGGGCCGAACATGGCCGGAAAATCCACTTACATCCGCCAGACCGCGATCCTGGTTATTTTGGCCCGTATCGTGGACAAGATCTTCACCCGCATCGGAGCTCATGACGAGATCACCAAAGGGCAAAGCACGTTTATGGTCGAAATGTCGGAAACCGCGGGGATCCTGAATAATCTTTCCGAGCGCAGCCTGGTGGTTCTGGATGAGATCGGCCGGGGCACCTCCACTTTTGACGGCTTGAGCCTGGCCTGGGCGATCGCCGAGTATCTGGCTAAACACAAGATCCGCGCGCTTTTTGCCACCCATTTTCACGAACTCACCGCCCTGGCCGAGGAATTTTCCGGAGTAAAGAATTTTAACGTCTCGGTCAAAGAATGGAACGACGAGATCATCTTCCTGCACAAGATCGTCCCCGGAGGCACTGACGACAGTTACGGCATCTACGTGGCCAAGCTCACCGGTATCCCTGTAGAAGTGGTAAAGCGGGCGCAGAAGATCTTAACCCGGCTGGAAATTTCCGATGACCTCCAGGCCAAGATCCGCAACCGCATCCCGGAAGAAGAACAAATTTCCCTATTCAACAAAAAAAACAATGCGCTCCTGGAAAAAATTAAAGACGAGATCGCAAACCTTGACGTAAATTCCTTAACCCCGCTGGAGGCTTTAAACAAATTACAGCAATTAAAAAAGAAAGTAGGCGATAATGAGTAAAGTACATATTCTGCCGCCGGAAATAGTTTCCAAGATCGCCGCCGGCGAAGTGGTGGAAAGGCCAGCCTCGGTTTTAAAAGAACTTTTAGAAAATTCCTTAGATGCCGGAGCTTGTTCTATCGAAGTCCTCTTAAAAGGCGCAGGGAAAAATCTGATCGAGATCAAAGACAATGGAGAAGGAATAAGCAAAGAGGATATTGAGAACATTTTTATTCGCCACGCGACCAGCAAGATCTCCACGATAGACGATCTTTATAATATCTCTAGCTTAGGTTTTAGAGGCGAAGCGCTTTACAGTATCGCGGCCATTTCCGATGTGACTTTACGCAGCAAAACCCAAGGGCAGGACTGCGGATGGGAAATTCATTTGCGGGACAACACAAAAACCTCTGCCAAGCCGCTGGGAATGCACGTCGGCACTGAGATCCAGGTCCAGGAACTTTTTTTCAATACTCCGGCGCGGAAAAAATTCCTGAAATCAAATTCTTCCGAATTGAATCACTGTTTGGATATCTTTCTTCCTTACACTCTCTTACATCCGGACAAACGCTTTATTCTGACCCACGAAAGCCGCAAGCTTATTGACCTATCACCTACCGGCGAGCAGCTTTCCCGGATCGGAGAAGCTTTGAACCTGAATAAAAAAGATTTCCTGGAAGATACCAGTGAATTCCCCGAGTTGAACGCGAAAATTCACCTGGTATTGGGCGACATCAATATCCAGCGCACCCATAAGGACATGCAGTTTATTTTCATTAACGGACGGCCGGTAAACGAGCGGGCCATCAGCTTCCATATGAACGAGATCTTCCGCCTGATATTCTCCCCCGGAGTATATCCGTTTTTCTGCGTATTCATCACCATGCCCGCGGATCAGCTGGATGTGAACGTACATCCTGCCAAACGCGAGGTCAAGATCAAAGATGAATTCCGGCTTTTAGGGATCCTGCGCCAATTTACCGAGCATCTTTTAATGACTAAAAGCAAACCCCGCCAAGCCGAAGGTTCGGTTTTTAGTACGCCGGAAAACATTCTTTCGCAGCCATCCAACTGGCAAGCTCCGACATTCCACCATGGGGAAAAGCCCGAGCAGCAAAACGGCTTGTCCATAAGCGACAATATTCTTTTGTTCAAAACTGATGATATTTTTACCCGGAAAAAATCGGACCTTAAGGAAAAACTTAAATCCAGCCGTTATTTGGGGAATTTATTAAAGAAATACCTGATATTTGAATCCGATGATTCTCTGTTATTGATCGACCAGCACGCCGCCCAGGAGCGCATAACTTTCGAGAAATTAAAAGACCAGATCGATAAATCCAATGTTGAAGTCGTGCAATTACTGGCCCCGGTTTTAATTAAATTATCGCCTCAGGAGCTGGTTTTTTGGGAAGAAAATAAAGAAATCTTAGAAAAGGCGGGATTTTCCACAACCTTGTTTGACCAAGATACATTAGCCCTGCATTCGCACCCCCAATTGATCTCTCAACCGGAAAGCAGCGTGCGGAATTTATTGACCGGAGAGGATATCGCCCGGCTCGACCCGGAAACTTTGGCCAGGATGGCTTGCCGATCTTCGGTAATGGCCGGCTTCGCGATGAACAAAGAACAGGCCGAGTTCCAGCGCCAGGCGCTCTTAAAGTGCGTTGACCCCTTTATTTGCTCTCACGGCCGGCCGACGGTAATAGAGATCCTCGAAGAAACCCTGCAAAAACAATTCCTCCGCAAATAAAAACTAGGGGACGGATCCCCGGTTTTCTGAATGATCATCTATTTCCGTAGGCACAAGCTCTACAACTTTGCCTGCGCGGATACGGCCCATTTGCTTCTTATAATAACTTATCGTTTCCTTTTCGCTTTCCGTTGTCGCTTCCTTTTCGATCCGGGACAACTCTCTCCAGGCTTGATCGAACACAGAGTCGGAAATCTTTCCGTTAGAAGCCGACAAACTGAGTTCTTGCATGATCTTATACCCTTCCAGCGAAACCCTGGCTTCGATCTTGGCCGGATGCGGGGTAAAATGGTCAACCATCGCTCTTTCGTCCCGTAATTGTTTTATCCTCAACGCTAAATTATCGCAAGCTCGGTCAATTTCCCTCTTTTTTCCAGTAGCTACATACCCTTTTTCATTTCCGGCCCCTTTGGGCAGGTTATCATAAAACTTGCCGAAATCTACCCGCAGATTCTTCTTTATCTGGATTATTGGCTCCAGGAATCCATTATATTTTTCTAACTCGCCTTCTGAACTTTCTAATCTTTGGGTCTTGATCGGCAGCAATTGAAGTTTTAAGAAATCATCGGGCAAATCTGAGACAAATTCGACAAATGGATAATTACCTTTCCAATCTATATCCAGCAGGCCCGATTTATATTCTTGTAAAATCCGGTAGTAACAGTTCCATTCAATCGAAGTAGAACCGGATTCGGAATAATAGAACATGTATTCGTGATTGTAAGCGTTATTTTCTTCAAAAAGCAAAGAATCCAGGTCTATTCGGCAAAGATTATTGATAATCCCTTTATCTTCGGATAAAACAAGAAAATTCCAGAACCGCGGGTCCTCGTTTTTCAGAAGCCAATCCAAAACTTGCGCTTTCAATAAAAAATTTACCGCCTCAGGTGCAAGCTTCAATCTGCCGGAGGGCTTCAAAACAACCGCATTATCAACATATCTTTGGAGGCTGCCCGTTAACTCTTTGCCATTAAGCACCAAATGCATGACATGCATTTCAGGGCAATTTAAGCCGAATAACCTGTATATCCTGTACCCAACGGCTGATTTATACGCCAAATCTCCTTTGATCCAGCCGACTTTGAGGATCCATGGCCGGTCAAAATCATCTAATAAAGTCAGTTTTAGATTCGAACCGGTTTTAACCAGCTGTTTCGGGGAGAGCCTAAAAGACAACTTATTAAAATTTGACTCTTCCAAACTTATGCATTCATTATAAAGCTGGATTAGTTGCTGGTAATCTTGTGCTTCATCATTTTTGGGATCCGAAGCGGGTAAATGCCGGGGAAAAAATAATAATGCAGAAATAATTAAAGGCAGAAAAAACTTAATTTTTCTTCTTCTTGAGATCATTGGCAAGGATGATCGCCTCGGCGATATCGCGCATGGACTTACGGGAATCCATGCTCTGTTTCTGGATCAGCCGGTAAGCTTCCTGAGAAGGAATATTCGCTTCCCCGGCCAGGATCTCCTTGGCCCGTTCCACGACCTTGCGCGTATAAAGCGCTTCCTCGGCGCTGTGCGCGCGTAAAGCCAGCTCTGCGTTCTCGATCGCCAGGGACGCTTGATTAGCCAGAGCCGTGAGAATATTTAATTCAGCCTTGGTAAACTCGTGTTTTTGGGAAGTATAGCAATTAAGGACACCGATTACTCTTCCCTTGACCGCCAGCGGCACGCTGGCCAGAGAAACCAGGCCTTCTTTCCTGGCGATACCCTGGTTCAAATAGCGCGGTTCTTTCAAAAGATCCGGGACGATGATCGGTTTGTTTTCCTTAGCGACAATACCGGCAATACCTTCACCCAGCTTGATATTCGCTTTCTTATTATAAGCCTCGGAAATCGACTGTGTGGCCTTGATCACCAATTCTTTTTTATCAGGGTCCAAAACCATAAGCGACGATACTTTGGAATTCATCACTTCCGCGGTAACGCTGACGATCAGCCGCAAAAGCTCATCCAGGTACATCCCGGAAGCGATAAGCTTGGCTACTTTGGAAAGAGCCTCGATCTGTCTGAGATATATCTGATAACCGGCTTCATTTTTCTTTTTGGGGCTTACCATATTTAAGCTTTCTTATGCCTTTTCAAAAAAACGTCCATCCGGCGCAAAGCTTCTTTAAGATTATCGTAGCTGGACGCGTAAGAGATCCGGATGTAATCGTTCAACTCATCGCCGAACGCCGTCCCCGGAACCACCGCGACTTTTTCTTCGTTAAGTAGTTTCTTGGCAAACTCCAGGCAATTAAACCCGCTGCTTTTTATGGAAGGGAACGCGTAAAAAGCCCCCTGAGGCATATGGCATTTCAAACCGATGCGATTGAGCTCTTTGATCACGAATTCCCTTCTCCGGCGATACTCGCGTTTCATTTCTTCGACCGCCTTCCTGCCGGTATGCAGCGCTTCGCAGGCCGCCATCTGGCTGGTAATAGGAACACACATGATCGTGTACTGATGGATCTTGGTCATCGCGTCGATTATATCCTTCGGCCCGCAGGCATAACCCACCCGCCATCCGGTCATGGCATAACTTTTCGAGAAACCGTTAAGATACAAAGTGTAATCTTTCGCCCCCCTTAAACAAGGATACGGGGTATGTTCGAAATCATAAGTCAGGTCGCAGTAGATCTCGTCGGAGATCACCAGTATTTTATGCTTCAAAAAAACTTTCTTCAGAGCCTCCAGCTCTTTTCTGGTATAAGAGACTCCGCTGGGGTTACAGGGGTAATTAAAGATTACCCCTTTAGTTTTGAGGTCTATATGCTTTTCTAAATTCCCGGGAGTAAGCTTGAAATCATCTTTGCGGGTATCAATGGGCACCGCGACTCCGCCGGCAAGTTCGGTCATCGGGCCGTAGGAGACATATCCCGGAGAAGGAATAAGGATCTTATCCCCGGGATTCAGGATCGCCCGCATGGCCAGATCCACTCCTTCGCT
>JAPLLS010000007.1 GCA_026387435.1 Candidatus Omnitrophota bacterium
CAAGGTAGCGCTCTACCAACTGAGCTACTCCCGCGTTGAACCAACTTATCTTCCGCTTAAAATAAGTGGGCGGAAGAGGATTTGAACCTCCAAGGGTTACCCCAATAGCTCCTAAGGCTATCGCGTATGCCAATTCCGCCATCCGCCCTTGGTTCCCGTAATTAAATGAGCCTCCCGCGGCTCTGACGCCAGCACGCCCAACTTCAGGCGGCTATCCCGTCTTCCGTTTCACATTCCAGGACGGGGGAACGCGGCTGTCGATGTGTGCCGCGTCTTTCGCTGACGCTACTTAAATTTATGAGCCTCCCGCGGATCGAACGCGGCACACCTACCTTAAAAGGGTAGTGCTATACCAGATGAGCTAGAGGCCCAAATCTATCAAAATTTCAATTGATCTGAACTTAAAATTCCAACACTTCTTTTTCTTTACTCTTTAAGATCTCTTCAACCTTGGCGCTGTATTTTTCCACGAGCTTCTGAACCTCATCAAGACCGCGGAACTTATCGTCTTCGGTTACCGCCTTGTCTTTTTCCATCTTTTCCAGATGAGCTTTAGCTTCGTGGCGGATAGTCCTTAATGATACTCTTCCGTCTTCGGCCATTTTATGGACGATCTTGACCATTTCTTCGCGTCTTTCCTTGGATAACGAGGGCACCGCGAGGCGGATCGCCTTGCCGTCGTTGGAAGGGGTTATCCCCAGGTTCGATTTAAGTATGGCTTTCTCGATCTCCGGGATAGCCGTTGGATCCCAAGGCTGGATCATGAGCATATGCGCGTCAGGCACGGATATGGAAGCAAGCTGCTTGAGCATCGTGGGAGTCCCGTAGTAATCGACATGCAGGCCTTCGACTATGCTGGGATTCGCTCTACCGGTGCGCACTTCCGCGAAATTGCGGTTGATGAAATCCATCGCTTTTTTCAGTTTATCATCGGTGCCGTGAACAATTTCTTTGACATTCATAGCCAACCTCCGGATCAAGTTATCTGACTATTGTTCCGATCTTTTCCCCCATAACCGCTTTTTTGATATTGCCCTTCTTATTCAGGTTAAAAACCACGATCGGAAGTTTATTATCCATGCAAAGGCTTATGGCGGTCGCGTCCATCACTTTGAGCCCTTTGCGCAATACGTCGATATACTTCAAAAACGCGAATTTCCTGGCGGACTTAACTTTCATCGGATCGGAAGAATAAACTCCGTCGACCTTGGTAGCCTTGAGGATTACATCCGCTCCGATCTCCATCGCGCGAAGCGCCGCGGCGGTATCCGTGGTGAAATAAGGATTCCCCGTGCCGGCGACAAATATGATTATCCTGCCCTTTTCCAAATGGCGCACGGCCCTTCTGCGGATATATGGCTCGGCGATCTTCTGCATTTCGATCGCGGTCATTACCCGGGTGGGCATGCCCATGGTCTCCAGAACATTCTGCAAAGCCAGTCCGTTAATCACGGTAGCGAGCATTCCCATATAATCCGCGACCGACCGGTCCATATCCAGCCCGCGGGAAGCGGTGTTTTCCAGGCCGCGAAAAATGTTCCCGCCGCCTAAAACCAACGCCACTTCCACGTTCAATTCTCTTATCTCTTTTATCTGAGCGGCAATGGAAACCAGAAAAGAATGGTCTATTCCGTGGGATTTTGTGCCTTGGAGGGCTTCACCACTTAACTTAAGAACGATTCTTTTGTAGATAGCGCCTGCCATCTTTATTCGCCGATCTTATATCGCGCAAACTTACGGACAACGATGTTTTCGTTGAATTTCGCTACCAGGCTCCCCAGAAGGTCCTTGATGGTTAAACTGGGATCTTTAATAAAAGCCTGTTCCATAAGGCAATGGGTCTTATAATAAAGCTCTTTTTCTTTGTCTTTCTCGAGTTCCAGAAGATCCTTAGGCACGTCTTCGGACTTTATGTATTTCGGGCTGGCCGCGGCTATCTGCATAGCCAGGTCTTTGGTGAACTGGCAGAAAGCTTCGTTCTTGGCCACAAAATCGGTCTCGCAATCGACTTCCAGTAAAACCCCGATCTTGTTCCCGTGATGCACATAAGCTTCCACCCGGCCTTCTTTAGCCGCCCGGTCGCCTTTAGCGGCGGCCTTTTCCAGGCCCCGTTTACGCAAAAGCTGGAACGCCTTTTGCACATCCCCGTCCATATCGTTTAAAGCTTTTTTGCAGTCAGCGACACTGGCTGAGCTTAATTCCCTTAATTCCTTGATCGCGGCAACTGATATCGACATTTTAATTATACCTTCCTTTTCGCTTTCAGCTTATCCACAGCGGCCTGGGCCGTATGGCTCTTTTTAGGGTTTTTCAGATCATCCTTGGCACCACCCTCTTCGATGATCTCTTCTATTTCTTTTATTTTAACCTCTTCCTCAGGCAGGATAACCGGAGCTACCACGGGCGCCTCTGCTTCTTTAGGCTCTTCTTTTTGGGCCGCCATACCGTCATGAGAAAGGTAAGATAAGAATCTTTTTCTTCCCTCGATGACCGAGTCAGCCAGAAATCCGGTGATTACCTGGATGGATTTAGTCGCGTCGTCATTGCCGGGAATGGGATAATCGACCAGGTCGGGATTGGAGTTGGTATCGATAAGCCCGATGACCGGAATGCCCAGTTTCCTGGCTTCCCTGACCGCGGTATCTTCTTTCTTGGTATCCACGATGAAAGCCGCTTTAGGCATGCGTTCCATAGCCACGATACCGCCAAAATTCTTCTTTAATTTGGCTAATTTTTTTTCCAGCAGGGATACTTCTTTTTTGGTCAATTGCTCGAAAGTCCCGTCTGTTTTCATTAATTCGATCTCTTTCAGGCGGTTAATAGACTTTTTGATAGTGGCGAAATTGGTAAGCATCCCGCCCGGCCAACGTTCGGTGACGTAATACATCCCGCAGCGGGTGGCTTCGTTGAAGATCACTTCCTGGGCTTGTTTCTTGGTACCCACAAAAAGCATGACATCGCCTTTGGCGGTCATATCCAGGATAAAATCCCGTGTTTTATTGAGTAATTCCTCGGTTTTCTCAAGGTCGATGATGTAGATGCCGCTTCTCTCCCCGAAAATGAACTTCTTCATCTTGGGGTTCCAACGCGACGTCTTATGGCCGAAATGGACTCCTGCTTCTAAAAGCTTCTTGATCAGATCTGATGGCAATTCTACTCCTCCTTTTAATAAACCCCTCTGCAAAAACAGCTCTTCGAGTTTATCAGAGCGCTGCCCTTCCCTAGAGGCTTATTTCTTTATTTTCTAACGGATTAGGAAAAACCGCCCGCCTGGACAGCCTTTATCCTACTCCTTATTAGTTTTATAAGTATAACACAGTTTATTGAACTTGCAACTGAATTTATGCTTTTAACTCAAGAAAATACTATTATACAAATTTTATGTTATTTTGCAATATATTTCTTTAAAATTCTTGACAAAAAAGCAAATTCGGGTATACTTAGATTTCCTAATATTAATCCGGTTATTTTATTCAAAAAACAATTCGAGGAGATTAAAATGTTCAAAATATGCGCGATTTGCGGAAAAAAGCCCCAAAGCGGGAAAAGTGTAGTCAGGAAAGGTTTATTGAAGAAAAAAGGCGGAACCGGAAGCAAGATCGTCCGCTGGACCAAACGTAAATTCCTGCCTAACCTGCAGAGGATCCGGATTATAATCGACGGAAGAGCTAAAGCGGCCTATGTCTGCGCCAAATGCCTAAAAAAAGGCAGGATCAAGAAAGCTTAATAACCGACTTATTTCAGGAACATCTCCTCTACTTCCAGAAGCAAAGACTTACTGCCGTTCCAGGAGTCGATCTTCAGCCGGTAAACCAGGTCCAATCCGCTGGAATTAACCAGACTTTCCAAAAGCCCGCCCATCCCAAAACCGATCGCCGAATAGGTGAAGTTTCCGTCCGTAACCCAGAATTTCAGCGTGTCCCGGCTGTATAACCGTGGTGATCC
>JAPLLS010000030.1 GCA_026387435.1 Candidatus Omnitrophota bacterium
TCTTAAGACGCGACGCTACCGAGGCACAGATAAACCATATCGTAGAAAAAGTTCAAAAACTGGGATTGACCCCCCATCTTTCCAAGGGTACCGAAAGGACTATTATCGGGGTGATCGGCCCTGAGGACGTGCTGGCAATTACTCCTTTGGAAGTGTTTCCCGGAGTGGAAAAAGTCATGCCGGTTTTAGCACCCTATAAACTGGTTTCCCGGGAGTTTAAATCTGAAGGGTCAATAATAGATGTCGGCAAAGGCATAAAGATCGGCGGTAAAAAGATTATTGTCATGGCCGGGCCTTGTTCCGTGGAAAACCTGGATCTTTTGTACGAGATTGCCAGGGAGGTCAAAAAATCCGGCGCGCCCATACTGCGCGGCGGTGCGTTCAAACCCCGGACTTCTCCTTACAGCTTCCAGGGCATAGGGGAAGAAGGTTTAAAAATGCTCAACCAGGTCGGCAAAGAGCTTAACCTGGTGACGATTAGCGAGGTCATGGACACCCGCGACGTGGAATTGGTAGCCAAATACGTCGATATTTTGCAAATCGGCGCCAGGAATATGCAGAATTTTAACCTGCTTAAAGAAGTGGGCCTCACCCAAAAGCCGGTTTTATTGAAAAGAGGTTTGTCTTCAACGATCAAAGATATGCTGATGTCCGCCGAGTATATCGCTTCGGGCGGTAATCTCAATGTTCTGCTTTGCGAGCGGGGGATCAGAACTTTTGAGGACTATACCCGCAATACGCTGGATATCAGCGCTGTCCCGGCTTCTAAAGAGCTGTCCCATCTTCCGATCGTGGTCGATCCCAGCCATGCGGCGGGAAAATGGGGTTTGGTTTCAGCACTTTCCAAAGCTGCGGTTGCCGCAGGCGCGGACGGGCTGATCATCGAAGTGCACAGCCGGCCGGAAGAAGCATATTCCGACGGTGCCCAGTCACTTTTACCTTCGACTTTTGCGGAATTGATGAACGACTTGAAACTTATAGCTAAGGCAATAGGCAGGGAAATTTAAATGAGAGCCTTTGAAAAAGTAGCGGTGGTGGGAACTGGCTTGATCGGCGGGTCGATCGCTTTAGCTATGAAAAAGAAACGCCTTTGCCGCAGGGTTATCGGAATAAGTTTGCATAAAGAAAGTTTGGACTCGGCGAAACGGCTCGGCGCGGTGGATGAAGCTTTCCTTTCCCTTGAGGCGATCAAAGATGCAGACTTGGTCATCCTGGCTATGCCGGTCAGGGCAATCCTGAAGCTGGCCCCGAAAATATCCCAAATAGTCAAAATTGACTGCCTGGTTTTTGACGTAGCCAGCACCAAGGTTAATATCACCGGGAAATTATCCGGTTTGTTCAAATTTTTTGTCGGGGCGCATCCTTTGGCCGGATCGGAAAAAAGGGGAATAAACTTTGCACGGCCGGATCTATTTTTAAATTCGTTATGCATACTTACCCCTTTGAAAAATACCGATAAATCAGCCGTTCTTAAAGTAAAGAAATTGTGGACGGCTCTGGGAGCTAAAACTTTGGTTATGAGCCCGCAGCGCCATGACCGGATCCTGGGTTTTGTCAGCCATTTGTCCCATATAGCCGCTTTTTCGCTGATCAATTCCATTCCCGCGCAATTCTTGAAGTTTTCTATTGCCAGCCTTAAAGAGTCCACCAGGATCGCTTCTTCCGATCCCCGGCTCTGGGCGGAAATTGTTTTGGATAACCGGAAGAACTCTTTGGCGGCTATATCCAAAATGCAAGCAAACCTGCGGCAGATAAAATCCGCGCTGCAAAGTAAATCCAGCTCTAGGTTAACAGGGATTTTTAAAAAAGCCAAGTTTAGAAGGGATTCTTTAAAATGATCATCGCTGTTGACGGCCCCGCAGGATCCGGAAAAAGCACGGTAGCCAAGCTCTTGGCTAAAAAATTGGGTTTTTTATACATCGACACCGGAGCAATGTACCGGGCATTGACCCTGAAAGCTCTGGATAACAATATCGAGATCAACGACTCTAAAGCAATTGCCGCTTTAGCTTCCCGGACCAAGATCGATCTGATCCCCACATCCGAAGGCCCGGTAAAAGTCCTCTTGGACAATAAGGACGTATCTCTGGCGGTGCGCGAACCGCGGGTGACAAAATTCGTCTCGAATGTAGCCAAAATAGCTGCGGTCAGGAAACACATGGTAGTTTTGCAAAGAAAGATGGGCTTTTCCAAGGATTGCGTCCTGGACGGAAGGGATATCGGAACGGTGGTATTCCCCAAGGCCGAAAAGAAGTTCTTTGTCGACGCTGATTTTGAAGAAAGGGTTACCCGCAGGTACAAAGACCTCATTAATTTAAAAATAGAGGGAGTGTCCAGGGCGCAGGTCGCCCAGGATTTAAAAAACCGGGATACCATTGATTCTACCCGGAAAGTGGCCCCTCTGAAGAAAGCCCAAGACGCGATCTATCTCGACACTACTAAGTTGACCATTGAACAAGTGCTGGATTTGATGCTTAATTACTCTATTCGCTGATGATAAGCTGCCTTGCCAAGGCAAATTATAACTATGAATAAATCTTTAATCCGTAATTTTTCGATCATCGCCCACATTGATCACGGCAAGTCTACTCTCGCCGACAGAATTTTAGAAATTACCGGGGCCCTGGACCGCCGGCATATAAGAGACCAGGTGCTCGACGATATGGATCTGGAAAGAGAGCGCGGAATAACCATTAAAGCCTCGACCGTGCGGATCGATTACCTCTCTGGGGATGGTTCAACTTATATCTTAAATCTTATTGATACGCCCGGCCATGTGGATTTTACTTATGAAGTCTCCAAATCCTTGGCTGCCTGCGAAGGCGCGGTCCTGGTTATTGACGCTGCCCAGGGTATCGAAGCTCAGACCGTGGCCAATTATTATCTGGCCCTGGAAAATAACCTGGAAATAGTGCCGGTTATAAATAAGATCGATCTGCCGAGCATTGATCTGCCTAAGACCAAACACCAGATCTGCACTGTGCTTGGGTTCAGGGAAGAAGACATAATCCTGGCTTCGGCCAAAGAAGGGATCGGGATCAAAGAAATCCTGGAAAGGATCATCAAAGTGATCCCGCCGCCGCCGGGAGATGAGAACAACCCGTTAAAAGCGCTGATCTTCGACTGCCGTTTCGATGTTTATAAAGGAGTCGTGGTCTATGTCAGGATCATGGACGGCAAACTTAATGCCGGCTCTCAGATAAAATTGATGAATTCCAACACCGTATATAAAGTAGAAGAGCTGGGAGTTTTCAAGAACCTTAAATACGCGGAGGTGGATTCTTTGTCTTGCGGCGAAGTCGGGTATCTTACCGCAAATATCCGTTCCCCCCGGGAGATCGTAGTGGGAGATACCTTGACCGATATCAAGAATCCCTGCGAAAAAGCCCTTCCGGGATACAAGAAGATTAAAGCTTTGGTTTTTTGCGGGATCTACCCGGTCAATCCCGGGGATTTTCCCGACCTGCGGGACGCGATGGACAAACTCCGGCTTTCCGACGCCTCATTCGTATTTGAGCCGGAAAATTCCCAGTCTTTCGGCACGGGATTCCGCTGCGGCTTCCTGGGTTTATTGCACATGGAGATCGTTCAGGAGCGCTTAGAGCGGGAATATAACCTTAATTTGATCCTTACCGTGCCTAATGTCGTTTACCGGGTCAAAACCAACGACGGCCAAACAATCGATATCGACACGCCCGCTAAGCTTCCCGAACCCTCACAGATAAGCGAGGCTTTCGAGCCATATGTTAACCTGATGATCATTATCCCGGTGGATACCATCGAGCCGGTCTGCGAGATGGTCAAATCGCGCCGGGGCACTTTTGTTTCCCGGGAGCATTTGGGAGAAGAGAGGGTAAAACTTCAGTTTGAAATACCGCTTTCAGAGATCATCGTCGATTTTTACGACCGGATAAAATCGCTGACCCGCGGTTACGGCTCTCTGGATTACGAGTTCAAAGAGTATTACCCTACAAGGCTGGTTAAGCTCGATATAATGTTTAACGGCCTGGTTTGCGACGCTTTTTCTTTGATCATGCCTAAGGATAAAGCCCCGCATAAAGCCCACGCTCTGGTTTCCAAGCTGAGGGAATTGATCCCCCGGCAATTGTTCGAAGTGGTTATCCAGGCGGCGATCGGCTCCCAGATACTGGCTTCGGATAAAGTCAGGGCCTTGGGAAAACACGTTACCAGCAAGTGTTCCGGCGGAGATATTACCCGCAAACGCAAGCTTTGGGAGCACCAGAAGAAATCCAAAAAAAGGCTAAAACAATTCGGCAAGGTCGAAATCCCCCAGGAAGCGTTCCTGGAGGTGCTTAAAATCCAATAACTTTAATAAATCGAAAGGGTCTATGGCTAAAAAGAAAACAGTTTTGTGGGAGTGGGTTGAGTCGATATTGATCGCTTTTGTCCTGGCGATGGTCATCCGGACTTTTGTGATCCAGGCGTTTAAAATACCGACTGGCTCCATGCGCATGACCTTGATCGAAGGGGACGCGATTTTGGTAAACAAGTTCTTATACGGCGCCAAAATTCCTTTTATTGATCACCGGCTTCCGGCTATACGCCAGCCCAAAAGGGGGGATGTCGTAGTTTTTATCTTTCCCGGGGACACTAAAAAGGATTTTATCAAGAGGCTGGTCGGGGTTGAAGGCGATAGCGTCGAGATCATCAACGGCACGATCTATGTCAACGATAAACCGGTCATTGAAGCGGGTTTTAATTCCAATTATTATTATAATCGCGGTGATTTCGGCGAGGCCGGTAAAAAGATAGTTGTTCCCAAAGACAGCTATTTTGTTCTGGGCGATAATTCCGCTTCCAGCCAGGATTCCCGGTATTGGGGGTTTGTCCCTAAAAGTAACATGCTCGGTAAAGCGATCTTGATTTACTGGCCGCTTAACAGGATAAGGCTCATAAAATGAATTTCGCCAATAAAATTTCGACATTTCGGATCTTAAGCGTTCCTTTCTTTATCGCCAGCCTCATGTATTATTCCCAGGAAAAAGCTTTCTTAAGATACGTGGCCCTGGGTATTTTTATCCTGGCCGTGCTATCCGACGCTGTTGACGGGTACATTGCCAGGAAATCCAAACAACAGTCTCCCGCCGGGCTGATCCTCGACCCCCTGGGTGATAAGCTGTTGTTGATGAGTGCTTTTATCTGTCTTTACTTCGTTGATTTTGCGATCAAATTCCCGCTTTTTGTAATTTTGGTGGTTATCAGCAGCAGGAATAATCACTAGTTATTTGATCGGTTCGATCCCCACGGCTTTTATTTTCGGGAAGTTGCTTAAGGGGATAGATATCCGTAAATTCGGTTCCGGAAATGTCGGAGCCACCAATGCCCTGCGGGTCATGGGAAAGGGAGCAGGTATATTGGTTTTATTACTGGACATCCTTAAGGGCGTTATCCCGATTTTTCTATCCCAGATCATCGTTTTTCGGATGATTGATTTTCCTGTTGATATATTCCGGATCCTGATGGGGGTCAGTTGTATTTGCGGACATAACTGGAGCCTTTTTCTGAATTTTAAGGGTGGAAAGGGAATAGCTGCTACATTAGGTGTTTTTATCGGTTTGGCCTTGAAAACTCCTGGTTTGGGAATTATCCTGATTATGGTAGTTCTGTCCTGGTTGTTGGTTTTTATGTTCAGCCGGATCGTTTCTTTATCCTCAATTATCGCGGCTCTGATCCTGCCTTTATTAGTCCATGTTTTTAAGCAATCCCGGTTAATCTTTATTGCCAGCTTGGTCTTATCGTTTTTTGTGATTTTAAGGCATAAATCCAATATTACTAGATTGCTGCAAGGCAAAGAATCCCGGCTCAATTTCAACAAAAAAGCCTGAATTTCCGGCTCTTTTTCTTCCTGAAAACGCTTTCTGATTTCTAATCTATTTACTTGAAAACAGCTAAATTAGGAGCTATACTTATTATGAAAAAAGGTTTTTTTTAACCCTATTATTAAGGTGTTTTTTAAAGTACTTATTAAACAAGCAGAAAATTATGAGCCATTAGATTTCTCCAAATTTGACTAGGAGTCCCCACCAGTCGAGCCCGGTTTTATTGGGTTAAGGAAGGTAATGGGGATTAGCCGGGTCGTTTTGTGGAGAGATCCTTGAAACGGCCCGGTTCCTATAAAGAGGAAAAAATGCGAGACCTTCTGTTTAGAAATTTGACCTCTCTTGACCGAAAAAGGAAGATCCTGGCCAGCTCCGAGATATTCGATAAATCCGGGGTAAGGACGGTGGTCAGAAGGCATTTTGTTTATATCGTCAAGGAGATTCCTGCGCAGAAGGAAATCACCAAGCAGCCATCTTATCTATTTGTGCTTAAAGTAAGGAATACCAAAGCGCGAACGGAGAAATTCTTTTGCCGGATGAAAGGCTGCGTTTACGCGGTTTCTAATAATAAGGTATACGCGATTATTTTTATGCATTCCCTTAAAATCTGCTTGACCGCGATTTCCGAAGACTTGATGAAGTATACTTAAATAGATTAACTTCTAATGATTTTATATCCGGATCCCGTTTCTTTAAGCCAGAGGCGGGAACACTGCCACGGATAATTTTAAACCGGAAAGCTATCTTATATAATCAGGCGACCGGTTTTTTTTATTTTTAAAGGTATTAACGGTTTAAAACTTATAACAGTCAAAGGAGTAAAATGTTAAAGAAACTTTCTTTAACGACAACGTTAATTATTTTTATAAGCTTATTGGGCGGGCTAACGATCAGCGTTTTTGCCCAATCAGAAGCCGGTGATTTCCTTTGTGAAGTAGCCGTCAAGTATTACAAAAAAGGGGACATGGCCGAGGCTTTACATGAATTCAAGAAGGTTTTAATTATCGATCCCCAGAACCAACTCGCCCAGAAATACCTTAAAATGATCACTCAAAAAAGCGTCAAGCAGAAAAGCGATTATAGTTATGCGCCTAAAGTCATGTCCGCCGTTTCCCGTGAAGAGCTCATAAACAAAACATTGAGCCATTATAATTCCGAACCATGGCCAAAGGATAATGAAATTAACGTTAACGGTCAGCTTCAGTTGGGATTCGGAATCGAAGCTAAAGATTTCATCTGGAACCGGGCTAATGCCGACCTGAACGAGAAGAATTGGCGGATCATGTCCGATGAAGTATTCAACCGCAGGGAAAACACTTATGATCCGGCTATCTACGACCGTTTAAATCTTAATGTCGAAACTCCCCAGGACAAGAATGGCCTGGGTTTTCACGCCAATATCAGCATTGACCCCTGGGCTTTTACCGGCGAAACCCAAAAAATCACACTTGCCGGCGCAGGAGGGGATTCCGCCGAAGTGCAATTGAGATCCTGGGGTAGCACCGGTTATACCCTCAATGGTTCGGTATACACTTTAAGCAACGGCGACACGTTCAGTCTTCCCGAAATCAAGATAAAAAACGGAAAAACTGTGGCCACGACAATAAGGACTACCTGGGGCAATTACATTACCATTCCCGAAATGAATATCCACGACCAGTTCCAGCCGTTGAGGGAATTGTGGATCGATTATAAGCAGGATGATTATCTAAAGCTGCACATGTTCCCTTTAGCCACCGAAAAAGAAGCTTATACCTCGGATGACCCTTTAGGGCTTTCCAACAGGCATATTTACTGGTCGGACAGCCCCTGGCTGCGCAGATGGCAAAAGGGGAATTATAATTCCGGAGCCACCCCAATCAGTTTCAGCAAAGGGTATTGGGATAATTCAACTTCTTTCTCGGCAAAAGACAGTTCCGGCGCGCGATTAACCCAATTGCGCGGCTTTTCTTTCGAGATGAAGCCGCAGGAAAAAACTCAATTTTCTACGACCTGGGCCACCCCTAAGGACCCCTGGCAGGATTACTCCGACGTGGATAATATCGGCGGGGCCACCAGGCTCCAAAATTCTACCTTAGATAATTTTAGAGCCGGACTTTTGCATACCTTAAGAATTGGTTTTGCCGATAACAAAGAAGATACCGACGCCTTGAACCAGGTTTTATCCGGCGATATCGCTTATGAAATGATCGAAGGCGCCAAACTTTCGGCCCAGGCCGCCGTTTCGAAATCAGGCTATGACCTGACTAACGATCAGTATAAAACAGAGTCCCGCGGCAACGCTTATTATGTTTCTTTGATCAACCGTTATCCCCAAGAGAGCATCATTGATTCTACCTATGACCAGATCAAGCCGGGAAAAGACGATACTTTTATCTCGAAGTCCCGTTTGTTTTTCGCGCATATGGACCGCGGTTTTGAACCGGCACTTGCCGACTACAGGGGGACAAGGCAGGATGCCTTTTGGTCGAGACATCTGCATTTTCACCAGCCTTTTGAGTATTTTTCCCAGGGACTTAACGCTCCACCTTTGAAATTTGACGACATCATTCCTTACGCTGTCGGAGACGGAATTGATATCGGCAGGGATGTCGTGGGTTTACGCTGGGAAATAAGCCTTGAAAAAAACTTTTCTAATTTGTTCGATATCCGTAACGTAAACGACGTAAACGGTAGATATATCGAAACCGAGACCCGCGATGAAATGACCTGGAAGATTACCGACCAGCTTACCGCCAAGGCGTTAGGGCTTTACCAGCATCTGCCGAAAACCAAGGAAGGGCTGGATCCTTTTCTTTACGACAGCCGCACCGGAACCTATCTTACCGATTGGTCGGCAACGCCGATTAAAGGCGACCTGGACCCCAGTTTAAAGACCGGTTCAGCGGGGCTGGAATATGCTTTCACGGACTGGCTCAAGGTCAACGGAGTCTATGAGCGCACCAACGATTATTCCCTGGCCTACGGCAACTTCCCCCGGGGCGATCTGAACAGCTCGCAGCCTTCCGACGTCTACTATGAATATGGGAATACTTATTTGCGCAACCGGAATTTTCTTTATGACCAGCAATTGTTTCCCCAGCCGCCATACCCTTTTTATAATGTTTACAAGGCTGGCTTGACTTTGACCCCGATCGATAAACTGGAGTTGTATTTTGATTACACCCGCAGCGATTTTAAGGATGCCGGGCAAGTTTCCGACTCGATGAATCATTTCGGCGCTGAGATTAGTTATCTGCCGAGTGCCAAGCTTGGTTTCTATTTGCGGTATACTTATTCTCTCTGGCGGGACCTGGATAAATTAAGATCAGGTGATACCGGAGTTACCGCTCACCATAATATCTTTGCCGCGCTCAGGTATAAATTCTCCAAAGACGATGAACTTACGCTCGAATTCGGGGTTTCTCCGAACTATTCATATATAACTGATTCAACGACTTATGATCCTTACGGCGGAAGCCTGGTTACCATCGATACTCAGCATATAGTCCGGGTTTTCTACCGCAGGAAATTTTAGCTGGGAAGCTTGAATTTTACGTAACTATATGATATACTTTTAAATATACTTGCCGGTTCCTTGATTTATGGAGGTAGATCAAGGAATTATTAAGCTAAACCGGAATGGCCTAAAGGGGTCGTTGCGGTTTTATTTTTTTTACGAGGTAGTTTTAAGCTTGGAATTGTCTTGACAACGGATGAATTTGGTATATATACTAAACAAAAAGCTTAAAAATCCACCAGCCAAAATGATGAAAAAAAACTTATTAAAAATTTTTCTGGGAGCAGGTTTAGTTCTCGCTTTGAACATACAACCTGCCTGCGCTGAATTTTCCCTCTCCATCAGGCCTTATGAAGGCGGTTATGACCTGAATTTCGGCAAGATCGGCCTGGGGGCTTCCGGAGCGAATCAGGAAGTAATCGTCAATATCCGCTCCGACATCGGGAAACAATACCGGCTTATTCAGGTTTTTTTTGAACCGCTTACCAACTCCCAGGGAATATCCATACCCGCCCAGAATACCTATTTTCTTTATGCCCTGAGGGGATCCGCTAAATACGGTACATTATCCGTGGAGCAGGAGGCGCCGGTAAATTTTTCCCGGAGCATAATCTATACTTCTAACTCTCAGGGGCTTTCCGACGGTTTTACCCTGGTTTACAGCTTAAGAGGGCCTTTTCAGGTGCCTTCCGGCTCCTACAGAGGCAGGGTCGGATTTTCCCTGGAAGCCATCGATTCTAACCAGGCGCCGGCAACGGTTTTCATGAATATTCTCTGCGAGGTCGAATCCGCGGAATACATCCGGATCAAAACTATCGACGGAGATAAAAGAATAAGATTAAATTCCAAGAGTTTGGATTCTCGATCTTGTCTGGTTTCTTTCAATATCTTAAGCGGTTTAGGCAATCAATACCGGATCATCCAGTCGATCAGCGAATCATTGCGCTCCAGCGAAGGATTTGTTCTTCCTGAAAGCGCGGTAGTTTTCCAGATGGAACAGATCAGCAAGGGCAGCGGACCCCACCAGGAAACCCCTGTTTCTGCAAGATCGCAGACTTTGTATTCATCGGATGCCAAGGGAAGCCCGGATAATTTTATCGAAAATTTCAGATTAGGGGATCTGAGCGGAGTTAAAGCCGGAAGCTATAAAACCAATGTTGCTTATTTAATCGAAGAATCCAACGGGCAAACAACAAAACGGCTGGATAATTATTTGCTCGAGGTGGAAGTTGAAAATGAATTTGACCTGGAGTTAAAGACCGAGTCAGGGGCGGGGGTGATCTTGTTCAAGGACCTCGGCCCGAACAAACCGGCGAGGACTTTTGGGATCGAGGTTACGGTCAAGACCAACCTGGGCAAGCAGTATCTGGTAACCCAGAAAGTCACATCGGATTTGACCAATAAAGCTGGAAAATCGATCCCCTCCAAATATTTTACTATCAGAACGGAAGTGCTTAACAATACTAAAGGAGTTTTGAAATCTCCGCAGAATACCGAGGTTAAGCCCAGTGACACTGTTCTGTTCGTTTCAGATAAAAAGGGATCAGCTGATACTTTTAAGACGGTTTACGAATTATCGGCGCCCGTTGGGGTAGTGGCCGGAGATTATTCCGCTTCGGTAGTTTATTCATTATCGGAACTGTAAACTTTAGCCAAAGGAGGAAAAAATGGTAAATTTAAAAAACACAAAACCAAACAACAAAAGGGGGTTAAAAATGAAAAAAGTATTTTTGTTTTTGCCGATCTTAGTACTATCGTTATTGATCGCTACCAGCGTTTTTGCCCAGATCACAACGGTTAATAAGCCGATCACAGCTTCGGCCAGCGTTACCGGATCCACAGCCTTCACCGTGAATATTTACAAAAGCCTCACCTCTACCACCTTCAATTGGAACACTGACTATGTTAGCGTCATGAATTTCGGAACATTGACGAATGCAGTGGTTGGAGATCCCACTTCCGCTTTGAACGCCAGCAATTTTTTTATGGCGCTGGTGACAGTTACTAACAACACCGGCACCGCGTATCATGTGTCCTACACCGGAGCTCCGTTAATACATACTGACGCCACCACCAGACTTTCCAACGACGCTTGGACAGTCATGGGCGGCCTTCAGTATAACTCTGACGGATCGACAGCGACCGTATATTCCACCGGGTTGAGTACGACGAGAAGGTCCGCGGGGCTGACTACCGCGTATAACGTGTACAACTCTAATACTGCCGGGATATCCGATACCTTCAGAGTCTATTTTGCCATTACCGGAGACCCGACTTTGGCGGTAGGGACAACGCCAGTGCTTATTCCACCGACCCAGAAAGCGGGTTCTTATAGCGGCGTTGTGACGTTAAGTTTGATACCTTAATTTATCAACTGGGAGTAAAAAGGACGGTAATAATGAAACAGTTGAAAGTGATGAAATTTTTGCTGATCTGTTTATTTTCGGCGGCCGCGTCCGGGATGCTCTTGACGGCCGCATTTGCCGCAACCGAGAAATCGATCAGCGTAAACGCGGAGATTCCGCAGAGCGCGCCGCAGGTAAGCGTCACGATCCTGAGGTTTACCGACGGAGATCCGGACCAGAATCCCTGGACCAATTCCCAGACAGTGGGAACTATGGATTTTGGCGAGCTTACTTATCTTCTCTCGGATAACAGCAATGCCGGTTTGTTCTACAGCCCTGCCGGTTTCTGTGTTGTCATTTCTGCCGAGTCTTTCGGTAAACCCTATAGCATCATGAGCTCCTGCAACGGGATCAGCAGCGGATCGAGTTACTTGAAATCGGGGAGCTTCGGCCTTGTCCCGGTTTACAGTTCGACCGATAAATGGGTTTTTAGCAGCGGATCCAAAGATCAGGGTGACATGCCCAGCGGAGCCACACTTGGCGCTGCCGGTTCAGGCGTAGGGGATAAAACTATTTATTCCAGTGAATCGACTGATGCCACTGCCAGGATCATCCAGGCTTATTACGGATTGCCTCCGTATAAAAGCGGCGGGGCTGATCCTTTCCCGGGTTATACGCCGATCCCATTAACTCAGGCTCCTGGCCAGTATAGCGGAACGGTTGTAATCACGATCTCGCTGAAGTAAGCGACGAGGTGGAAAATTTAAGCAGCAAAGGAGGTTTTTTTGTATAGAAAAGTTCTATTTTTAGGGTTGATTTTGTTCAGTCTGTTTATTTTTTCTTCAAGGTGCCTGGCGATTGAGGTCGTCCGGGTGGACAAAACCAAGATCAGGGTAAGCATTCCGCCCGGAGGAACTAAAGTGGGAGAGATCAATATCGAAAATCCCACTGAAGAGCCTAAGACGGTCAAAATGTATCTTAACGACTGGGTTTATGTTCCTCCTTTTGACGGGGCAAAGGAATTCGACGCCACCGGAACGAGCAGATTTTCCTGCTCTGATTGGATAACTTTTACTCCGGCAGAAGCGTACCTGGGGCCTTATGCTAAACAAAAAATCAATTATACCATCAAGGCACCCAACGCCGTAGAAGGCGGACATTACTCCTTGATGTTCTTTGAAAGCAGCATGGGCAAACCTGACTCACAAGGAGTGGGGGTTAGTGTCGCCATAAGGGTCGCTACCCTTTTCTATGTCGAAATCCAGGATAAGCTCAAGAAAGAAGTAGCGCTGAATAATCTTTCCGTAGAAAGAAAATCCAAAGACGCTTCGCTTAATATATCTTTGGATATGAAAAATACCGGAAATGTTGATATTACCGCCGGCGGGAATTTCGACATCATTGACAAAAAAGGCATGGTTTTTGGCCGGGGACCGCTGAATACCGTATATACTTTTCCCGGTGATTCCGCGAAATTTTCCGCTTCCTGGAGCCTTCCCATACCTAAGGGAGTTTATGATCTGGTGCTTACTTTAGACCTGGGCAAAGCCCAGGAGGAGCTTAATCTGGGCCGGGGAGAGATCCTGGTCAGGGAGACCGAAATCGAGATCGATGACAATGGTCAAGTGGTCCGCACAGGGGAGCTAAAGTAGATGTTTTTTTTAAAGAGATCATTAATACTTTGTATAACTATTTATTTATGCTTAAGCTTTATTCCGGCTTTTGGTTATACCGATATCCCCGAATATCTCTGCGAGATAGGCCAGAAATATTACGAGAAGGGGGACTATGCCAGCGCCCTGCATGAATTTAAAAAAGTTTTGATCCTCGATCCCGATAACAGCCTGGCACTCAAATACATTGAATTAATAGACCAAAGCCAAAACCCGGCAACAGAAAATTCAGAAACTGAAATTAGCGAACAATCACAAGAAATTGAAACCAGCCAGGATTTCAATCTCTCCCGTCAACGTCAAAAAGAAATCGAGCAGGCCCTGGATAATCTGGAAAGCCCTGTTACTTACACTCCATCATCGCCAGCCTCTACAAGTTCATATAAAACCGAACCGGAAACTTATAAACAGCCGACCCCCGAAGTATTGTTATTGAATTCTAATTTGCAGGATCTGCGGTATCCCGTGGAAATCGAGAAAGATAAGACGATCGTCCTCAGGGGCGAGAATATAACCCGTTTCCTGGATACCCAGCCCAACATCGTCAAGATCGAAAGACTTAACGAGAACGAGATCAGTGTGACCGGTTTAGATTTCGGTTATACTTATGTGCATGTTTGGGACGCCCGGGGGCGCTGGACCGTGGAATTGCTTTGTGTTCCTCCCAAACCGCAAGGCCTGACTTTAGATGAAGAATTACGCCAATCCGCGGAAAGAGCCGGCGATTTCAAATTCCGCTATTCGCTGGATTGGTCAGCGCCTGAAACGGGCAGAAGGATCCATGACCTTAAACGCACTTCATACAACTGGAACCATTGGCTGACCTTGAACGGCCAGACGCCTTACGGAGACCTGGATTCCCAGCTAGCAGTGCGAACCTCAGCTGAAACCACTGATTTAAGTTATTTCACTGTAGGTCTTGCAAACGGGAAATTAGGTTCATTGAAAGATTTCGCGATCCGGGGTTTTGATTTTTCTCCGAACCTGAACAACCTGGTTTTCTCCAGCCCCAGTTTAAGAGGCGCCATGCTTTCTTCCCCGGCATTCGATAAAAAGATCGATTACACTGTTTTCTGGGGCAGAGAAGGCGGAGGCCGTTACGCCGGGCTTTCTCCGGGACTCGCTAATGTCCGGGATTCTTTCCTGGAAGGCGTTAACTTGAATATAACTCCCGTGGAAAAACAATTGTGGAGTTTATCCGCCTTCCACGGTTCAGGTTCGGAGCGGGCAAAGGAACTTAATCCTAATGGGTATGATCTTAAATTCAGCCAGGGTTTCACCAATTGGAAAACAGGTTATGAGGTCGCCTATGATTCCCAAAAACTGGCCCATCTTTTTACGACAAATTATTCCATCCCGAATTTTAGTTTATCCACGGAATTCAGGGATACCGCCAAGGATTTTCATACCATGACCGGTGGTGGCTGGCGGGCAGGAGAGATCGGCGCCTTGACCAATATGTCTTATAAACCTATAAGCAATCTGGAAATTAACACCCGACTCGATGTTTTTCAGGACAGGCTTTATCCCAACCCTAAAAACGATGACTGGCTCAACGAAGATCTTAACGTTGATGCGAATTATACCTTTAATCAAATGTCGAGCTTGAGAGCGGATTATTCTCTGCAGAATGAACTGGGAAGGCTCTCGCCTATCCGTTACCATAACGCCGGCTTGGGTTATTACCAGGCTTTCAACCTGATAAAACGGGTGAATGCCTACCTGACTTACCGCCACCAGGATAGCATGAATTTCTCATCGCACAGCAACGATTTTATTAACGAAAAAGTGATCATGGGCATGCGCACCAACGTGATCGGGCAGCTTTATTATTATGCCAATAAAGAATTCAACTGGCTTTATGCCAAATTGGCCGAAGAACATTCTAATCCTACTGCTTTTGAAACCGGGCTGGAATTGAACAGCCAGATATTGGGCAGCCCTTTCTACGGTAACTTCCGGCTGACTTACCGGGATGAAGAAAATACTGTTTCCGCGTTAAGTTTTCTTTCCGGAGAAGATTACCTGGAAGGGTACGGCGAGATCGCTTACCGGCCCAATCGTGATCTTGAAATTTACTGTTCGGCAAGGGTCCGTAATATCTGGGCCGACAATCCCAATGTTAACAAGAGGGTAGATGCCACCTTTTATGCCGGGCTCAGGTATGCCTGGGATACCGGAGTGCACTGGGATCCCGTAGGCACGATAGCTGGTTATGCTTTTAAAGACTATAATTATGACGGGTTAAGGCAGAACGATGAACCGGCGGTTGAAGGCATAAAA
Organism: Candidatus Omnitrophota bacterium; assembly: GCA_026387435.1. Classification (GTDB taxonomy): domain Bacteria; phylum Omnitrophota; class Gorgyraeia; order Gygaellales; family Profunditerraquicolaceae; genus JAPLLS01. The sequence continues at coordinate 15,641 of JAPLLS010000030.1, forward strand.
ATATTCCTGGGAAAGGATAAATCGCAGCTTACCGATGTTTCCGGTAGATACGCATTCAGTAAAGTAAGAGCCAAGAAAGTTACTGTAACCCTGGATACAACCACGATACCCGCAGGTTTTGTCCTGACCACTCCGGCTACGGTTGAAGTCGCGGTCAGCCAGTCAGGCATAGTAGAGGCAAATTTCGGACTCGCTTCCCGCACCGAGATCGTGGGGACAATCTTTGAAGATGTCAACGCCAACAATAAATTCGATGTAGGAGATAAAGGTTTAAAAGGCGTTTTGGTCACATTGGAAGACGGGACAAAAGCGGTGAGCTCAGAAACCGGCAGGTACAGCTTCAATAAAGCCAAAGTAGGCAAACATACATTAAAGATCGAACTGGAAAGCATCCCTTCAAATTACATGCCCACAATTCCGATCCTCAAGGAAATCGATCTTTCGGAAGGATCTACTTACCTCTTCAATATTCCTCTCAAGAAGCTCGCAGATTAAAAAAACTTCAGCGGACGTAGAAAGTCTTGACCAGGACGATATCTTTCTGGTTTTGGGTGTTCAAATTCTCTTCTTCGGTATCTTCCTGGAGAGTGGGAGACTGGTCCGGTAACTGGCCATTCTTGCTTATTTGGGAAGCGGAATTAACGATTGTGGTTTGAGCTTCCAGCAGCGGCGCGTTCACCCCCGGGATAGCCGGCACTGTACAGCTGACAGCGATGCTTACGCTATCCTCAGCGAAAACGCTGCCGGCGCCGAGAAGCAGGAGGAGAAAGAATAGCGCCAGTCCTGACAACATCGTTTTCATTTTTCTCCTCCTGTTTTTAACCTACCGTGGCTGGTGGAAAATATAAATACCTCCGGGCACTGACCCTTATGACTTTGCCTACCGTGGCTGGTTGGAGTTTTCAATCTGTTTTATAACTTCCATCATCTTATTTTCCAGATCTTTTTCGTTTTTAAGGTTCTCGCCGCTTATATTCAAGCCTTTGAGTATATCTATCAGCCAAGCGATCAATTTTGCCCGGGAAAGCTTGGTTCCCGAAGAGAAGAGGGCATCTTTGCCCATTTTATCCAGAAAATCCACTTCATCCCGGTTCAAGAAAGTCACTACACGCTGATTTTTGAGGTGGTTTTTAGGTTCTAACATTGTCTCCTCCTAATAAAAAACCCTAGCCTACACGTCGGCCTGCCGCAAGAAAGAGAGCCTGTTTCCAGGCAAACCTGTTCTCGCGACAGGCGGCAAACATAAGCTAGGGCGGAAACTAAAAAACCCTAGTGCAAAGCTCCTAGGGTTCTAAGGGTATAACCTTTTCCCCTTTGGTAACGCAGCCAGCCTATGAACGGCTCTGTCGCTTTGCGCCCCAGCATTACTGCTAGTTTGCCTTTATCAGTAGGACTACCTAATTGTCAATTTACTTCCACATCCAAAAGAAGTATAGCATACTTTTCCAGTTTTTCAAGGTAGCAATTGCAAAATTTACACTTTTTTTAATCCCTATTCCAGGTAAATATCCAGGCTTTTTACCTTGCGTTCCCTGATTTCCCGGGCATAAGGTGCAGGAATGGTATCTGAAGCGATTTCCACGCTTTTTCCGCCATCAAGGTTAAGAATGATCTTCTTAACCTCCACCCCGTCTTTACCAAACGTATCCGATCTTTTCGGATTATGGTAAACAACAGGAATATTGCTTAAAAATCTGAAACTGTAAGTTTTTTCTTTTGCCGAAAACAACCATCCCGGCAAAACCGGAGAGAATCTCAAATTCAACTCATTTTTCTCATTGAGAAAGAACGGTTTTTTGCCGATATTCATGTGCAGCCACAACTGGAGGAATTCCACGGTCGACCCGGATAGCCTAGCCACAAAACCGTTGCCATGGAGATTCGGATAAGGGAATGCGCTGGAAACTATAAAAGAAGAGTTTTCCAGGATGCTCCGGCCGTAAACCTCGGGTTTCTGGAAGGGGATAAGCACGTTCTTGAAGTCTTGAAAAAACTCATCATAAAGCCCGTGTTCCAGGATCTCCAGCAGATATTTATATTCCATATGCAGCCAGACTGATTCGTTTTCCAGCCATCCCGGGGTGAATGCGTAACAGCGCCCGATATCTTCAGGCATGCTTTTTAAGGGAGCTGTTACTTTGTACATTTTGAGTTTGCGGTCGAATAGCAGGCTTTGTTTTGTAGCCGCGTAGATAGCCAGAGCGCTTTGGCTATCTTTAGTCAGCCTTAAAGCGTGCATCTGTCCTTCAAGAAACAAGGGGGTTCTTTTTTGGACGAACTTTTTGGGTTTTACGTAAGTATTATCTATCAGGTCGTACTCCGCGACTTCGTTTATAAAGTAACCGTAATATAAAGCTTTGTTTTCATCTTTGGCTTTTTCCAGTCCGGCATCGATCTTTTGGATGGCTTTATCCAGGAAATTCAGAGCGTCAGAGCCGGATATCTCAATTTCCTTTCCGCTTAAGCCCAGCCTGGTTTGGGCCCGGTAATTTTCCCTCAAACTGTAACATGAATCCCAGTATTGGAAATCTTTATCGGAAGAATTATCGCAGAGGTTTTTATTTATCAACTCCGTTAGACTCCTGAGGAATTCGCTGACTTCCTCGCTAAGCGAAATGTTTTCCATCCGGCTGTTTTGGATCGCGTCTTTGATGAAAATCGCCAGACGTTTGAGCTCAAAAGTTTCGCAACTGGAGGAGCCAAAAAGAGCGGGCAGGCCGTTAAGAGAATCAAACCAGTTAGGTTTATCCGCTTCCATCTCGATGCCTACTCCGAACGGATCCAGGGAAGAAAGCTTGTTGACGAACAGGCAGAACAGCTTGTTGATCAAGGTCGTCTTGTAGATATCTCCCTGGCCGTAATTGGTTCTGAGGGTGTTGGGTTGAATTGACCTGAGAGCGATCATTTTTTTCTTTTCTTCATCCAGAACAACCGAATGCAGCTGCCTGGGCATCCCGTCAAGAAGGATGTATTTGTTCTTCCTGGGCTGGACTACGTAGGCATTGTCGTAAAAAGTATAAACTTTTTTATCGAAAACCACTTCTTTGAGCTTCTCAGGATAGATGCCCAGGAAACTTTCCAGGAGGTCAAGGTTGTAATGCCAGTGGTCGATCCAAAACCCTTCCCCGTGGTCGGCTTCAGGATTCTTTACCGAGAATGTTAAAGCCAGAGTTAAAAAGGAGTCATGATCCAGGTCCAATTTTATTTTGTTTTCTTCCAGAAAAAGGATCAGTTTCCCGGGAGTAAAAGGTTTTTCCAAAAGCCCTAAGATCTTTTGAAGGTTACTCTCAGATGTTTTATCCGAGATGGCTTTTTTGAAACCGGCGCTATCCTTAAGGCTGAAAGTGGCGCCCTTGACCACTAAAGGATTGAATCCGTCAGCCTGCAAAAGGTTCAAGAACGCGATAATGTTGAAATCCTGGATCTCCGGGTTGAACCAGACATCGCATCTGCGGTTCTGGTTCATATCGCGGTAATTGCCGTTTCCCTGCGAAAAATAGGTAGGTTGGATCTGGAATTTATTATAATCCCGTTCCAGGTCGCCGTGCTTGCGTGAATACAAATAGAAGACCGACCTTTGGTCCCCGGTTTTAAAGACCAAAGGATAACCGCCGCGCATCACGTTGTCCAGGTAAGTTTGTTTGCAGTAATAGTCGAATTGCCAGGAATTGCTTTTGGTTTCAACGTCAGCCTGCAGAGATTCGATTATTTCCCGGTTTTGGTTTTCTTTTTCTTTTAAATAGCCGGGAGAAGTCAACTTCTTGATCACCGTTGAATTGAAAAGTTCAAGGTTCGCGGCATTGCCGATTACCGAGTAAAAGGTTTTCTCTTCTCCCGGGGCCAGGCTAAGATCGAGCAGGATAAAGCCGCAGGGGGTCTTGCAAACAGTCTGCTGTTTCCGGGGCAATTTGAATTTAGGGGAGGATACGAATTTACGCGGAAATGAAAAATCGTTGATCGGCCCGAAAATCGCTTCAGGATCGACAATAGGTTTGATCAGCTGAGCCTTTTTGCCCTTATACTGGAAGCCGAGGAAAAAGTTGCCGCCCTTAATATGAAGTACCTGCGGCCGGTCAATAGGATCGACATTGACCTTGTAAAAAGGGGCGGATTTATTCAGGTTTTCCACCCGCATCCAGGCTTCGATGGTCCGGTTGAGTTTTTTCAAGAAAAGATTGGCGATCCCGTAGGGAACTATTCTGGGGAGCCCGTCAAGCAGCTGGATCTTTCTGGTTTTCTTGGAAGTGTTTTTAATAGTCACCATCCTGACCAGGCCGGCGAAATTATCCTGGGGAATGGGGAAATATCCGACTTTGGTATTAAGGCCCAGAGTTATATTTGATTCTTCAAGTTTCAGGTCATAAGAGCTCGTCGACATTTTATTTTCCAGATCAAAAGTCAAACTGGAGAGGCCGTTGTGGAAAGGCTCGTAAAAACAGTCTTTTTTCGAGTCGCAGACCTTGATAAAAGTCCGGAAGCCTAAAAGAGAAGTCTGCTGCCAGGCTTTATTCGCCGGCTGGAATTCCAGTATGGCGTGGTCTTTGCCGTCAGTGCCGAAACTGCTAATAGCCTGGCCGCGGTTAACATAGAATATCCACATGGGAATGCCGTATTTTCCGGCGATCCCGGGAAAGAAATTAGCCAGAGGCTTGGCGTAATTGTAGTTTTCGATAATAAACTCGCCTTTATCGGTAAGTTGATATTTGACTTGCTTTTCAAGATTCTTTTTAGCCATGGAAGAAACTCCCTTTGAATTTTTTAGATCATTTTTAAAGAAAAAAAATTCAACCCCGAGGCGAGATACGCCGAGGGGGAAAGTTCTAAGTACGATTTATCTATTTTACCTATTTTAGGGAGTTTGTCTATGATTTTTTAGCCATTGCCTCTGATATTCTTTTCATGTATAATATTTTAAATATATTCTTTCTAATTTTAAAATGGAAAAAGCATGCGAGCAATAAAAATATTAAAATCTGCTTTCTGCTCTGTGCTGGTTATTTTTTTTTACTCCAGCCCTAGTTACTCCCAGGAGCAGCCATTAGCGGATAACCCGCAAGAACCTAAATATATAGTTTTAGCCTGGAATACTCTGGGAATGCATTGTTACAACCAGGATTATCAGGATTTGGCCATACTTCCTCCTTTTAATACCATTTGGGCGCAGGTGATTAAAGTGGGAAAGCCTCCTCAAATCGTGACTAAAAGCTTGATTGTGGAATACTATTTTAAGGATAACACTTACTCTGCCGGAAAGCCCGGTTCTCTTGACAAGACTAATTTCTGGAAATATGTGAAAAACCTTTTCGGCGTTGAACTGGAACCGGACAAAGGTTTGGCGGGAAAAGGTTTGACGGGAAC
>JAPLLS010000041.1 GCA_026387435.1 Candidatus Omnitrophota bacterium
CGCGGCGCCGGTTCCTCCGTAGCGAAAAATCAAAAAATATGCCGCCGGTACATACAAAACTGTCTCGATCACATGGAACAAAGCCGGAAGAAACGGTTTATTTAACCCTTGTAAAGCATTAAACGACGGTACTGCCAAAGCATTGACGAGCCCTGCCAGAGCAAGAACTTTAAGGATCCGGGTGGAATTAAACGCAAAATTTCCCCCGATCCACGCCGTAAGAAATTCCCTGCCCAAGAAGACAAAAAACAGCACGAAGAACACACTGAGAAAAAATAAATACAAGGTACTTCGTTCATGGAGCTCTCCGTTTACCTGGGCATCGTTCGATCCCTGCTGGGAACTAAAAACCGGGAATAACACGGAAGAAAAAGACGATCTGATCACCGTTAACCGGTCGGTTAGACCGAACGGGACTGAATAATAAGTAAGGCTGGCTACGGAGCGAAGCGAAGTCAGGAAAAGTTTTTCGATATTAAGCAAGATCGGGCCGACGATATTCGATATGCTCACAAAACCACCGAACTTAACCAGCGTCGTCACATACCGTTTATCCCATACCGGATGCGCTAAATACGGCAAAATCCTCAAAGCGGCAACCCACATCACATATACGCCGATCGCCTGGACGATTACATTGGACAGGATTACTTCTTTGAGGGAAAAACCCAGCCATAACAAAACAACCGTCAAGCCGATCTGCAAACTCCCCAATACGATGCCGATCCGGTTTAAAACGTCGAACCTGCCGATAGCCTGAATCACACCGCTGACCACTGACATGATCATAGAAATAAGAAAACCCAGTGAACCTATCCTTACGGCTATAACAGCACTCTCTTCCAACGCGGGAGGAATCTTAAAAATATGTACCGCAACCGGCCTGCTCGTTAACGCTATCGCAGTGCTACCCACAAGTCCCAACAGAACATACATATTCGGCAAAATATTGTGCCACGTATTTTACGGTAGCGGTCCCCAGGCCGAATTGCAGAAAAGAAAAATAGCCGATTATCACCCCAACCAGCGTATATATACCGTAAAAGTTTACGTTAAGCGACCGGACGATAAACGGGGTAGCGAAGAATGCTAAAACAACCATCCAGATCTGGCCGATAAAATTCCAGATCACGTTTTTCATCATCCTCTGCGCTAAACTTTCTTTATTCAAGTTGTTTTTCCCCGTTAGTTTAAAAAGTAGCTTCCTCTTTACTGATTTCCGGAATGGCCACGATGATCGCAGCCAGAAGCCAGAACGGTTCCATAACCCTGATAAGTATAAAAACCGCGGCGGCAAAAGACTGGAACAATAACCCCACGAAACCGGCTAGAAAACCTAAGCTCAGCCCCTTAATGAACGGATCGGTCATTTCCCAGTAAATATACAGCGTATTCCGGAATAAAAGCATCAATAACCCCATGAAGACCAGAAATCCGACCAGCCCTGTTTCAGTCAAAACCCTGGTGTATTGGTTATCAATAACCGAGCCCGTAGGAACCCCGGAGCCCAGGATCGGCCTTTGGCTTAAATGCTTAAGCGCAACTGCCCAGGTATCGATCCTAGCGCCGGTTGATTCGGAAACTTGGATCTTCTTACCGAAAAGAGTATAAGTCTTCTCCTGCGCGAAAGCGTCTTGAAAACGGTCATGGACTTTTTTAGGAAGCCACATAGGCAAAAATGCCAGACAAACCAACAGGACCAGGATCAAGGGGTACCGTAAACGTTTATGCAGAATTATAAAAGTCAGGAACATCGGGAAAAAACCCACCCAGGCTTCCCGCGACAAGGTTAAAACAAAAGCTACCATCGCTAAAACCAGCAACCCGAAAAGCGCGAATCTCAGCCTTTTCTGCTGGAGGTAAAAAAACAAACCCATGGAAAGCCCGATCATCAATAATAAATACGCGGCAAAAGTATTGGGCTCCCCCCCCTCGCTTTCAAAAGGGGCGCTCAGCCTCTGGCCGGAAGGGATCTGGGACCAAGCCACGATACAAACAATGAAACAGGTCAAAAGAACAAAAAAAATAAAAACTTTGACCTGTTTAACGGACTTAATGTTGTTTGAAACCATAAAGAATAAAAGGAAATACTCGAAATATTTCAAATTATAAAATATCGACCGCTTAAAATCTGTATTGCCGGTAATGATCCCTAATGCCGAAGACAAAAGGCAGATAAATATGTAAGAGAGCATCAAGGTATTGAGCGTGGTGCGTTTTAGCAACCCCAGTTCCTTTTTGATCGCCATCTTGGAAAGCCAACCAAAAAAAATGACAAAAAGGAATATGTCTTCGGCCCTGACCAGAACATTCCTGTCGGACAGCCCCCCGGCCCGGATCTCCGGGGAGAGAAGCATGGAAAGAATGATCAAAATCAAGGCTATATCGGTATTCAGGAAAGCTATGATGAAGAAAATCGCAGCCAGGACATAAACTAAAGATTGATAAATCGGCAAACCCAGGAAGGAAAAAATAAAGAATACTACGACAAACAAAATAAGAGTTATTAACCCTACGGAAGTTTGACCCTTCTGTTTTAACATTTGGAGCTTATCAAACCTTTTCTTTTTTTTCTGCCCCTTTTTGAGAAGAAGCTTTTTTTTCCAGTTCTTTGCCGTAATATTTATACTTATGATAATAAGGATACGGGGATATGCCTTCGGTCTGAGTCTGGGTATGGTTTAAAACGACACCGGCGATCTTAGCTCCGGCAGACTCAAGCTGGACTTTAGCGCGCATTAAACCTTCCCTGCTGGTCCGGCCGATCTCATACACCAAAACCACGCAATCCACTTTAGGGGCCAAAAGGCTGGAATCAGTCACCGGCAAAACCGGAGGAGCGTCAAGAATAACCACGTCAAACCTGGACTTAAGTTTCTCAATAATCTCCACTAAGACTTTTGATTCCAGTATTTCAACAGGATTCGGAGGAAGATGGCCGGTGGGAAGTATCCAGATATTTTCGATCCCGGGAGTCTTACGGATCTCTTCCAGTCCGATCTCCCCGAGTAAAATATCGGTAATGTTATTTAACGCGCTGTCCAAGCCGACAGTTCCCATTATCAATTCGTTTAAACCCGGCTCGCGTTTGATCCCGAATACTTTAGCCAGGATCGGCCGGCGCAAGTCCGCGGAAACCAAAACCGTTTTAAGCCCGATCTGAGCCATGACCAGCGCTAAATTACAGGCCACGCTGCTCTTACCTTCTCTCGGGCCGGAACTGGTGATCAAAATCGTTTTCCTGGCAGGGCTTAACTTAAGATTAGTGTGGATATTCCGGTAAGCTTCGGTGGTCGGGGATTGAGGCTGATAATGGCTGAATAAGTGCACGAATCTTTCTTCGGCATCGGTTTTTTCTTTGGGATTAAACCTGGCTTGGATCCGTTCAACAAACCCTCTTTGGGCGTTAACCTCATATTCTATGGGCGGGACCACTCCCAAAACCGGTAATTTGATCACATTCTCGACATCCTCGATAGTGCCGATGGAAGTATCCAGGGTTTCGAAAATAAAAGCCAATGCAACTCCCAGGATCAACCCCAAGAATGCACCCATCAAAATCTTTAAGCTATTGTCCCCGCTAATCGGGCTAGTTGGCAGGACCGCCGGGTTGACAATGGAAACCGCGCTTACTTTCTGGGCCTCGGAGATCCGGGCTTCCTCGAGTTTTTCTTTTAACGTCGAGTAAAGCTTTTTATTGACCTCGACCTCCCGGGTAAGTCGCGAATATTCAAGCTGCTGGCCGGAAACCCCGTGCACCTGGACCTCCATGGACTTGATCTGGTCTTTTAACTGGATCACCTGGGGATGCTTTTGTGTATACTTCTGCAACAGCTCCGCCAGTTTAAACTGAAGTTCGAGGAGCTTTTGCTCAATGGGTTCGGAGATCTTTATTTGATCTGCCCCCTGGCCGTATTGCCTGAGACTTTCTTCCATTGATCTAAGTTTACTTTCGATAGTCTTTAATTGCTCTTCGATGAACTCCCGCTCCTGAGTGGCCTGCCTATTCTTCTCTTTCAGGTTAGAAGCAAGATAAACCTGAGCTACGCTATTAGCTAACTCCATAGCCTCTTTAGGGTTACCGGAGGTAGCCACGATCTTGATCATGTTAGTGTTGACCACTCTTTCGGTCTCGATAACCCCCTGCAATTCGCTGACGACCCTGTTCAATTCCTCAACATGCTCGGGCTTGATCTGATTGGAATCGATGTTGTTAGGATGCTCGAACCAATCCCTGGGGACCTTATTCAAAGCCACCCCGACATTGGTAATGACCGGAAAGCTGGTGATAAATTTTGACTCTGACTCCAGAACGTCGGCGGGATTATAAACTATCCATTCGGTAAGAAGCCCGGCAATGGTCTTACGCTCCTCGATCTTGATGGTCGCGGTAGCTTTATAGACCTCTTCGTGTTTGGAAAGATAGAATACGCTTAAAACAGTGACCAGGATAAAAGTAATGACTATGGTCAGTCGTCTTTTGCGGAAAATCCTGAAATAATCCCTTAAATTAAGCTCATATTGCGGCACTAATACCTCCCCTGATTATGTTTCTAAAATATCACAAAATCAATGGGTTAGCAAGTTTTTTTTATCCCGTTTTTAGGCGGTAAAATCAGGATTTTAACCAGCCATTGACCAAAAAGCTTTTTTCTGTTAAACTGCTCGCAGAGAATAAAAAAACACGCCCCACCCAATAAGCCAGTTGCTTATATGCTCAAAATAGAGAATGTCTCTAAACGTTTCTTTCCCGATGTTTCTTACCGAACCCTTTTACTGCATAATCACAAGCCGGGAAAACCCATTGTAGCCCTTGACAATATCTCGTTTGATCAGGCCAAAGGCTCTACCCTGGCCATACTCGGCCCCAATGGCGCCGGAAAAACCACGCTTCTTAAGATCATCGCCACCCTCATTCTGGCTGATTCGGGCCAGGTCAAGATCAACGGTTACCAGGCCGGCATAGACGATGAAAAAATAAAATCGATCCTGGGCTTGATCTCAGGGGAAGAACGGAGTTTTTACTGGAGGCTTAGCGGAAGGCAAAACCTGGAGTTCTTTGCCAGCCTTTACGGCCTGGGAACAAAATACGCCAGGAAGAAAATTTCCCAGTTGCTGGATTATTTCTGCGTCGACTACGCAAACCAGAGATTCGACAGCTATTCTTCAGGCATGAAAAAACGGTTCTCTCTAATGCGCGGTTTACTGCATGACCCGCAATTGATTTTATTGGATGAGCCTACTGAAAATCTGGACTACGCATCCGCGTTGGATTTGAGAAAATTCATTAAAGAAACGCTGGTCAATAAACTCAACAAGACCGTGATTTTTACCACCCACAATCTCCAGGAAGCCAATTTCCTCTCCAACAGGTTCCTGATCCTGCATAAAGGCAGGCTTTGCGCCTTAGGTTCGCTGGATGAATTGAGGAAAAAAGTCAATAACAACAGCGCTGATTTGGAAGAGATATTCTTGAAACTGACTCAAGGTTTGGGAAAACAATGAAAAAATACCTGGCTTTTTTAAAGAAAGACTTTCTGGTCGAATCAAGCTACAAAATGGCTTTTTTGCTGGATATCTTCGGGATCCTGACCAGCTTGCTCACCTATTTTTTCATCGATAAGCTTTTCGGACGGCAGATGGCCCGGGAACTGCAGGAATTCAAAGTTAACTATTTCTCTTATGTTTTACTGGGCAGCGCGTTTTTCAGCTACATAGGCATAGGATTGAATTCTTTTTCCGGGCAGCTCCGCTCCGAACAGACGCAGGGCACGCTGGAAGCGATACTGCTTACCCCGACCAGAACTTCGGTGATCCTTATTTCCATGGGCTTATGGAACATTATCTTTGCCACTTTCAATCTGCTCCTTTATATTCTCATGGGGATATTTGTTTTCAAAATAGATTTCAGCCAAATCAATATCCTCTCGGCCTTAGTATTATTACTTTTGACGATAACATCTTTTAGCAGCCTGGGCATACTTTCAGCCTGCTTTATCCTGGTCTTTAAACGGGGCAATCCTTTAAGCTGGCTGGTCAGCAATATCGAGGGGCTTCTCGGCGGGGTTTACTTCCCGATCGCTGTTTTACCCGGCTGGCTGCAATTTGTTTCTCATTTTCTTCCCATCACCTACGCGATCAGAGGCATCCAGCTGGCGGTTTTTCGCGGCTACTCCCTTTCCGAGCTTTCCGCAGAACTGATCCCGTTATTAGCTTTTACCATCCTGCTTTTACCTTTAAGCCTGCGCGCTTTCGAATACGCCCTGAAAAAAGCCCGCAAGGACGGATCTCTGACTCATTTCTGACGTCCAAAAGACCCCAAAAGCCTGAAGAACTGGACTAAAGCGGACCGGAACTTCCTGACGTAAAGGCCGAATATCGATTTAGTATCCCTGCCGTAAACCTGCTCCAGGACTTGCCTGGGAGGAAATACTGTCTGAAAAACAAACCTGATTTTGCCAGGCCAGCTTCCCGCCATATCCAGAAATATTGGATACGCCAGATTATGGTAGCCTTTTTTATCCGCCAGTATTCTCTTGATGACTTTATTGCTCGCGTTAGAAAACCTCTTTGGCTTTATTTTTTCTAAAAACGCTGCCGGGACTTCGGCCCCGGCGATATCGGAAGAAAGATAGAGCCCGAAATAAAGCGCGTGATCCGCGTTCCATCGCCTGGCAACTTCAGCCAAGCATTCCCAATCAAGCTGTCTTTGATAAAAATCCAAGACTTTTGCGATATCGATAAAATAACTTTCCTGTTCGTAAGAATGGTGCAAAGCGTGAATACATAAATAGACCAAAAGATGATGCGGCTCCATCATCAGGAACTTTCTGCCGGCAAAGGTCTGCTTTGCCGCCTTTTCCCAGATATCTTGCGCGGGAATTGTGTAAATAAAAAAAGGAAGGGTTGTATTAAGGATGTGCCAATGCAGGTGGACAAAGTAAGGAATACTCGTTTCTTTAATGAATACCGCGGAATTGAGAAAAATAGAATACGGCTTTTGCGGGAAGAAACCAAAACGCTCACAGCGATACCCCGCTTGTTCCAGCGCTTCCCGGGCCGCCAGGCAATCCTGAGGCTTGACCAGGATATCGATATCCCCGATAAAACGCTTTGTCGGGTCCGGATAAATATACTGGGTTAAAGCGATACCTTTAAGAGGCAGCAGAACGATATTCCGGCGAACAAAATTATCATTGATGCGGAAAAATTCATCGACTAAGAATATCGTTCGGGCAGCGAACTGATAGGCAAATTCCTGGGGATGGGGATAAGTCTGGCTCAATTTTTAAAACTCGATCTTTTGACTTTTCTCAAAAATCCGTATAATTCCGCTTCCCAAAAGGATATCAGGCCGATCACCCGGTTAAGTTCTATCATAAACTTACGGTCAAACCGGACTGTTCGCTTATCCCTCTGCAAAGAAATTACTTTTCCCAAGTAGTCTTTTTCCATTACCGGCCGGTCCGCGACAAAACAATTGTCCCCTTTGGCAATAAAACTTATCGTTTGGCTGTTGGTTTTCTTAGAGATTAACCGGTGGGTAAATATCTCCTGATCAGAGCGAAACACCACGATATCCCCGCAGCAAAGCTGCGGCCAGGGTAGTCTTTTGACCCTGATCAAATCCCGGGGGCGGATCAAAGGAAGCATGCTCTGGCTGCGGACTTCCAGAATAAAAGTCCGGCTTTTTTCCAACTCCTCTTCTATCAACAGATCTACTGTCTGGTCTAAAACACAGGATTCCATTTTTTGATAAACTGTCAAGTTGAGCGTTTAGAACAGGTCGTCTTCATACAACAGGTCCCTCCGGCGCCGACCCAGACGGAATTGCAGACCGCCGCCAGAGTTTCAATTCTTTTTTCATAGACTATCTTGGGCTTTTGATAAAGCTTCTTCTTCTTTTTTTCCATGATTACTCCTTTCTTGCTTATCCATGGCCATTTTACGGACCCGGGCCAAAGTACAGTCGTTACGGGAAGGTCCGTAAAGATCTTTATCTTCCAGCCAGGCCAGACCGGCGCAGCGGTCGCAATAAGCTGCTAGTTGGCAATCCGCGCAACCTTTGAGATCCTTAAAGGAAATCCCCCGCAATTCCCGGAAAAACCCGCTTCCCCAGATATCTTTCAATTCAGTTTCCCGGATATTCCCGCAATCCTGTCTGAGAGTCACGCAGGGAAAAACTTCTCCGTAAGGCGAGATGTATAAAGAGTTAAAACCTGCCGAACATAACGGCTCGAAAGACCTTACCCCTCCCTCGGTAACCCCCTCGAACATCCAGTCGCGGGGGATAAACATCTCTTCCAGTTTCGCCTCAGGGATCCTTAACCGGGTGACCTCGCGGGAATTGTCGAGCGTGGGGATCACGGTAAAGGTAAAGGTAAACGGCGCGTCGATTTCGCGGGAAAACTTCTGCAAACCGTCGAATTCCCCGGCGTTAGGCTTCATGAAAGTGGTCTTGACCACCGTGTGCACCCCGCGCTCTTTAAGCAAACGGAAAGCATTGACCGTCCTGGCAAAAGACCCCAAAACTCCGGTTATCGACTCGTGAACCGCCTGATCAGCCGAGTAAAGGCTGATCTCCACGCTTAAAGGGTTTAGTTTTTTGATCTTATCGGCTCCGGCCTCATCAAGCAAAGTAGCGTTAGTGAATATGCGGATAGCGAAATCTTTTTCCCGGGCGTATCCTGCGATCTCAAAAAAATCTTCGCGGGTCAGGACTTCCCCTCCGGTCAAAGTCAGATAAAGACAACCCATCTCTGCCAGCTGGTCCAGGCAGGAAAAAGCTTCCTGAGTAGAAAGTTCTTGCCGGGAATCCGGGCCGGACTGGTAACAATGGATGCATTTAAGATTACAGCCGTAAGTAAGTTCCCAATCGGCTTTAAAAGGGATGAACTTATCCACGGTCCTCTCGACTATTTTTTCGTAGAGATCAGATCCTTCAGTTTGCCGGTTCATTTTGGAATATTGCCATTTTCTTGTCCCGGAGGTCATTCAAAAAATCCAGGACATCGGTTGCGATCGCTTCTTTATCTGCATCAAACTCGCTGAAGACGATCTCGATTATCTTAGCCACGGAATTCCTGCCGTCCATCAGTTCCCAGACCCGGGAACCAACAGGATTGAGCACCCTGGCCAGGCCCAGCTGCGGGATGACTATCACTGTCTCATCCTCTATCTTACGGCTGGCGGTCTCAGGCGATCTTACGGGATACTCAGTTAAACTCGTCATCTATGCACCTCCAAAAAGACGGATCCGGCCGAAAATGCAGATTGTAGCACGGTGTAACTCTTATCAGGCGATGAAAGGTCCGGAAATATCCGTCAAAAGAAATAAACTTATCCAATTGCGCGGGCAGGATCAAAAGATCGACCGAGGAGCGGGCCTTTGATACAGCTTCCAGGAAATTCGATCTGTCCTTTACCAACCTGAACACCGCGGCAAGCGGGAACGGCCGCGCTGATTGACGGGAAAACACAGCGTCCCCGGCATAGGGCAAAGGAAACACCTTAAAATGTTTCCCGGAATAAGATATACCCAAAAGTTCTTCGCTCAATATCGCCAGGTTCGAGCTCAATTTAGCCACTGTGGACTTGCCCGCGCCGCTCGGCCCGCTGAAAATAAAAGCCCTCTTATCTTTTATCACTCCGCAGGCGTGGAATAACATCGCCCCCTGCTTAAGCAGGATAAACATACACAAATTAGCCAACGCGCTGGTAATAACCTCACTAGACGAAACTGGATCTAACCGGATCCAGCCGGTCTTGTTTTTCAGATCCAGCTGTGCTCTGAACTCTGAGCAATTTATCTTGTAAACATCTTTTCTAAAAGATGAGATAACCTTATTCCTAAGTTTTTTGCTTTTCCGGAAATATCCGGTAGAGCGAATATCGATCCGGTATAAAGGCTTAATCTTGCTTTTAAAACGCAGATAAACTTTTTCTGTCCGGTCAAAAAGAGCTTTTTCCTCGAATTCCACCAGTATCGGGACATCGCCTACTTTTATCTGAAGCGCGCGAGCGCAAGATCTTTTAAAATCCATGGCCTTATTTACGCCGGAACAAGCCGCCAAACATAGCGGAAACAGCTTCCCGGAATCTTTCCCAGAAACCGGCTGGCTTTAAGGATCTCCCCGGAACTTTTGGTTTCACAGGTGACTTCAGGGCGGCTTTTCTTTCCGCTATAGTCATGCCCCGGGGCGCTTCTGTCCTCAACTTGGGCACTGGTCCTAATCTTACTATTTTGTTGTCGGTATAAGAAAGAGCTTCCTGGGGTTTCAAATTTGTTTTTGTCTTAGCCGAACCGCCGGCAAGCCTGTCGATAACCGAAACTCTCTCTACGGAACCCAGCTCTTTAACCTTGGTTTTAGCCCCTTTGGGTAATTTCTTCGGCTCTTTCTCAAGCCGGCCTTCTATTTCCGGATCGAATAACAGCGACGGATAGAGCTTGGCCGCGTCAAGTCCGATATTAAGAGCGTACAAAGAACTCAATCCTTTTACCGGAGTGTATGCCGAAGGCGCGGTGGCCGCGGCTGCAACCAAAGCTTCTTTTCTTAAGACCAAAGCCGGGTCTCCGAAAAGGTTGAACTGTTTCAGGGCTTCGCCGGTTGTATCTGCGGCTTCCTGGAACAAATAAAGCTTTCCTTTAGCTACTGCCGAGCCGAGGATGCGCTCTTGCTGTTTGAACAAAGAATCATAAAGCCCTTCGGCCAGGATCGCCTGCTGGCTGGTCAAAGACATTCCTGATGGCGCCAAAACCGCTACCGCGCCCTTGTCCTGGGCTCTTATTAATTCTTCCGCCAGGCATTCAAAGAACATCGGGTAAACGAAATAACCGTTTACGCAGTTAAGATCGATGACAAACGGATATTTATCCTTATTCGTCAACGAGCCGATATCGTCATTAGTGAATAATTCTTCCTCAGCCCAGGACTGGATGCCGCCGTGGCCGGAGTAGTTGACCAGTAAGGCTCCGCGGTTAAAAGCGCTGATCAGGTCCTGCTTGCAATCCTCGGAATTCGAATAAGAACTCAAATAAAATTTCAACCTCAGGTATTTATCAACCATGGTATCCGACAAAGTATCGCATACGGATTCGAACCCGCCGGCGTCATCCGCGATGAATAAAGCGTTCTTGACCCAGGATTCATCCAGGCTTACACTCTCATAAGCAATGGTCTTATTGACCATGGCCGTAACTTCTGCCGCTGATTTTGCCGGGAACCTGCCGATCAGCATTTCCGGGAAAATATCAGCCTCGGAATCAAAACAGGCGAACCAGTCGTCCCAGGCGGTCTCCCCGAAATCCTGGTTATTAAAAAAATACGTGGGCATATAATCCGTGAAGCCGTATTCCTCGTCATCCCGGAAATCATAGGTAGCGTCCCCGACCAAAAGCACATAGACAGGAGCGGGTTTTTTCCACTGGTTATAAGCATAGCTTAAGAAACTTTTGATAGCCGCAGGCGAAGAAATACCGTAGTTGAATTCATCGTAAACGTCGGTAAGCTTGGCGGTCTTCACCGATAGTCCTGTGCTTGTTCGGTAAGCGGCTAACGGCGCGATGGCATCCGCTAAGCTGTCGCAGGTGATAATGATATAATCCGCCTGGTTGGAAGCGCTGCGTAAACTGGAAGGAATATCCGCGATTATAGCCTGGGGGGTCTTGGCTCCCGCATCTTCAAGGATAGCGTATTTTGAGGCAGCCAAAGAGCTGTCATTGAATGTAACTTTATATGTAGGGCCGTCCGGCAGTATGGATAAGGAAGATATTTTCTTGACGCTGTCATGGTCGGTAATGTCATAGCCCCTGATAGCAGAATCCGTGAAGCCCGTTAGCGAATAAGTATGCTCGCCGATCGCTGAAGGGGTAAACTCCAGATAATCATCCCGGGCGACAAAATTCCTCCAATAAGAAATATCGAACCAGTCCGCCAGGGCCAAGCCGTTCGTATCGTTGGCCCCGTCAACAATGCTCGTCAACTTAATAATATTATTGCCTTCCTTAAGCCAGTAAGAAGGAAAAGCCACTTGAGCGTTATAGCTTTCGTCATTAAGCCAGGAAACGTCGCCGATAATATGGTTGTTAAGGTATACGCGCAGATGATGCGTGACATCGCTGTCTCCCCATCTATAAGCTTTAAAAGAAGCGCTGAATAAACAATCCTGCGGTGAATTGACCACGTCAACCAGGCTGGTAGTGAAAGACTGTGTCGCTCCAGCCGATACCTGAGGAGAGAAAAACCAGGGGTCATCCACTGCGACTTCCATCCAGTAATTCTCATTGCGCTCAAAATGATGGGTATATAAGAACGATCCCGGAGTTGTGCCAGCCACAGCGGTCTTGGTCTCCATCCTTAAACCCGGACCTTCATCCGTAGTCAGCCAATAAACTCCGGTATAAGTATAGCGGGTACTCTCTTTCTGTCCGTAAAATTCCAGGTAATCGCCTTCGGCGAATATGCCGTCATCCTCTCCCTGGACATATATCGGCAATTGAACGCCTTTATTATAGATCCGGAAATTCTTCGGGTTCAGCGAGGAAACTGCGGCTCCTACATTAACAAGGTCCTGGTAAGATACTCGGTATATCCCGTCTTCCTTGACCTGCAGCTTGAAGGCGTTATTTACTCCCTGGGCAATACCTGAGCCGCTGGCAAGAGTAGAAGTAGCGCTTGACGGCTGGGTAGAAAGCTTGATCCTCAAACGGTTATACAAATCAACGGCTCCGGTCACAGGATTGGTCTGGAAAGGGTAAAAATTAAGTTTGGCTACTTCCTGCCCCCGCAAATAACTGGAATAATCTACTTCCGCCAGTTTCTGCGGGTATAAAGCGTCCGTGGAATAAGTAAGGCTGTTCTTATAGAACTGCCGGGCCAGGAATACTGTTGCGCCTTGCGTGACCAAGACCCGCCGCGGAACAGGATAAATATTGTATCCGGATAATTCTTCGCGGTCGTAATCCAGGACTGTCACCGCCAGCGGTTTTTTTCCGGACATGGTCAAAAGAATGCTTTTTAAAGGTACCTGCGGCTTGCCTACTTCTTCGGTGTAAGCGTGGGCGTAATCCGGCAAGCTGATTCTATGATACGTATCCGCGCCTTCGACTTTAGTCGCGGTATCGAATTTATTGGTAACCAGCTCCAGGACCATCTCCGAATCCGTGCTGGAAATAATGGTTATGCCCGCTGTGCCGGACTCGCCCGCTTCCCAGGAAAGCGATTCCTGGGCCGCGGAATAAGGATCAGTATTGTTCTGGTACTCCTGCAGATTGGTCAAGCCGTCATTATCCGGGTCAAGCACAGCGTCATTGACTGCCGGGCTTAATCCGTAATAATACTCGTAATCATCGCTCATTCCGTCGGAGTCGGTGTCTACCCCTGGATGGGCGATGACCGGGCCGAATTTCCGGCTTTTGCCGTTAAGCTCGACTGATTCCAGAACATAGTAATAGGTCGAGCCGGACGCTACAGTAATATCTTCGTAAGAATACTCAGACCCCACGGTTGAAGTTCCCAGCCCGGAAATCAAAGAAGCATTTACCTTAATATAATCGGAGGCCGGGCTAAGGCTGCGGTAAATGTTAAAACCCGCGTTGTTGATCTCCGAAGCGGTGCGCCAGGAAAGTTTTACCTTGGTGCTGTAACCTATGGCGTAGAAATCGACCAGGTCGACAATGGTGGGGACAATCTGCAGCACTTCATAGCCGCCGCTGTACGGAGCTGTTGCTCCCTGCTGCCAGAGAATGCCGATTGCGGTTGTATCCTGATAAGCGGAACCCAAACATGTCGGCGAAACCAAATATGTCCGCAATGTCGTGGCCGGAGCTGCCCAGGAACGCAGGTAACGCTTGTACTTGAGGTCCGTGCCTTCCAGCCAGAACGCGTAAAGCGTCTCATAGGTGGCGTCATAGGTCAATGTCGGATGCGAACAGCCGGCATTATCCGAAACCGCAACCGCGGAGCTCCAGTTTGAACCGTCATACGTCGAATATTTAATGTTACCTGATGTATCCTGGTAAATGAGATAGGCATAACCGACGTCGTCGCTGACCGCGGAAAAATAATGCGCCGTTGCCCAGGTTGAACTAACAGCCGTGTCCTGGCAATCGGTAACTATTGTGCCCTCGGAACCCCAGGCCGAGCCATTATATATTTTGTATCTTAAATTATAGGTACCCGTATCATAATCATTATACAGCGCCATAACGTTTCCTGCGGTAAGGGGCAGAAGAGCGCAATGTCCTGTTCCGTCGGTATCCTCGGCGATCTCTTCTTCCGCGTTCCAGGCGCTGTCATCGTCGATATTCGTTGAACGCTGCCAGTAAAAACCCCTCGGGAACTCGATCACCTGCCACTTAAAATTGGCAGCCCTCTGAGTAGTGCCCCGGAAGCTCCTGTCCCAATAAAGGGTCGAGGCATTTGAAAGCCAGGCCCGCCAGTACGGAACGGGGTTTTCCGCCTGCGTAGTGCCGGCGCAGTCATTGAAGGTAACCGGGAAAGCGCGTGTAGTATCAACCGCGGTAATCGCCTGATCCTCGTTAAAATCAGCGGCCAGGGCCGCGTCAGTACCGCGCTGGACTACAAGATTAGGATGAGAGACCACAACCCACCGGCACAAACAAGTGCCTGTGGCAGCGGTTAGGCGCGAAAAACTCAAAGTAGTTGCGTTAGTAAGCTCTACCTTAGCCGTATCCACGCCAATGCCGGTAGCGCTGACCGACCAGTTCATGAAAACGAACGAACGGTTCAGATCAACTTCACTGATTGTCTGGGTCTGGGGTGATCCATCGATGCCGGTAGTAAGCGAAAAATCAGCAGCGGCTTGCTGTACGGTCCACTCCCCCTTGAACTCCACCACGAACCAGTCCACGGTGGCAATACAGTTGCCGGCGGTGCGCAACAACTGCAGGTTATTGGATGAATCAACATAGCCGCGGACATGGGCCTGATGATACCTGGTGTTAGCGGCGCTGTTGCTGGAAACAGTAAGAAAAACCACACATTTAGTATAATCGGTAATCCCGGTAAGAGGAATAGTCAGATCAGCGTCAGTGTTGGCGGTAAAAGCATTCGAACCGCTCGCCACATAGATATCGCCTCCCGTAGCTTCCTCAATAACGTAAAAAGAATACGCGCTGTCTCCGGTAGCGGCCCCGCGATTAAGCTGTACCTGGCTGTTAGAATTGAATTTAGCCCGAGTAAGCACTTCAGTGGCATTCTGCAAAGCGCCGCCTGAGCCGCTGCCTACGCTCATGCTGCCTGAAGGTGCTAAGATAAATGCCCGGTTAGTATCATAGGCAACCGGAGTAATATCCACATTAAGCTGAGCGGTCGCGCCGATATTTCCGGTATAATTGTAGACCTTCCATTGGCCGCCCATAGCCTGCTCGGCTTTGCGGTGAATATAGCCTGAAACGGATTTAATTGGCTGGCTATGATTCTGGGCGGCGCTGGTCAATGTCCTTTCCGTTCCCAAAGCGCCGGTGGAAATAGTTATGTTGCGCTCGTATGAATTCGATGCGTCGGCATAAGAACACCAGACATAGGTGTTGTCTTCCCAGATCCCCAGCGATTTATAATCTCCGCTAGAAACCGTAACCGCAGAACCCCACTGGCCGCCGTCAGCGGATTTTTTGTAAACCACATTACCGTCGGTATCGATATAGAAGATCCAGTAAAAAGTGCCGTCGTAAAAGGTATGCCGTTCCGCGCCCAGGCGCAGCATATTGCTGTCAGTGGAAATAGCAACAGGAAACCAGTTGCTATTGTTTCCGGAATCAACTGAATCTGCAGGATTGATCGGGAAGGTTACCGTTCCGGACGCCTTGGAGCCCTGCACATCCACGAAAGAAATTGCATGCGAACCGTTTAAGATCAGATTCCAGGTCGTTCCCGCCCCGCCCGTAGAATTCAGGTAGATGCGCGTTCCGGAAGCCTGGCCGTTCAAAGTAAAAACGCCTGCGACAGTAAAAGTATCGGATTGGGTAAAATGCAGGATCTTGGAAGCAGTGGAGCAGGTAAAATTGTTGAAATTGAGCCCTCCTCCGGGCGCGTCCAGAGTAGTTTCTTTACTATTATCATTAAACAGTACTGTGCCTGTCCCGGGAGTAAATGTCCCGGCCACAGAAAAATCATCGCCGATGGTCAAAATCTTGCCAGAACCCGGGGCGTTGAAAGTTCCGCTGGCAATATTAACGCTGCCCAACACTGCTACATTATGGCTGGTGGCGGTCAGAGTGCCGCCGTTTATAGACAAATCACCGGCAACCGATACATCTTCCGTGGTCTGGAAGATATCCTTGGTAGCAGCCGTATCATTGATGGTAAGATTAAAATATTGGGAGCTTGCGAATCCGGCGATATTGAACGTATCCTCAACCGCGTCACCGTCTCCGACGTATCTGACCAGGCCGGAATCAGTATCATTGGCTGTCACATTGACAGCCTCATTACCATGCAACTCTACGGTATCGGAATTATCCAGAGCCCCTGCAGTCAAATTCTGTCCATTTAAGTCCAGTATGGTACCACTGGATACACTTAGTGTCCCATCTACTTCCAGGCCGGAAAGAGAAAGCTGTAAAGTTCCGCCGCCTGTTTTAGTTAAACTCTGAAAATCCTTGCTGGCATTACCAGTCCCGCCGGCATTAATAGTCTGAGTGCCGTCTGCTTTGTTAAAAGTCACCAAAGAATTATTAGAGATAAAACTTCCGGCGTTCGACCAGTTCCCGGAGACAGTGATCGCCCGGTCGCTGCCGGTGTTCAAAACGCCGCTGGTAATAACCAGGTTATTAACCGTAATATCACTGCTTAATGTAAAGGTTATGCCGCTGGTACTGTCGTCGAATAACAGATCATAGAGATCATTGCCGCCGGAATTAATGGTCGGACTTCCGGAAATGGCGTTAAAAGTGATCTCTCCGGAAGAATTGTTGAATGTCCCGGAAAGATCGGTATTGCCTGCGATCCGGAAATATTGGCCGTTAGCCGGAGCGGTCAATATCCCGCTGGTCAAAGTCATATTCCCGACTACTTCGATATTCCCGTTTGTGGCGGTAAGCGTGCCTCCGTTTATGATCAAGTCATTCTCGATGATCAGGTTATTACCGTTAAAGGAAATATCCATTTCTCCGTTCAAGACCTGAAGCTGATGATTGATACCCATATCTGCCGCAGTTCGGAATGTATCTTTAGTGGTGTTAATGTCATTAATAACCAAATCATAATAATCAAGCGCTCCGAAGTTCTTAACGGTAAATACTTCCGGAGTCTCGTCTCCGTCTCCGACATAAGTAACCGTTCCTTTAACGGTATCCATAGTGGTGATCGCCACCGTGGTTTCCGAACCGAGCATCTGGACTGTGCCGGAATTGTTCAAAGTCCCCAGGTTCAAGTCCTGGCCGTTCAAATCGAACGTCGTCGAAGAAGAAACAAGCAGCTCCCCGTCAGCTTCAAGCCCTGAACCAATCAATTGCAGGCTCCCGCCTCCGGTCTTATCGATATTATTAAAGTCCCGGTTATCGTTTCCGGTCCCGCCGGCATTCAAAGTCTGGGTACCGGAGGCTTTATTAAAGGCCACTTTCCCTGTGCCGCTGGTAAATGTCACTCCCGTATTCTCCCAGTTCCCGCCAACCGTAAAACTAACGCCCGAAGTCGGAGCGATCAAAACACCGGAAGAAAGAGAAACATCTCCGGCCACAGCTAGCGCATTACTAGAAAGGTTAAGTGTCCCGCCGTCAACGATCAAGCTTCCGCCAACAGTAATACCGTAGCTGGCAGTGGTTAAAGACCCGCTTGACGCCTGCAGGTTATTTTCCGCGACCAGGTTTCCGGCCAGGGTATAAGCCATGGTACTGGCGATAACAAGATTATAGAAATCATCTCCTTGCGGATCTATCTGGGGCGTCCCCGAAGAGCCGTCAAAACGGACAGTGGAATTGGCGCAGGTGAATGTCGCGGCAGCGCCGTTGTACCAGGAGCCGGAAACACGGATCTGCTCCGTTGCCACACAGGTAAAGGTTCCTCTGTTATCGATATCCCAGACACCGGCAGTGCCGTCTTGCAAATTGCCCAAAGGCTGGAATTCTTTGCCGCTGGGAATAAAAAGTTCCGAACCATCATCGATCACCAGCGTATCTACAGCGACATCTTCGGCGTCAAAATTTATGTCGTTATCATTATTTTTATCGTACAGAGCCATCTGGTTAATGCTCAACGCTCCGACCGGCTCAGTGCGCACCACCACGTGGTTCTTATACATTTTCAAACCGGTGATATTACCGGTGCCGGCAACCGTCACCAGCGCACCCTTGAACGCTTCATTATCGAAATAAAGCGTAAGGCTGTCTCCCGTCTTTACGCTGATTCCGGAAAAAGAGAACGTACCGTTGGAAACGTCG
This sequence comes from Candidatus Omnitrophota bacterium, assembly GCA_026387435.1. Classification (GTDB taxonomy): domain Bacteria; phylum Omnitrophota; class Gorgyraeia; order Gygaellales; family Profunditerraquicolaceae; genus JAPLLS01. The sequence continues at coordinate 18,401 of JAPLLS010000041.1, forward strand.
GTCGTCACATAATTCTGATACTGATCATTGACCGCCAGGCTGACTCGGGCGCTATTGGTGGTCTGGATTTCGTTGTCATCGTCAAAAGCAGTGCCGGCAATATTGATGGGCGCTCCGGCGGAATCGTCCCAGACCAGGTACCCGGGATTGCCGCCGGGGTCGGAATTAAAACTCTCGCCGTCAAAAGACCCGGATGTGCCGGAAAAATTCCAGAAACTAGTAGAAGTTCCCGTAGCGCGCACGTTAAAATTAGCATTGCCGTTGGTATTATTGAACACGCAGCCGGTTAAGAGGAAAGCCGGGTTATTGGTGATTACATCGCCGGCAACCGTAATAAAAGCATCCGTGGCTCCGCTGCCCTCGCTGTTATCAAAACTTCCGTAATCAAGGTTACTAACCACCATCGAAGCTCCCAGCAGGTTCAAACCATTACCGTTTATATGCCGGATGGAATAGTATTGCGCGCGCAAGAAACCGTTATCCACGGTTATAGCGTAGCTGCCCGATCCGCCCTGGCGGTCGATAAGGGTAGGATATCCGTCCGCGCCGATAATACGCAAAGTCTCACCTGAGCCGCAGGCAACTGACGCGGTGTCAGCCAAATATACCTTGGCTTGACGCTCGCTGCCGCTCAATGACACGGTGTCAAAATCCGTGGCATAAGCCCAGTAATCAGTGGAATCCTCCGGAACAACATAAGCGCCCCAGATATACAATTCGCCGTTTACTCCGGCGTGGTCCATGGAATATAAAGAACCGCCGGAATCTATTGTATAGGTCGAGGCTTGAGAATTCCACATCCTGGCTGCCTGGCTTGCGCCCACGCGCAGTGTTTCGTAATCATCGCCGCTATCGGTTTTCGCGTTTATGGTCTGGGAGCCGCTAGCGTTAAGATATAAAATAGAACCGGCCCAGGTAGTGGCCGTGCCTCCTACGCTGTTGGTGAACTGCCCTTGGACTTCCAGGGTCCTTCCCGATGATAAAGCGAATGCCGAAGCCGCGCTGAGAATAAAATCATTAGTAGCGGTCAGGTTATCGGTTTGAATGGTCCAGCCGCCGGAAGCGCTGTTCAAAACTACCTTGTAAAAAGAACTAGCTCCCGCTTCAATGGTTTTACCGGTAGCTGCAGCGTCAAAGGTAACCACGGAATTTCCGGGAGTAAAAAGATCATTATTATCCCAGCTGCCTCCTAAAGTAATATCCTGAGAATTGGCATTGAGTGTCCCGCCGGTGATAGTCAGGCTGTTGTTCAACTTTATCGGGCTGTTCAAAGTAAAAGTAATGTTATTGCCGGCGTCATTAAAGATCAGGTTATTGAAAACGCCGCTGGCCACCGGAGCGTCAATAGTCGGGCTGCCGCTTGTCGCGTTAAAAGTGATCGTGCCGTTATTACTATTAAAAGTTCCGCTATTGGAAAAACTCCCTCCTATACTGAAACTGCCGGAAGTAGCGGTCAAGGCGGAAGAAGAAATACTTACATTCCCGCCGACGATCCAGGTTCCCGCGCGGGCGTCAACGTTAAAAGTACCGTTAGATACATCCATGCTGCCGGCGTTGACCGCCCTGGCCTGGGTATCAAAATCTCCGGCCCCCGATTGCACGAGCGCAGCGTTAACCGCCAGATCATAAGAAGCGTTCAATTGAAGCTTTCCGTCACCGGAATGGGTCAGGTTCTGGAAATCATGCGTAGCGTTAGTGCCGCCCGTAGAAACCGCCTGGGTTGAAGCGCCGTTAAAAGTGACCGTAGCGCTGGAGATAAAACCGCCGTTGGTATTATTCACGGTCCAGTTCCGGCTGACGATAATATCATTAGCCCCGGCGTCCAGGGTTCCCGCGGTTATAGAAATGTCCCTCTCCACGGTCAACGCGCTATTTAAGGTATATGTCCGGCCGGTTGCGGAAAAAGTAAGATCATAAAAAGCACCGTTAGCCGGAAACGCATCAATGGCTAGAGTTCCGGTTGTGGCGTCAAAAGTTACCAGCCCCGAGGAATGAATGAATGTTCCGGTATTCGACCAATTCCCTCCTACGTTCATGGACAACCCCTTGGTGTCGAAGTTGCCCGCGGAATTAGTAAAATTACCGTTCAACTTGATAGGATTAGTAAGAAGCTCAAGCCCTCCTGCTCCGGAATGGATTAAATGATAAAAAGCCTGGTTCGCGGCCGCGCCTCCGGAATTTACGGTTTGCGTTCCGGCAGCCGCGGAAAATTCCACTGTGCCAATGCCGGAAGTAAGCGTGCCGGAATTTGTCCAGTTACCGATAAGATTGATCTTGCCGCTGGTCAATACCACGGTCCCGCTATTAGCTACATCTCCGGGCACGTTCAAAATCCCGGCATTAACCTTGAGCTGGGAATTTAAAGGAATAGTAATCCCTACGGCATAAGCCAAACTGCGGCTAAAACCCAGAGCCGATAAAACTATCAGCGTTATCCAAAAACACCTTTTCAGCAAATGTATACCTCTTCTATTACTCCTAATTCAGCTTTCTCAAAACGAGACACGTTCCGGACTGAACGGTTATATTCGTTCCTGCTGTTTCTGTGCCGGCCATAAGATTCAGATTCCCGGCATTGCTTACCGTAATAACCCCGCGAATATGATCTATAATGTTGGCATTTGCGGTATCAACTCCCGTATTAGGCCCCAGCGAACCGCTGTCGCTGCGTGTGGAGGCATGTTCCAATAACTGTCCTGTAAGCACTGCCGCTACTCCGTCAGCTACCCCTGACGATGCGGCTGTGCCTGTTGTTCCATATTCTCTTCTTGTGGTTACTTCGGTAACCGTCCCCGTATAATCGACCTGGAAGTTTATACCCGTCCCGACTGCTGCGGACCTCCAGATCACAGTATATTCAAAGAGATAAATCCCCGCAGCCAGCCCTGTAGTCGACATTACTGTCGCGGGAGCAACAGCATTGTTGGCGGCGGCATCAACGGTAAGGACTTGCCAGGTTTCCTTTGTCCCTGCCGCGCCGCTTGCGCCTGCGATCATGGTCGGATGCGCCTCCCAACTCAGCGTACTGCCGTTGCTTGTGAGGTAATCACCGCTTGAAAGAGCGGGTAAATGCTGGCTATCCCATTGATCCGCGTTTAGATTGGTATTTACTGTTGTAGAAGTAGTGGCATAAGGTTGCGTTCCGGCGGCAACGTTAGAGACAAAGTTGGGAGCGGTTATTTCTCCGGCGGCAGTTACTGCTCCGGTGGCGTCCATCCGGGCCTTTTCCACAGCGCTTAAGTTTTTTAAGGACAATGCGCTCGTTGCGGCATTGCTATCCAACTGCACCTCCACATCGGCGGCAAAAACTGCCGGTCCTCCAGTTGCGAAAAATATCAAAAATAAAATTGCCAAAAGATTTGTCTTATTTTTCCCCATCATTCCCCCCTTTTTATTGTCCTTCGTCTTCAGATGATTTTCTTTCCTTGATCAAATCCCCTTTATACATCTGCACAGTTACCCCGTCTTTTGGCTTGATCTCCGCCAGGTCCGTTAAAGGCTTATCCCCAGCCATAAGATGCGGGGTAAGCAGAATGACCAGGTCCGCGGTTTTTACTTCCCGGGAAGTGCTCCGGGCCAACATACCCAAGAAAGGAATATCCCCCAGAATAGGGATCTTTTTTATCGTCTCGTCCTTTTCGTCTTTACGCAAGCCTCCGATAATAATGGTCGTCCCGTCATTTACCACCACGGTCGTCTCCGCCTCGGAAGTGGTCACTATGGGGATCTTCTTGGGAGCGGTGGCTGTTCCAAAATCTATGTACTGGGAAGAGCTCACTTCCGGCCGGATCTTCATGGTGATCGCTCCTTCCCGGCTGATCTCAGGAGTGACGTAAAGCTTTATCCCCACATCGACGAAATTCACGGTTTCGGTAGTGGAAGCGGATTGTCCGACCTCGGTAGTGGATGCGGTCAGATAAGCTTCTTTGCTGCCAACCAGGATCTTGGCTTCCTGGCCGTTAACCACCATGATCCGGGGGCTGGAAAGGATCTTGGTATCGCCTAAAGTATGCAAAGCGTCCAGAACCGCCTTATACTGGCCTTTTTCATCGACAGTCGCCCCTATTGTTCCGATACTAAATTTAGTGGTTCCGCTGACGCCCGCAAAAGGAGCGGAAACCCGGAAATACTTTTCCAGCCAGGAATCCCAGTCAATACCCATCTCCAGCTTGTCCGAAGGATTCAGCTCGATGATCTGGGCGTTGATCAGGACCTGCTTCGGCCTCTCATCGAAAGCAATGATCACCTTTTCGATCTCGGCAAGGTTTTCCGGGGTATCGGTAATGGCCAGTTTTCCGGTCCGCTCGTCGATATTGATCGAACCCATGCCCTTGGTAACCATATTCTTGATCTTCTCGCTGATCTTCGCGGCATTCGCGTAATTAAGAGGAAATATCCTGGTCTCCAGAGTGTAATCGGTGGCCTGAATAACCTTTTTCATCTTCTCCACCCGGTCCGGGATATCCAAAAGGATCAGGCTGTTGGAAGATTCATCCACGATGACTTTGCCTACATCGGATTTTATCTGAGTAAGCGCGGTCACCGCGTCTTTAGCTTTAGCGTATTTAAGCCTGATTGTTTCTATTACTTTCTGGTCTTTATAAGGGCTGCCGTATCCCTTTTCGTAATCATCCTGGGTCATCACGTTGATCAGGTTGCCTTTTTTATCGTAAGCCAGGCCGTTAGCCAAAAGGATGATCTCAAAAGCATCCCAGATCTCCACATCCTTAATAAATAAAGATACCGGGCCGCGGACATTCTTGCCCACAATTATATTCATCCCTGCCCGGGCAGCCAGCATCTTCAGGACATCAACAATATCCATGCCTTTGATGTCCAAAGATATCTTGCCTGATTGTGAACGGGCGATTATCGGTTCCGCCTTACTAACATCTAGCTGGACCGGCTCGATTGCTTTTTTCCCCAATTGGAGATCCTGCGGCAGGACAGATTGATCAGTAGTATTGGCCGGGGATTCCTGAACCGCAACATTCTGAGCCAGGCTTAACCCCGAGGATAAAAAACAGAACAAACACAGCAGATAAAAAATCTTTCTCACTTTTGGCTCCCTTTTCCAGACCGATTTATTATTATTAAAGATATATCTCAAACCGCTCTCCCCGGTATTCAATTATGACTTTACCCTCAAGGATCTGAACCAATTTAAATTCCCCCAGAGACTCCCCTTCTTTTAGGTAATATACTTCTTCAGTCCTTTTGTCCTTGATTATCGCCTGCTTGGGATCCTCGCTGATTATTCCCAAAAGCCCGATATTCCTTACCCCGTCCACCGAGATATCCGAAGAAGAATCCTTTTTAAATGCAGCGCTGTTAAAAATATCCTTTTTGCTGATCTGGCTCACAAAAACCTCAACAGGAAAAGGCTTCGGCTGGTCCGGCGTCTGTTCAACATCTTCCTGGATTTGATTCGCGGGTTTAACCCTCCCCGCAGGAGGAATAAACGCAGAAACAAAGACAACCAGAAAGAAAACCAAAGAAAAAACAAAACCTGCCGTAATTATTTTCGGCAACCAGGATCTCAGCCGCCTAACGGATAAAAAATTCTTCACAAATCCCGCGAGGCTGAGCACTTTAGACTTTTTAGCAGATCCTTCCTGAGCAGCGGAATCGGCGCCTTTTTTGATAATTTCCAAAAGTTTTTCTTCAGCGGAAATATTATCGTTCATGCCAGGGAAAATTTAACTTCGCCTATCAGTTTTTCGATATCCGGGCCATCGATCAAAGTCTTTTCATTCATCACCGCTTCCGTCAACGCGTCATGGCAGAGCATCCCGATCCTTCGGGGATAACCCATAGTATATTCGTAGATCAACTTAACCGCTCCGTCAGAAAACAAACTGCGGCCGGCGGAATAACCCGCGGTCTTTAAACGGAATTCAATAAGCTCTTTAGTCTCTTTTTCATCCAGGGGATTGATCGTGTATTTGAAGCAAGCCCGGTCAACAAAATTACGCACCCGATTAACCCTGGGGATCAGTTCCACCTGGGCCATCAATATCAGTTGCAGCAGCTTATGCTCATTGGTTTCGTAATTCAAAAGTGTCCGTAAAAGTTCAAGATTCTCCAGACTCATTTTCTGGCCTTCATCGATGATAAGTATGATAGTCTTATTCTCCTCGACCCCGGCTTTAAACAAATACTTTTCGATCGCTTCTTTGTAGTCTAAAGTAGAATTAAAATCCGGCTCAAGCTTAAAGATCTTGACCAACTGGGACAAAAACTGAAATTCAGTTTTGAAGCTGGGATCTAAGATGATATGGAACATAAAGTTATGTTCTTTTTCAAATGATTGGGCCAAGATGCGACAAAGAGTGGTTTTGCCGGTCCCAACATCCCCAAAAATGAGGTTCAGTCCGCGTTTTAAACGGATATTGATTTCCATCCGCTTTAAAACTGTTTTATGGCTAGGGGAGTTATAGAAGAAATTCGGGTCGGGGCTGGTAGAAAAAGGCTCTTTTTCCAAACCAAAGAGTTTATAATAACTCATCTCGGATCTGTTTTAGGGATCGGCCCTGCCTTCTAAAATCTCTGATCTTTTCCAGAAGGCTGAGGCTTTGGTCATTAAAAAACCGATAACCTGTTTCCGGGCTTCGGGCGATTTCTTTGATCAATCCAATCTTGAGGTAATACTTAATGGTGTGAATAGAGTAACCGCTGATACGCGATAAGTCCTTAATTAAGAGGTAATTAACGCTCATAGCTCCTTTCACTCTCTACTTAGAGAGTATATAACAAAAAGAGCTAAAAGTCAATTTATTTATTGTCAGGATTTAGTAATAACTCTTATTTTTCGATGGAAATAAATCAACGAATAAGGCTGTAAGAAATAACGAATTTTGCTTCCAAAAGGTTGGAATTCTCTCGGCTTTTAAAATCGCAGCGTTTAATATCAAAAAGGAGCTTTCCATCAGCCAATTCATAAATGAATTTAACGTAGTCCTCTTTCTTCCCTTCCAGAAGAAGCTCGATAGGGACACTAGGCTTATTTCCCGAGACCGGAGTGCCCTGTTTAATATCCAGGATCTTAATAGCGTACCGGCTGGCAATCTCTTCCAGCGCCTTTAATGAAAATATCAACGAATCTCCGCCTTGCTGGATTTCTGAGCCTGAGAGCGAGGCTTTATATTCTTGTTCTATGGCCGAACTTCTTTGGAGCATCCGCTGGAATCTTGCCAGCTCGTCAGTTTTACCGGCAATAGCTTTATTCAAAGCCCTGTTCTTCTGTGCCAGCGGCTCGATCAAAAAGATAAAGAAAGCAAAAGTCAAAAACACTACTATCAGCGCTCTTAACAGGGGATTATCTTTGGGAAATATTTTATCTAATAACATGGGCTATTTTTTTCTTAAAAAAGATATTTCAAAATTAACGACCTCTCCGTCTTTAACCGGCCGGCTGCTGGCTTGCTTGACTTTTATTTCGCCGGATAAAAACGTCTCCTGGTCTCTCAACGCCGAAGCGTAAATAAACACAGTCTCGAGCTTCTCGGAATATCCTTTCAAAACCAGAGCCTCAGTTTCTTCGGAGTTATACCTTATGCCGGAGATCAACATACCTGAGGGAATGGCCTTATGGATGGCCGCAAAAAATTCGATTAATTCCAAGCCAGCCTTTCGCTTACTCCGGAAAACCGACAACTCTTTGACCTTGACTTCCAGTTTTCCTGTCCGGGCCCCCAGATCGCGGATCTGCTTATCCAGATAATCAAGATAACTTTTTTTGTTCCCGGTATAAAACAAAAATCCCAAAAACAGAAAAATCACCGCCGCTATTGCCTTCGACAATAAACTAAAACGCCTCCTGCTTTCCTGTGACTTATCAAAGATCTCCCGGTATTCTTTCGGCAATAAACTCAGGGAGTCGACAGGCTGTTTAAGGATAAAACCCAGTAGCCCGGGCGGGATCTTACCAACAGCTGATTCATCAATAATATTCGGGAAGTTATCGGGAGTTACGACTACCTCTACCGGCACGAGCATTTTATCGTCAAGAATAAGCTTACATTCCTGAAGCAACTCCAAGGGACCCATTAAAAAAACCTTTTTTATCGGGCCGAAAGGCCCTTGGCGCAGATAAAGACTGTTAGTATCCATGATCTGCTTGAACACTTTTTCCTTCCAATCTACCTCAAGCCGGGAAATGGTAGCGAAGCGGCTTAAATAAACTTTGCCTTTTTTTAAAACTGCTGCCTCAAAGCCTGCATCTTTGAAATTAACCACCATTACTTCTTGCTGCACGTCAGCCCTCACAGAATTAAAAGCTTCGATCAGCCCGTAAGTGGCCAAATATACAGCTTCAACTTCGACTTTGACTTTACGAAAAATCTCTACCAGGAAATTAATCATCTCCTTACGGGAGAAGATCATGTTAATGGAAGAAAACCCCTCTTTATCGGTTTCAATGACCTGATAACCAAAAACAAGCTCTTCCGGAGTAAAAGGCAGATCCTTGGCTGCCTGCAGATGGATCATTTCTTTTATTTCCCCGGGGTCTTGTGAAGGAAGCCGGATATAACTACTGGAAACTAACTGGTGGGAAATAGCCAGAAAAAGCGGCTCTTTGGCGTAATCGAGCTTTTTAAGCGCATCATTAACCTTAACTGCAATTTGATTTTTTTCTTCAAGGCTGGCGTATTCAAAAGTAAAGAAAGACTGGATCCGGCGTTTGGCCCCGAGGCCAGGCTGCCATTTCAAAACCAGGCAGGATTTTTCTTCAAACTGGAATAGTATGCGGGAATTGGATCTTAGGATATTCTTCAACATTACCAGGACTGAAGTTCGCTTTTGGTGTAGGCGCCTTTAGCCAAAGGATCGAGGACCTGAGTAAGGAAATAATTTAGGTCCGCGATGAACTTTTTAGGAACGAAGATTATATCTTCTGCTTGCAAGGCGACGTTTTGCTGCAGGACATCCCTTCCTTTTAAAGCTTTGCTCAAATTAAGCCTTTGCGGCTGAGGCTGGATAAATCCTCCCCGGATCAATACTATGCTCGAAGCCACAGCGTCTTTGGAAAAGCCTCCGGCCTGGCCGATAGCTTCCAGGACGGTCTTAGACCCGGTGACCGAATAAACTCCCGGCCGCATTATTTCTCCCAGGACTATAACTTTACTCCCGCCCATTTTCTTTAAAGAAATGGAAACCTGGGGCGACTTCACGAATTCGCTCAAACGCCTGGTAATCTCCTGGGTCAACCCGGTAATAGTCAGACCTCTAGCCTCGACGTCACCGATGAGAGGGAAAGAAATCATCCCGTCCGGACGGACAATCGCCTCCTGGTCCAGATCAGGATTCTGCCATACCGAAATCTTCAAAATATCTTCCTCACCTATTGCATATTCGGTTATCGCCGGCCGGGGCTTAATTTTCCCGACGGGAGCAGGCACTGGTTCAGCCTTAACAGGAAGCTTCTCTTTAACCGCAGGCACTTTGGCCGGGACAGAAGAAACATCGTTAGTTTTCAGGATATCCATAGCCCTCTGGTATTCCTGCTGGGCTTCTTCAAACCTTCCCTGCTGGTAAAAAATATTACCCAGGTCATAATGCATCTTGGCATCGGCCTTGAGGTCTCTATCCTGACAATACCCTGCCCCTAAAAAACCGAATAACGCTAATACCGCAATTAAAGTATTCTTAAGCATATTTACTGTTTTTCCGGTTCAAGAATGACTTCGATCTTCTTTTTTAACTCGTCGGCTTTCCTTTTATCCTCAGGGGAAGAACCAAAAATTACCGAGTCCTGCCCGGCAGGCGCGAACCTGATCCGTTCCTGCAATACCGAATTAAGCCTGACCGCGGCCGAAAGATCCCCCATCAATTTCTTCTGGCTTTCTTTGGAATCCAGAAGATCGTTTTCCAGCTGAGCCGCACGGGTTTTCAAAGAGGAAAGATCTTCCCTTAAACTGGAGATTTCTTTGCGTTTATTCTCGATCTCCGCCTCTTTAAGGGCTATACCGTCCGAGAATTGCGATATCTGGGCCTTGAGGCTGTTATACATCTGATTAGTTTCATCAGAGCGTCTCTTTTCCTTATCTAATTCCCTGGCATAAAGATTATCCTGCACCGCGGCAAGCTTAGTCTGCAAAGTCAGCATTTCTTCCTTGGCGGATAAGGCGTCTTTTTTCGCGGTGTCGATCTCAAATTCCTTCCTCATCAATATCCCCGAAAGCCTGTCCATTTCCGCTTTGATATCCTCGAACTTCCTATCGCCGGAAGATTTCGGGGCGCTGGCTAGCCTGGCGGCCCGGGCCCGCTCGCTGTTCAGCTGGTCGCTGAGCTGGGCTATCTGATCTTTGAGATTATCGTTCGTGGTCTGCAGCTGTTTGGCCGGAGTTTCCCGGGTGCTGAGATCTCCCTGCAAACCCTCTACTTTAGTCTGCAGAGAACCCCTGTCAGACTCCAACTCTTTTAACTTCTTTTCCAGGGCTTTATTATTAGCGATAAGACTCTGGGAACTTGACTTTAGGCTACCCAATTCTTGCTTTTGACCGATTAATTCCTTTTCCTTTTCAGCGATCTTTTTGCTTAATTCCTCCCATTTTTTCTTGTCCGGACTCTGTTCCTTGTTCAACCGGGAAATTTGATCCTGCGCGTTTTTCAGTTCCGCAACGGAGCGCATATATTCTTTAGTAGTATTCTGCAGCCGGGCATCCAGGCTGACATTAGCCGCCTGTAAAGACATCCTTTCCTGGTTAATCCTTTGCAAGTCTTTGTTCATAGTATCGGCATTAACCTGAGCATTGGTCAAAGCCAGTTTTATACCCTGGACATCTCTTAATCCGTCAAGCTGGCTTTGCTTGTCTTTAAGCTCGCTCTGCAACTGGTCAACAGATGCCTGAAGCTGGTCCTTTTCTTTTATGGTCTCGTCAAGGACCTGATTAAGCTGGACAGCCAGCTGCTTCTGAGCGTAATAGGAAATGCCGACGTAGGAAGAAACCGCCACGATCGCCATTACCCCAATAATATAGAGTGTTTTCATGATATTCGTTTTTCCCTTTATTTAAGCAGCCTTATCTCCGGAAACATCCAGGCACTCTTCGATACACACCAGAAGATTGGACGATAGATCGATCTGTTTCGGGGAAACCAGTTTGTTCCCGTTTTCGTCAATGGTAACTAAAACCTTTGGCCTCAGAGGCAGCCCTTGATTTTCCTGATAAACCGCGCCTACTTCTTTAGTGTTCAACCTGACCATGGTCCCGACCGGAAATATCCCGATCTTTTCCAGGAAAACTTTCAGCACTTTAGTGCTGAAAGCATTCTTTTTATTAAGAATAGTGTTCATCGTCTTAGGAGGGCTGAACCTTAACCGGTAGGGCCTCAAATGGGTCATCGCTTCATAAACATCAACTAATCCTACTATCTGGGCGTATTCTTTGATCTCGTCGCCGCGCAGCCCCTTAGGGTAACCCGATCCGTCCAGGCGTTCATGCTCCTGGGAAATGACATCGATCAGGCCCGGGATAAACTCTCCGCCGATCTTACTGAGGATCTCCAGCCCGTTCAAAGGGTGGTCTTTGACTTTACGAAATTCCTCATCAGTAAGCTTTCCGCTTTTATTGATCAATTCCAGGTATTTTATACTGCCGATATCGTGCATGAACGACGCCACTCCGAGCTCGAGCAACTGCTGTTTCTGGTAACCTAACCCCCGCCCCATTTCCAACGAAAGTATCGAAACGTTAACCACATGGTGGCAGAGAGCGTCTTCATTATTTACGTAATCAGCTAAACACAACTGCAGCAACTCCTGGGAATCGGAGTTTATCGCGGCAAGTTCCTTCTCTATTATTTCCGAAAACTGCTTCTTGAAATCAGCGGCTAAAACAAACTCAAGCTTGTAGACTTTCCTGGCCCAATCCAGAAGCTGGTTATACAATTCTTTTACCCGCTCAAATTTTTCCTGGGAAAGATCCTTGTTCACTACCGAAAATATGCTGACATTATCTATTGCGCTTTGCGTCAGATCTACGGCTCCCGGAGGCGCTCCGATAGGTGTAGCCCCTCCGGAAACTGCCGGATTTCCTACTGAGTCCTTTTCTTTTTTCTCATCCTGGTGCTTTTTTAATATCTTGAGGATACTGAGCATTCTTTGTTATTGGCTTGGTGGTTGAGTATTAAACTTGATCGCATTCACATTACTGTTGGCCTTCTCAGCGGAAGTATTGACGGCATTAGGCGGCGTCTGCATGTATTTGACGTCAAAATCCGGAGATTCCAGGTCTTCGTTGATCTTAATGATCGTATTCCGGTCGATCCTGGTCAGGCCGTTACCGAAACCCACAAGCAATGCCAAGTCGGAGATCGTGTTGATCCTCCGGGGGATACCGCCTGAGCAAAGATGGACCTCCTTGTAGGCATCGTCCTCGAAAATAACTTTTTTCAAGCCGCAAACTCCCAGGCGATGCTCTATGTATTCCCTGGTCTCGGCTTCGTTAAAGGCTTTAAGATGAAACCTGACCGCCATGCGCTGCATGAACTGAGGCAGGCTCATCACGGTATATTTTAGTTCCGGCTGGCCCAAAAGGATGATCGTCAGCAAAAAGGCATTATCCAGTTGAAAGTTCAAAAGCAGCCTGATTTCCTCAAAAGTGTCTTTATCCTGGATAGCCTGGGCCTCGTCGATAATTATGACGCTGTGTTTATTGGCGTTGTGGTTGGCGTAAAGGATCTTGTGCAAAGAATGGAACAGATCGATCTTATCCTGAGATTCACCGGCACCTCCCAGCTGATGGACGATCTCCTGAATGAATTCCTTGCCCGAAAGCCGGGGATTAAGAATGAATACCGACTGATAGCGGTTTTCCTGCTGTAATTCATGCCAGAGCACGCGGGAAAGCAGCGTTTTTCCGCAGCCGTATTCCCCGGTAAAAAGCGCCGCGCCTTTATGTTCCCTGACCACGTAAAGCATCCTGGCCACAGCTTCTTTATGCTGCTGCGAATAGTAAAAGAACCTCGGGTCCGGGGTATTCTCGAAAGGTTTCTCCGATAAACCCCAATAGGCTTCGTACATGGCTATTGATTCGTAGGAATATTTTTCCTGGCCGTACTGACAAATGAATAATCCAGTTTCTTATTCGCGTCGATCTGGTGGCTGACTACCCCTCTCATCACCTGCATCTTGGAATCCAACTCTCCTCTCCAGAATGCTATTCCGGACTTTTCGGAAGTCTGCATAGTCTCCCAAATCACGCTGCCGTCTTCCTGCACGGTAAGGGTGAAGTTAGTGGTAGGAAAACCTTTTTTGACAAAACCGGCTATGGCTACCTGGTTATTCGTAAAAGAAATAGCGTCAATTTCTTTTTTCCCCTTAGCGGTCATCAACGTCAGATCTATCGGCCATTCGGTATTA
>JAPLLS010000083.1 GCA_026387435.1 Candidatus Omnitrophota bacterium
ACGCTGGGCCCTGAGGATCTCGACATTAAGCCCTTCCTGAAAAAAACGGTGATTGAATATCCCGGTCAGCGCGTCAGTGACCGCTAAAGACGAGAGTTTTTCGCAGAGCCGGATATTGGCGATTTGGATCACGGTTTGATGCGCCAATAGCGACAAATACCTCAAATCTTCATCGGTGAAAACTTCCATTTCGGACAGCTTGTCGGTTACATTAATCACCCCCACCACCTGGCTATCTGTTTTCAAAGGAAGGGAAATAAAAGATTTTGTTTTGTATTGCGGGTTCCTCAACTGAAGCCTCATCCGGGGGTCGGTTTCGATGTCTTTGACCAGCATTACCTGGCCTTCCTGGGCCACCCAGCCCGCGACCAATTGGCCTATTTTCATCCGCAGCCCTTTTTTCTCTTTATCCAGCCCTTTAAAGCCCCTGACCACCAGTTCTCCGGCGCCCTCATCGACTATCATCAAAGAAGCCCTTTCCGCCTCAGCGATCAGAACAGCTTTATCCGAAACAAAATCAGCCAGCTCATCCAACCGGAAGATCTCGCTGATGCGGTTATAAGCATCCATAATGATCCCCAACTTGATCTTTTCTTTTTCCAACTTTTCCAGAAGGTCGATGTTTTTTAGCGTAAGGCGCTGTTTTTCCAGGCCGCGGCGGATAACCAGTTTAAGATGATCCAGATCAAAAGGCTTGATCAGATAATCGTAAGCCCCAACTTTAAGCGCCTCTATGGCCGAAGAAATAGTCGCATACCCGGTTAAAACAATAAAATTGGTGTGGGGAGAAAGCTGGTTTAAAGAACGCATCAGATCTATGCCCTGAATATCAGGCAAGACCAGGTCTAAAATCGCCAGATTAAAACTTTCAGCCTTGGCTAATTCAATGGCGGCTGAGCCTTTACTGACCGCGACAATTTGGTAGTTTTCATCGGCCAACCCGGCTTTAAGATGCTCGAAAAGTATTTTATCGTCATCGACTATTAAGATGCGCTCTTTTTTTTCCATAATAGCCCCCCCCTTAAATGACTATTTACTAAAAGGCAAACTTACTATGAATGTCGTCCCCTGGCCGATTTCGGAAAAAACCTGGATATAACCAGAATGCTCCTGGATGATCGCCTTAGTGATACACAGCCCCAATCCCAGCCCTCTGCTTTTAGTGGTGAAGAACGGAGTAAAAAGATTGGCTTGCGCTTCTTTAGACATGCCCATACCCGTATCAACTATTTTGATCCGCACCGCTTTGTCAACAATATCGGTGAATATCGCCAGCTTCCCCCCTTCGGGCATGGATTGGATGGCATTGATTATCAGGTTTAGAATTGCTTCCCTTAACTGCATGCCGTCAGCCTTGATCCGGGCAAGCCCGGGAGCAAATTCTTTTTCAACTTTGACCTTATTGTTTTTGATAAAGTTCTGCACATTAGCGTAAGATAAAATACTATCCATCAGGTAATTGACATCCACTTCGCTATAGATCAATTTTTTAGGATAACTGAATTTCAAAACATTGGACAAGGTATCATTAGCGTGGTTAAGGCTGTCATCAATGCCTTTGAGATAATCCAGAAAATGCGGGCAGTCTTTGGCCATTTTAGTCCTGAGATTATAAAGGCTGGCCTGGATCTCGGCAAAAATATTCCTCAACTCGTGGCTTAAGGCGGTAGCCATTCTGCCCATTGCCGCCATCCGCTCATATTCCACCAGTTGTTTCTGCGCCGCTTCCAACTGCGCGGCGCCCTGGCTGACCTTGGTTTCCAGATTCTGGACGTTAAGCGAACAGGCCTCAAGCTCCTGCCGGGCGGACATGATCTGGGTCATGGTCTTATTGAAGAATTCCGCCAGCTCCTGGATCTCATCCTGGCTGTGGATCTCCAGCCTGTGGGTATAGTCTCCCCGGCCAAAAGCTTCGATCCCCCAATAAAGCTTGTTGATACTCCTTACGACCGCCCCTCCGTTTAATATCCCGATCAAAAGCGCCAAAAGCGCGGAAAGCCCAACCGCCAGGATAAAAAGCTTCATTAATTCATCGCGCAAAGCGAAGATCGCTTTCTCGGGAAATCCTATGCCCAAGACACCGATTATTTCTTTCTGGCTGTTATAAAGAGGCGTGTAGCCGGCCAGGTACCAATTGTTGGAAACTTGGACCCGGCCCATAAAATCGCTTTTATTCTCCTGGATACTTTTTATGGCTTGAGGATTCAACTTTGTTCCCAGAACGCTAAGGTTGTTGGCAAAAGGCAGGTTTGAACAAACCCGGGCCGAGCCCAAAAAGATGGAAGCCACTAAATTAGAATCTTTGATGATCTTATCGATGATCACCCCGTTATTGTTGTTTAAAAGATACCCCGCGGTCATGGTTCCGACGATTATCTCGTTGTTGTTGATCACCGGCATCGAGGCCTTAATTACTAAACCCTGATCAGGGCTTATCCCGGGGATCCTGGCTTTTTCCAGGAGGCCGAGTTTTTCCAGTTCTTGGGCGTCCAAAACTTCCGTGGAAACATAGATCTGGCCGCGTAAAGCTTTACGCACGAAGAAATCCCGGCTGTAGTCGCCGCCCTCAAACCCCGGGCTGGACATGGAAACCAGCACTTTTCCGAAATTATCGGTGATCACAAAAAAGTCCAGCTTGTTTTTAGCGATCACCTTGGCGTATTCGTTCTTCAAAAGATCAAGCTGGTCATCTGCCAGCAGGGAATAGATCCTCCTGTTCTGGTCCCGGACCACAAATTTAAGGTTTTCGCTGACACTCTGGTAGATCCCCTGAGAGATCTGGAGATAATTATCTATTCTCTGCTGGACATCATTAACCGCCATCTTTCCCAGGAAAACAACGGTAATACAACCTACGACGATCAAGGGAAAAGTAGAAGTGACTAAAAGAGCACGAAATAACTTAACCTGTATCTTTTTCATTTTAAATCCTCGGGAAAATATTTTCCCCTTTGCAGTCTATGGCCACAATAAGAGGAAAATCTTTCACTTCCAGCCGCCGGATCGCTTCGGGCCTCAAATCAGGGAAAGCGATAACTTTAGCCTTACAAACATATTTCGACAATAACGCTCCGCAGCCGGCATAGGTGATAAAATAAACTCCCCGATATTTCTTTATAGCTTGCAACACTTCGCGGCAGCGATTTCCTTTTCCGATCATTGCCGCCAGGCCGTTTTTTAGCAAAGGCAAAGTGAACTCATCCCTTCCTTTAGCCAGCAGATCGCACAATCTCTTGTGGGCCTGGTCGCGGGCGGTATAGATCACCCCGGTCAAGGAAACCCGGTCGCCAGCTTTTAAATTTGAAATCTGTTTTTGAGTTAATGGCTTGGTTATCTTGATCATAATAATATCGTAATTTAAAGTGTCGCTGTTGCGCTTCTGGTGGCGTGACAGCTGATATTTACCGCTACCGGCAGCCCGGCGATGTGCGTCGGGTATTCCTCGATCTTCACCGCCAGAGCTGTCGCCTTTCCACCCAGCCCCATCGGCCCGATATTTAACTTATTAATCTCATTTAATAAAGATTCTTCCAGTTTACTGTTCTTAGAATCGATATTGCGCAGTAAAGCTTTTTTGGCCAGAAGGCAAGCGTAATCCGCGGTCCCTCCGATCCCCACCCCGACCACATACGGCGGGCAGGCGTCAGGGCCGGCGGTCTTGACCGCATTGACGATAAACTCGCTGATCTGGACCCAGCTAACCGTAGGATTAAACATCTTCAGTTGGCTTTTGTTCTCGCAGCCGAAACCCTTAGGCAAAACCGTGATCTTTAATTTGCGGCCTTTAACCAGATCAACATGGATTATTGCCGGCGCGAAACCTGATTTACCCCGCCCCAGAGGATTCTTTATGATCGAATTCCGGAAAGATCCGGATTTATACCCTTCTTCGACTCCTTTATTGATGGCTTTATTTAAATCGCCATTGATTTTCAGATCTTGCCCCAGCTCAACGAATACGCAGGGCAGGCCTGTATCCTGGCAGATTGCCAATCTTTCTTTTTTGGCGATGCGGGCATTATCCAGTATTACCTTGAGGATGTTCCGGTGCTTGGGATTACTCTCACGGCCGCAGGCCTGTTTCAAGACCGAAAGAACATCATTCCTTAATTCGATATTAGCTTTAAGACACAAATCTTTTACCGTAGAGCTGATCAACTTCCCGTAAATTATCTTCATTTTTGTTTATACTCCCTGGATACGGTGGTAGTGATCCCTCCCCGGGGATTGAACACTCCAATAATCCTCGCCGAGCGCGGCTTAGCCGACCGGACGAAATCTTCGAGCATTCGGTTAATCAGGTGCTCATGAAAAATCCCAATATTGCGGAAAAATATCGTGTACATCTTGAAAGATTTAAGCTCAATACAGAATTTTTCCGGGCAATATTCGATTTTTATATCGGCGAAATCCGGCAAGCCGGTTTTCGGGCAGATACAGGTGAACTCCGGAATATCCAAAGATATGGTATAAAGGTTATCCGGATACTGGTTTTCCCAGACCTCGATCTTTGGAGTATTTAACTTTCGAATATTCTTCTGCAAACCTTCGTAGCTTGATACTTTTTTCATTTAAACCTCTCCTTAAACTTGTAACATGTGACTTGTGACGTGTGACTTTATTTAACTCCCACCAGCTTGTGGATCTGGGGAATAATACAAGAGACGATGTTTTCGGCGATGCAAATATACTTGAATCTTTTAATTTTCTCCTCGATCTCAAAATAATCTACCCTGCTGTCCGGCTGCAACACCAGGATCGCTGAGGGATTTACTTCTTTGATGGCGCTGACAGCTTCCCGCAGATCGCTTTCCAGGGTCGATTCGCAGATGACGGCTTTAATGAAAACATCTTTGCGGGAAGCGATCTCTAAAAATTTCCGGTGTTGCGGCCAGAAACTTTCTCTACCGGTAGAGCTGGGCAATTTAAAATCCATGGCCACAATATCCACGTTATCAATGACTTCTTCCAACGCGTCAGGGAGCGTACCGTTGGTTTCCAGGTAATTATTAAACCCCGCTTCATGGGTAAGCGCTAAGACTTCTTTTAGGAATTCTTTTTGCACCAGCGGTTCTCCGCCGGTAAAAGATACACAACGATAATTATTGCGGTAGCAATTCAGCTCCCCCAGGAGTACCTCGGGAAGGTATTCCCGCCAATATTTGATCTTGGTATCGCAATACCGGCAATCAAGATTACAATCAGCCAGGCGCACGAATATCTGCCTTTCTCCTACATAAAGGCCCTCTCCCTGAATGCTCAGGAAAATCTCGGAAATTCTTCCTTTCATCTTGCCCTCAATGCCGGGTCGGCGATCGCCGCTTGCCGGAAACCTTTAGCCCGGTAAAAACAACTTTCGCATTTTCCGCAGGGCTTGCTTTGCCCTTTATAACATGACCAGGTCAGCTCATAAGGCACGCCTAAACGAACCCCAAGTTTAATGATCCGGGCTTTAGTCAGATTTATTAAAGGGGTCAAAACCCTGATCTTTCTTTTTTCTACTCCTGCTTTTGTCCCCCGGGCGATTACCTTTTCAAAAGCCCGGTAGAATTCCGGACGGCAGTCAGGATAGTTACTGTAATCCACGGCGTTGGCCCCGATGAATATCGCCCGGGCAAGGATCGCTTCCGCGAATGAAACCGCGAAACTCAAAAATATGGTGTTTCTCGCCGGCACGTAGGTGCTGGGTATCCTGCCGCTGCCTTTTGAAATGCCGGTAGAGACAGCCGGAACTTTAATTTTGCGATCAAGGAGGCTCGAGCCCTGCCAGGGCAAAGAGATCTTCACCAGCTTATACGGACAGCCTGCGGCCCTGGCCAAGCTCTTGGCGCTTTCTATTTCCCGCCTGTGCTTCTGGCCGTAATCAAAAATCAGGCAGACCGGAGAAAACCCGTTTCTTTTGGCAAAATATAAAACCGTAGCCGAATCCAGCCCGCCGGAAAGAAGAACTACGCAGCGCTTCTTTGATTTCCCATTACTGCTCATAATATGTGGCCGAGCTAGTCGGATTTTCCCAGACCGTTATTGATCTTAAACCCGCGATTTTTTTCTTGAGGGCTTCAAAGATGAAGCGGGCGATGTTCTCCGAAGTAGGATTGGTTTTGTCAAAAGGCTTGATCTTATTCAGGTATTTGTGGTCAAGCTTCTCGATAATCTTGTTGAGTTCGGACTTAATCAGCTTAAAATCCATGACCATTCCGGTCTTATCGAGCGAGGCATTTTCCGCGACTGCCTCGATCTTCCAGTTATGGCCATGAAGAGATTCGCATTTACCCTTATATCCGCGCAGGTTATGGGCGGAACTGAAATTCGATTCGACTTTTAAGCTATACATTGACTTTCTTCGCTCCTTTTATCGGCTCGCCGAGAAAACTTTTGGCAAGTCCGGTGAACCACTCCGGGTTATCGCTGACATAAAAACGGCGTTTGCCTTTGCGGGATCTGCTTAAAATATTTTCTGCGGAAAGTATCCTTTTAACCTCCATCGCGACCTGCTTGGCGGAATCGATCAATTTTATATCCTTACCCAGGACCTGCCTGATCACCGGCTTTAAAAGCGGATAATGCGTGCAGCCGAGAATAACCGTATCCACCCTGGCTTCTTTAAGAGGCTTTAAATAATTCCTGGCTACTTCCAAAACCGCGTTCCCCTCAACAAGCCCTTCTTCCGCGAAAGGCACGAATAGCGGACAAGATAAAGCCGTAACTTTGATCTTGGGATCAAGATGCTTTATCTCGTTCTCATAAGCCCGGCTTCTGATCGTGCCCCGGGTCCCGATAACCCCGATCTTTTTGTTCTGAGTGGCGTATACCGCTTCCCTGACCGCAGGAACGATCACTCCCACTATCGGGACCTTAAAATAGTTTTTGATGGCCGGCAGCGCGAAAGAAGAAACCGTGTTGCAGGCTACACAAATCAATTTCACGTCCTGCTTGAGCAGAAAAAGGATGTTCTCGATCGAAAACTTGATCACGGTCTCCTGGGATTTTATCCCGTAGGGGACCCGCGCGGTATCTCCGAAATAGATGAT
>JAPLLS010000019.1 GCA_026387435.1 Candidatus Omnitrophota bacterium
GGCCACGAAATTTTTAAAGCACCGGATTTTCCTCAATCTAGAGAAATGGTTCGGCGGACTGCCGCTGATCAAGAATATCTATCCTGCTCTCAAGCAGGTTATTCTGTTTGTTTCGGCCCAAAAGGAGTTCGGTTTCAAGAAAGTGGTGCTTGTGGAATATCCTTCCAAGGGGATATGGTCGTTGGGCTTTATCACTAATGAGGGATTTGGATCGCTTAACCGGGCTATCAATAAAGATACTGTCGCGGTGTTCGTTCCGATGTCCCCCGGGCCCTTGAGCGGATATGTGATATTTGTCTCCAAAGATGAAATAAAATTCCCGGACATGTCGGTTAACGAAGCGCTGAACATCATTATTTCCGCGGGAGTTTTTAATCCCAAAAATTAGTTGTTTGTCTTGGTCACTCGTGATAGTATTAAGGTTAATTTAAAATAGCGTTTTGAGAAATTTTAAGGAGGATCGAGAATGTGGAACTTTATCGTTAAGGGCGGGCCGGTGATGATCCCGATCATAGCTTGTTCGATCTTTGGCCTGGCCATTATCATAGAAAAGTTTTATTTCTTGCGGCGCCTGAAAATGGATTCCAGTGCCTTCGCCCAGCAAATATTCAAGGATTTAAAAGCCAATAAACCGCAGAAAGCACTGCTTCTTTGCGAACAAAACATGGATTTTCCCTTGGCCGCGGTTTTCAAACTGGGGATCGAAAGACGCAGCCTTCCTTCCCAAAGGCTGGAGAAGATCATGGAGCAAGCCGGCAATAATCAGGTCCAGAAGCTGGAGAAAAGGCTGGGGGCACTGGCTTCGGTTATCGGCATTGAGCCGTTGTTGGGATTTCTGGGAACTATTACCGGCCTTATCCGGGCATTTATGAGCTGGGAGCAGGCCGGAGCGAATATCACGGTCAATGTCCTGGCTTTGGGGATCTATGAAGCCATGATCACTACCGCCGCGGGTTTGATCGTGGCTATCCCGTTTTATCTGTGTTACAACTATTTTATCAGCCGGATAAAGTATATTTCCCTGGACCTCAATAACCACGGGGCGGGGCTGTTGGACGTTATCTCCGAATTAAAGGAAGGATAAAGTTATGAAGATCGGGGGCAGGCATAATTATATCATGAGCCTGGAATCGGTCGCGATGACCGATATCATCATGAACATGTTCATTTTCTTTTTTATATCGTTCAGCCTGCTTTATACTTTTAATCCCAACCGGGTGCAGAAGCTGGATATCAAGCTTCCCAAAGCGGCGAACGCCTCGAATATCGAGAAACAGGACCAGGTCAACATCACTTTAAGTAAAGACGGGCCGATCTATCTGGGGGAAGATATGGTGACGATCAGGGAGCTTAAGGCTGTAGTCTCCGCCAAGCTTAAGAGTAACCCGGAATTGATCGTTATCCTGCGCGCCGATAAATTAGTCGGCTTTCACAAGATCGTCGATATTCTGGACGTTCTTACCGAATTAGGGATAACTAACCTCAACATTGCGGCGGTCAAGGATTAAATGAAAATTCTTAAGCTTGTCCCTCAAAAAGCGACTCCACGGATACTGGCATATTTAGAGAAGAAAAAACTCATCAGGACCCTTAAGCCTCCCAGAGCCGTGGCTGTTTCCCAGGCCAAAAACGGAGCAATGGATACCATTTATTGTTCAAACCCTCGCTGGGGAGCGCATAAACTTATCTGCGTCAAGAAAAACTCCCCCGAGATCTCGCTTAATTTCCATCCCGAAAACGAAGAATTCATTATTATTAATAATAACGGTACCAGCTATCGGCCGCTGTGTATCGTTATGGGGCTTCTCAAACAAAAAGAGCTCTTAAAAAAACTTAGGGAAGACAAGTTAAATAAGGATGATTTTATCGCGGTGGTCTTTGAGCATAATGACCATAAGACATGCATATTTACGATGCTCTCCGATACCGTGCATTGCGAAATCGCTTTGCCGGGAAAAGGGCAGGGGCCGGTGTTTTTTGTGGCTGAACCGAGCCGGCTGAAATTAAACAGGTTCAAAACCAGGGGATATAAATTGGAGGCAATAAAACGTTAATTAAAAAGAGGAGGAACATTTGAGAAAACTTTACTTGATCCTGATTCTGTTATTTGTTTTTTTCGGAATTTCGTCGGCGCAGGAAAAAGAATTATTGATCGATGATTTTGAAGGAGCGATTTCCGGCGGGCCGGACGGGACTGTTGATTTCGGCGCCGGCGGCGGTTCGACCGTGGAAGTAACTGCGGCCACTGAAGTCAAGCAATCCAGGCCGCAGACATTAAAAGTTAATTTCTACGCCGTAAACGGCGGCTATATGTGGGTAGCCAGGGGTTTTGGCCTGGATGCCAAGAATTCCTCGTGGCTGGTCAAACCCGGGGATATCAAGTGGAAAGAGTACAGCGCTATAGCTTTTTATATGTACGGAAGCGATTCTAAAACGGATATCGCTTTTGACGTTAAAGATTCTGGCGGAGAACTTTGGCGTTTTATGGTCAGCGATAATTTCAAGGGCTGGAAACAGGTGGTTTGCAAGTTCAGCGGTTTCGTTCCCCGGTCCGACTGGCAGCCGGACAACGCAGATAAAAACTCGGAACTTGATTTTCCTCTCAAGAGCTATCAATGGGAACCCCGGCCGACCGCCAAAGGAGTACTTTATTTTGACGAGGTAAAACTTTTAAAGTAACCAATGCCCAGGAAATATTTTTTTATTCTTTCGGCGATCCTGACACTAACAAGCGCCGGCTGCGCCACCGTCGGGCGTAAAACCCTGGCGCCTCCGGCAATAAGCCCTGCGCAGGGGGTATATCATATAGTTACCCCCGGCCAGACTCTCTGGCGGATCGCGCATACTTACAACATTGATGTAAATGAGTTAATGCGGCTTAATGGCATTACCGACCCCAGTCAATTGATAGTTGGGCAGCGGTTATTGATACGAAGGGCTGCTTGCCCGCTTCCCATGGGTCCGGTAAGCCCGGTTATTACTTCCGAGGTGGAAGCTATAGTCGGCCCCAAGCATTATTCTTCGCATTGGCGAACGATAACCCTCCATCACAGTGGAACTATTGAAGGCAATGCCGGGGCCTTTGACCGTAATCACCGCAAACGCGGTATGGGAGGGTTGTTTTACCACTTTGTGATCGGTAATGGTGCCGGATCCGGGGACGGGCAGATCGAAGTCGGCTGGCGCTGGAGGAAACAGGCTAATGCCAACCGGCCCAAGGATATCCAGATCTGTTTGGTCGGAGATTTTAACCGGCAGAGGCTTTCCGAAAGTCAATTTGAGTCTTTAATTAAGTTGATCACCGTGCTGCGCCGGCAGTATAATATACCTGTAAGCAATATACGCAAACATAAGAGCATTAGAGGCAAGCACACCGCTTGTCCGGGGAGCAGTTTCCCGTTCGGCCGGATTATTTTGCAGTTGCGCCAGATCAAAGCTTAGTCATGAACTTAAAAAAGAAAGTATTTGTAATTTTTTTGGCCGCAAGTTTGGTTTTAAGCGTTTCGGTTTACCTGGTTTATGCCGGCTATGAAGTCTGGAAACAGGCGCAGGCCAATCAAAAGCTTCTGGAAAAACGCTCCGCAGCCTGGAAGGAATTAAAGAATTCTCTGGCAAACAAAGCCCGGCTTTTCCATGGCGACGCCGGGATCATTATCGAGGATTTAAATACCGGCTGGCAGTTTAGCCTGAACAAAGACAAGCTTTTTCCATCGGCGAGTATCGTCAAGATTCCGATAATGGCTGCCTGTTTTCAGGCGGCCAGCGAAGGCCGGCTTAATTTGAATGACGAGATGGTGCTGCGGGGAGCCAATAAAACATCCGGCTCGGGGATACTCAAAAGCGCGGCTACGGGCACGGCGATCCCTATCGAAAAGTTGATCGATATAATGATCACCAACAGCGATAATACCGCGGCTAACATGCTTATCGAAAAGCTTGGTTTTGACTACCTCAACGGTTATTTTAAAAAATCCGGCCTTCGGCACACCAATCTTTCCCGCAAGATGATGGATTTCGAGGACCGTAAATACGGTGTGGAGAATTATACCAGCGCTTCGGATATTTCGGATCTTTTGGAAAAATTCTATCACCGCAAATTTATCAACCGGCAGATCTCCGAAAAATGCCTGGCTATGCTTTTGCGTCAAAAGGTCAATGACCGCATCCCTAAAAAGCTTCCCGATGACTGTCCGGTCGCCCACAAGACCGGACTGGAAAAAAATGTCTGCCATGACGCGGGGATAGTATTCACCCAGCAGGGCGATTTTCTTATCTGTGTGCTGACTAAAAGCCGCTCCGGGACCAGGCAGGTCAAAGAATTCATTTCAAATCTGGCTTTAGTTATTTACCGGACTTACCGGCAGTTTCCTTATTCACGGTATAGTCTTTTAAATAATGGCAGGATCTTGGATTGATCCGGCAATTTAAAAAAAGGAGGTTTTTATGTTTGTTCTAAGTAATTTAATTTCCGCGCTGGCTTCGATCACTAGTATAGTCCTTACCGCTTTGCAATGGTTGATCATTATCTGGGCTCTTTTGAGCTGGGTAAGCCCTGATCCCAACAATCCTATAGTCCAGTTGATTAATAAATTGACCGGGCCCGTGCTTTATCCTGTACGCAAGCTATTGCCGTTTTCCTTGAAATTCGGATTTGATATTTCGCCTTTTATCGCTTTGCTTATCATCTTTTTCCTGCAGCTATTTTTAGTCCGGACCCTGAATGATCTGGCGGTCCGTATAAGGATGGGGTAGCCGGAAATGGCGGTTGGCAAGAGTGTATCTGCTGAGAAGATTTTAATTGACAGTTTCAGGAATTAGATTAAAATTAGTAATCAAAGGAGGCGGAAAAATGAGGAAATTCATTATCGCGGGATTTGTCCTGGCGGCGGTAGCGGTTACGGTATTCTCTATCGGTTCTTTTATCCTGGCCCAGGAACAAACTCCGCCGGAATCAGTGACGCATGACACGTCGTTCGGCAAAGTGACCTTCTCTCATAAAGGCCACATAGCTTCAGGAGCCACCTGCAAAGACTGCCATCACATGGCGGAAACGCCGGTAAAGAAATGCGAGTCCTGCCACACCGCGGACGCAAAATTAAGCGCCAAGGATGCGTATCACAAGAACTGCATCGATTGCCATAAGGCCAAGGAAAAGGGCCCCACGGGCTGTATGGATTGCCATAAAAAAGGATAAGCAAGAACGCTCATCTAAGGCGGACATTTTCTCGAAAGAGTAATGTCCGCCTTTTTTATTGTAAAACTTGCGGGCTTAGTGTATAATTTATTCCATGGTAGAAAATTCCCAAGCTTCAAACAATCTGAAGTTCGTCACCAGCCTGGTAACTTGCCTGCGATTGATCTCCATCTATCCAGCTAAACACCCTTTAGTCGTAAATTCGCTAAAAAGCGTTTTTACCTGCGCCAGCTTGGTTTTAGCTGGTAAATCAGAATTTAATCTGATTTTGTCTCCTGATAACAAGCTGATCATGGATGGAGAAACTTTAAGCGATAAAAATTCCGGCGTAGTCCAGGATTTTGTCCCTTATTTCAAGAAAATCGACATAGAAGACGTAACTTTTATTGCCGGGATAACCGAAACAGAAATAGAGCAATTCGTCAGGGCTCTTCTTTTGGATAAAGAGATATTGCGTGAGGCCGGGGACATCAACAAATTATTCCAGGAAAAAAGTATCAGCCACATCCAGGCCAAGCAATTTTCCTATCTTAAGGTCGAAAAAGGCAAGGAAGTTTTTGTTACCGAAGGAAAACCAGAAGAATTCGAGAAGCTTAAATCCAGGCTTAAGGATTTTATCGGCAATAAGATCGACAATCCCGAAGATATCCAGAAAATGGAGAAAGAGCTTTTCGCTCTGGCCGGGGCTGATTTCAAGCAAACCCGTAAATTAAGCTTCCAGGTTAAAAACGTCCTCAAGAAATTCATCGGCCGCTCTAGCGATAAAGACAATACTCTTTCCAGATTAAAAGAAGCTTTGGTAGAATACGGCTGTCCCGCGGAAGATGTTGATAAGCTGGTAAATAAAATCTCGGAAGAGATTTCCCACCCGGCGGAGGTCCACCACAGGGTCAGCTCGGCGGAATTAGAGGAACTAAAGAACAAAAACAGCGTCTTAAAAGCCAAACTCAGCGAACTTGAGGTTGAGCTTAGCCGCCACTTGGCTGCGGTCCAGCAGTTGAAAAAAGACAACGCCAGGGTCATCAGCGAAAAGCAAAGAATAGATAATATTGTCCACAATATGGCCGAGGGTATGGTTGTCGTAGATTCGGAAGGGAAGATCATTCTGGTCAATCCCGCCGGCGAGGCTCTTTTGGGGATCACCAAGAACGATATCGGCCGGCCGATCAAAGAGGTGGTTAAAGACGAGCATTTGCTGACTTTGACCAAACATATCTCCACCGAAAAAGACGAGGTGGTAGAAAAAGATATCGAAGTTATTAGCGCCGACGAATCCACTATGAAGGTGTTGCGTACCAGTTCCGCGGTCGTGGAAGACCATAACGGAAATACCGTAGGTATGGTCACCATGCTTAACGATATAACCAAGCAAAAAGAGATCGAAAGGCTCAAAGCCCAGTTTATGGCCAATGTCTCGCACGAATTGCGCACGCCCCTGGTGGCTATAGAAAAATCGGTCGCGCTTATTTTAAGCAAGAGTACCGGAGATATCTCTCCGACCCAGAATGAATTTTTATCAATCGCCGAACGCAACTTAAAGAGGCTGACGCTTCTGATCAACGATTTATTGGATCTTTCCAAGCTGGAAGCCCGCAAAGCAATAATAAATCCCGAGGAAACGGATCTGGATAAGCTTATTGCCGATTCCGTGGAAAGCCTGAATAACTGGGCAGTCACTAAATCCATTAAGCTAAGCAGGTCTGTTAGCCCGGATTTACCCCGGCCGCAGGTCGACCCTAACAAGATAATCCAGGTTTTGAACAATCTTATCGGTAATGCCATTAAATTTACGCCTGAAAACGGCAGCATTACCGTGGAAGCTGTCCACGAAAAGGTAGAAGGTGTAGTCAAAGTTACGGTCAAGGATACCGGAGTCGGAATACCTCCCGAAGACCTGGGAAAAATATTCGAGAAGTTCTATCAGGCCGGGAAGAAGGACAACAACGACGTAAAAGGGACCGGCATAGGGCTGGCAATAGTCAGGGAAATTGTGGAATTGCATAAGGGGAAAGTTTGGGCAGAAAGCGAAAAGGGGCTTGGCTCACGGTTTATATTTACCTTGCCGGTAGTTATTACCAGCAGTGAAAACGGAGGTTAAACTATGGAAAACGAGATTAAGATCCTCTTGGTGGACGATGAGGAAGATTTTCGTAAGCTTTTGGCTTTTTGGCTCCAGTCCAAGGGATATTGCGTGATCACCGCCTCTAACGGGCAAGAAGCGATAAAACTGGCCAAGTCGGAAAACCCGGCCATAATATTCATGGATTTGAATATGCCGGTTATGGACGGAACCGACGCGCTCAAAAAACTTCGAGAGTTCAATAAAGACGTTCCCGTAATAATCATCAGCGCCTATGTTGATGACCGCAGGGCTAAGGAAGCCATGGAACTGGGAATTTCGGGGGTTTTTTACAAAGGCAAGGATTTCCAGGAGGGTTTATCTCTGCTGGAGACCACTTTAAGGACGCATAAACAGCTTAAGAAGTAACGATTGATTTAAAAAGGCAAGTTTTAAAGCAAGCGGGGGTATTTCCCGGTTTTAAGGGAACTACCCCCGCTTCTTTTTATCCTGCCGTTTTGGGAGTTTTTTTTGTTGACAAGCTAACAAACTTATGATATATAGTAGACTTATGGTAGTTATGATAACTATCATAAATTTCTAATATACAAGAAGTAGTAAAGCATGTTTTAACGGTAACTACAGTATATAAGGTATATCTGGTACTTATGGTAGTTACCATAAGTACCAGGATGGGGCTTAATAAAAATGGTTGATAAGAATAAAAATCTAAAATCGGCTAAATTGATCTCCGCCAAGGAGATTATTTCCAAATACAATATCTCTTACCAGACGGTAAATCACTATACCGATTTCGGGCTTTTACCTATGGTGGAAAAGAAAGGGAATATCCGTTTTTATGACAATAGCCTGGTCAGGTCCAGGCTTTCTCAAATCATAAAGCTGGCCAGCGAGGGGTATTCTTTAAGGCTGATCCGGCGTAAACTCGTGGGAATTTAGATAATATGAGGCAAAATTTAAAAATCGCAGTTGGAATATTCGTAATTATCGGTTTGGTTGTTCCTTGTGTTTTCGGGCAGGATAAAGCAAGTAAACTCCCGCAAAAAAACGAGTTTATCGGTGAATTATCGGGTTGGCAGGCGCCGGTTCCCTGGGCTAACTATTATTTTGTTCAAGGCGCGATAGTGGTTTTCGGCACCAAGTGGGGAGAGTCTCCCCGGACTGAGCAGGAACTGCAAGACCGGGTCTGGGAGCAGCTGGTTTTGTCTTATGAAGCTTTTCGCCGCAACATTAAAGTCGAGGATAAGGAAGTCGAAGATGAAATCGACAAAATGCTCAAAGGCGAGAAAGTGGCTTTTGATTGGAAGAAAGACAAGCAAGCTTACGCCGACTGGGTAAAAGAGAAGAGCAAAGAGAATGTGGAGCTTTTCCAGAACCAGCTGCGCCATTTGATCCAGCTGGAAAAATTGCGCAAAGAGGTCTTGGATACTTTTAAGGCTCAAGTTAGCGAAGAAGAGGCTAAAAACGAGTTCATTAACGAATACAATACCATTGAGTTGGAATTGAAACAGTTTGACCTGCTTAAAGACGCGCAAGCTTTTTATCTGAAGATGAAAGATCCTAAACTCTGGGTGGAAGAAGGTAAGAAGGACCCTAAATTATTTCAGCACCCGGGCTTTGTTTCTTTCGAGTTCTTGATCAATATGTGGAAGATACCGAAAGACGATCTTTATAAAATGCTGGCTATGGAAGAGGATTCCATCTATCCTCCTATTCCGGTCTATAAAGGTTACGGAGTCATCCGAATCTTGAAAAAGAGGCCGGCTGATCCGGCGGAATTCCCGAAAGTCCGTGACTCTTATTTTAAACAGGTGGAGATGCTCAAGAAATATGATCAGCTTAAAGACTGGCTTAGTAAACTCAAGCAAGACGCCGGGATAAAGATTTATCCCGCTGATTCGCGGACGGATAAACCTAAAAACTAAACTATGCTGGAACAGGAAGCAAAAAAGACTCCTTCGCAAACAAGCCCAGCGCTAAAGAGCGCAGGTTCAGCTGCTGTTCCGTCGCAAAATCTACGAAGCGTTTATTTCTCGTTTATAAGCAAAGGGCTGGGGATATTTAAAGACGAGAAAAAACAGTTCAACATTAAAGCTTTAAATGCCGTATTCTTTACCATAATAGTCCTTATTACCTTATATTATATAAACGGAATAACGGTTTCCCTGAGGAAAATCAATAATATTGATCTGGGAAAGCTTGTTCCATTGAAAGATTCTTCTCTGGCTGTTTCTAAAGAGACGTCGTTACTTAAACCTTTTTCTTTTTATCTGGATTTGGTCAAGAAAAGGGATATTTTCCGTATGGGGTCCAAGCTGCCCCAGGACGAATCGGAGGTGATCTCCAGCAAGGCGGCCGAGGCTACTAAAACTCTTAAACTCGTAGGGATATCCTGGTCTGAGGCTCCTGACGCCATGATCGAGGATACCAAAGCCGGGAAAACATTTTTCGTCAAAAAAGGCCAGTTGGTCGGCGATTTCAAAGTTGAAGCCGTATATAAGGAAAAAGTGGTATTGAGATACGGGGCGGAGAGCATTGAATTAAGATGAGCCATAAAAACTGTTATTTGATGACGGTTTGCGCTATAATATTGGTCTTGTCGGCTAATCCTGTTTTGCTTTTGGCTCAAGATTCGGCTAAATCCCAGGATAAGCTTCTTCAGGTCGCCGGGAATCCGTTGATCGCGCCGCTGGTAGTCCCGGGCCCAGTAGGAGCGGGGATCGGGGGAACGATTTCTCTTGATTTGCGCAACATCGATATAGTGGATGCTTTAAAATTCTTATCGATGAAAGCAAATCTTAATATCATTACTACTAAAGCGGTCACCGGCAGAGTTACTCTTATGGTCGACAACGCCGCTATCCAGGATGTTTTTGACCTAATGCTGCGTTCTAACAGCCTGGCTTACGATAAAAGAGGCGATCTTTTTAATGTCATGACCCAGGAAGAGTACCGCTCACTTTACGGAAAGAGTTTTTCCGACGTAAGAAAAGTAAAGGTTTTTTACCTTAAATATACTGTTCCCGAACAGGCGTTTAGCCTGCTGGATATGCTTAAAAGCGAGGTTGGCCGGGTCATGGTAGATCCCGAATCGGGAAACGTGCTGGTAATGGACGCTCCTGCCCGCCTGGAGCTGATGGATGGGGTATTAAAAGATTTTGAAGAAAAGAACACGGTCAGGATTTTCAAGATGCAATATGCCAAGGCCAAGGATGTGGAAGAAGCGCTGAAAAATCAGCTCGATACCAAGAAAGTCGGGTTGATCAAATCAGATGAGAGGGGTAATCAGATCATAGTTCAGACTCTGCCTGAACGTATGGAACAGATCGCCAGTCTCATCAAACAGCTGGACCAGAAGACCAAAGAAGTGATTATTGATGTTAATATCGTCCAGGTCAAATTGACCAATGATCACGAGTTGGGAGTGCAGTGGGAAGGATTGTTTGATCTGGGATTAGGCACCGGATTGTCTTATCTGGGTTCTACTCCTTTTACTTCGGTGCAGGCCGCTAACGACGCCTGGCGCTCCCGCCAGGCCACTTATGACGCGGTAGGCGGGGTGGGTTCTTATCCTTTTTCCGGGACGAGCACCAGCTATTCTTCCGGCACCAAGAAAGTCGGAACTCAGGAAATGCATTTGGGGGTCATAAACGGAAAGAAGGATTTTGATCTGATCTTTAAATATCTGGAGACTTTCGGTTCCACTAAGATCATGTCTAATCCGAAACTGGCAGTAGTAAATAACCAGGAAGCTAAGATCCACGTCGGCCAGAAAGAAGCCTATGTTACCACTACTACCACCACCGGCCAGACAACTAATACCGTTTCAGAGCAGGTTACCTTTGTGGATGTGGGGGTCATGGTTTCGGTTGTTCCGACTATAAACGACGATGGTTACGTGAGCTTGAAAGTTAAAGCCGAGATCAACTCTGTTTTGAGTATACTGGTAACGCCAACTAAAAACCAGATTCCGATCATTGACACATCATTAGCTGAAACTACAGTCATGGTCAAGGAAGGGTCTACGGTGATCATCGGAGGATTGAAGAAAGATTCCAAGGTCGAATCCACCACTCAAACTCCTTTCCTGGGGAGCATTCCGATTCTGGGCCATCTTTTTAAAGATAAATCTACTTCTACCCAACGGACGGAGTTATTGATCATTCTTACTCCCCGGGTTATTACCGGAGACGTATTTGTATCTTCCGCAGAATCAAAGACCTTGGCTGAATCCGGATTAAAGCCGGTTAAAGATTATGATGCTGTCAAGCCGCAAGAAAACGAAATGCTTCAGCCGATTGTAGATAAGGTTTTTATTCCTGTAGAGGGTGAGAACAAGTTGCAGCTTAAAGGTTTACGGCAACGCTAGATTAAAGTGGGGGGCTTATTAGGAGAATTTATATGAAGAATAAAATCCTCTGGGTTACAAGAAACGCGTTCTTCGCTTTGGCGCTGGTTGTTTTTGGAAGTATTTTATCCTGCGCTTGCGCCGAGAAAGACCAGGAGTCCCGTTACCTGGAAGACCTGAAGAAAGCCCGGCAGGACCTTACTGATGTCAGGGGCGCGTTGACTAATCTCAAATCGCTCTACGCCGAAAAAGAGATCCAATCAAGGGAGCTCAAGCTTAAATTAGATAAGATTACCGATAACCTGCGCCATTGCCAGGAATCGATGGTTCAGTTAGGCAAAGAGAAGGAGATTTTGGCTAATCATCAGACCAAGATATCCCTCCAGCTAAAACAGTCGGAAACCGAAAAGTTCATCCTTCAACAGCAAAATCAGATCCTGGGCAACTGCTCGAAAGAGAATGAATCCAAGACCCGCGAATTGTCTGCCCTGCGCAATTCCTGCTCCCAGGAGAAGAAAGAGCTTTTAAATAAGGCTCAAGACAGGGAAGCTAAATTAAGCGAGGTTACTGGGCAAAGAGACGCTTTAGCCCAGAAGAAAAGCGGCCTTGAGGTCAAATATTCGGTTATTTCCCAGCAATCAATGGATTTAAAGAACCAGCAGATCAGTTGTTTGGAACAAAAAGAGGCTTTGGCCGACAAGGTCGAGGACTTGCAGCGCGAAATTGATACTTTACGCAAAAATCTCGCCAACGCCGAAAGTAATTCCAAAGATCTGGAAGAAGCAGGCCAGAAAATAAAGAAACAGGAAGGCTTTGAAACTGAATTAGTGCAGCTGCGCCGCAAGTACGCTCAGCTGGAGAACGAATTGAAGTTATCTATCGAGGACAACAAAAAGCTTACCGAGATCGCCTCCAAGTATGACCGGCAGGCGAACTTATTGCAGGATCTCTCACTTTTGAAAAATAAACTATCCGCGGCCGATGATGATAATAAACGTCTTAAGGATATAGCCGCCAAATACGAAAAGCAGGAATCTTTGAAACAGGAATTGGTTTCTTTGCGCAGTTCTTTACTAAAGTCGGAAGAGCAGAAATTACAGGTCCAGCAGGTTTGCGATAAAGTCAGGAAACAGGAAGAGAATATCGAAGCCAAGTTCCAGGACCTGACTAAAAAACTTTCCGTACTGCAGGAAGAGAACAAAAAACTTAAATCCGTTTCGCTCAAGATCGCGGATGAAAAAGTGATTAGAGAAGAGCTTTCCAGCTTGCGCGAGGAATTGGCTGATTGTAAAGAAGACAAAAAGCAGCTGGAACAGGATTCGTTGAAAAGCAAGAAAGAATCCTACAGTTTTAATTCTGACCTGGCCAAATTGCGCGATAAAGTGGCACTTTTGGAATTTGAAAATAAAAGACTGCAAGAGGGAGCTTCTAAATCCAGGAGCAATGAGGCCGCTTTGCAGGAGGTGACCCTTTTAAAAGAAGAATTAGGCCAGATGAAACTGGAAAACAGGGCCCTGAAAAGCGAGAACGAAAAAGAAAAAAGCAAAAAAGTTGTCGCATCTACGCCCGCCGAGGTGATCGAATTGCGCGCCGCCATGGGGCGCTTAGAGTCCGAAAGGGGCAGGTTGAAATCCGAAACCCTGCGGCTTAAAAAACAGCAGGAAGACTTGGTGGCGCAATTTTCCGGTTTTAAGAAAGACGCTGTCGTGCAGCGGACATCTTCTGCGGGCAAAGCTGGCTCCGAGAATAATCTCGGACAGCTTAAAGAAGACCTTCAAGCTACCCAGGAATTATCCTATCAGTTAGTCCAGGAAAAAGCCGGATACCAGAAGCGGGAAAAAGAGTTAAACCTGACCTTAACGGATGCGCAAAGCCAGAAATCAGGGCTGGAACAAGAGAAAACGGAATTATTGAAAAAGAACAAAGACCTGGAAAATGAATATGCCAAGCTTTCCGAGCAGGTAGCCAAGGTCATGGTCCAGTATGGCGATATGGAGAAACAGAAGCAGACTACGGCGGTAAAGAACGAGGGTTGCCAGCAGGAAGTAAAATTCATGCAGGATAAGCTGAAATCCTGCGAGCAGTTGGCTGCTTCTTTACAGCTTGAGGTAGAAAATCTCAAAAAAGCCAACAAGGACCTCGAAGTACAGACCTTCAACATCAAGGTGCAAAAAGAGCAGGAAGTGGCTCTGACCAAAGCCCAGCTGGAACAGCTTAATGCTCTTAAAGAAGGAGAATATGTTCAGCTTAACAACAGATTCCAGGAATACCGGGCAGCAAAGGATATGGAACTTAAGGGGCTAAACGACAGTATCGCCAAGCTGAAATTGGAATTGCAGAATTCCCAGGATTTATCATTCCA
Source organism: Candidatus Omnitrophota bacterium (assembly GCA_026387435.1). Taxonomy (GTDB): domain Bacteria; phylum Omnitrophota; class Gorgyraeia; order Gygaellales; family Profunditerraquicolaceae; genus JAPLLS01. Next base: position 13,985 of record JAPLLS010000019.1, read on the forward strand.
GATGGTTCAGGAAAAAAGCTCTTTCCAGGGCAGGGAAAAGCAGATTTCTGACCAGCTCAAAGAATTACAGGGCCAGAAATCGCTTCTCGAACAGCAGAAACTGGACCTGGAAAAACAGAATGTTTTCTTAAAAAACCAATATGTAACTGCGACCCAGGAACTTGATTCCCTCAAAAAGGGATCCTCAAGCCTCGCCAAGTCAAGAGTGCCGGCAGATATGGAAAATTGCCGCAGGGAACTGGATTCCTTAAAAAGCCAGATCGCGGAAAAAGATCAGGATTATCTTAGAAAGATCAAGGAATATGAGACTAAATATAAAGACATAGGAGCCTTGGACAAAGATAAAGGGGTTTTGATCGACGAACTGGCCAGATTAAAGAATAATTATGAGGAATTGCAGAAGAGATTTGCGGAATCGGAAAAATCCAGGAAAGCGATGGACGGGTTGAAAGATAGATACGGTAAATTGCCGGAAGAAAACGCCAACCTCCATTATAACCTGGGTGTGGTTTATGCCCAGCATCAGGAGTATCCGAAGGCTATCGCGGAGCTGGAGAAAGTTATCCAGCTTAAGCCTAATGATCCGGAAGCTTTTTATAACCTGGGAGTCATTAGCGGGGAATACATGGGTAACCGCAGTAAGTCTGTGGAGTATTTCGAAAAATATCTGGCTTTAGCGCCGAATGATGCCGAAGCGGATAGAATAAGAAAATATATCGTGACTTGGAAAACTTTCGGGCAAAGTGCAAATGACAAATAAATTCATTACCGCCAAAGAGATAGCCGGGAAATACGAACTTTCTTACCAAACTATCAACCGTTATTCCGACGCTGGTCTTTTGTACGTCGCTTTCAAAAAAGGCAACGTCCGCTATTACGACAGGCTGCATATTCAGAGGCGGCTGGTGCAAATATCCCGGCTGACCAGGGATGGGTATTCTCTTACGTTGATCCGCAAGAAACTTTTAAAGGTATAAATTATGAGATTGGGCAAATTGATATTCCTGACTGTTT
>JAPLLS010000049.1 GCA_026387435.1 Candidatus Omnitrophota bacterium
CGGGGGAGCGGAAATTAAACCCAAATCCATTGAGAAAATAAAAGAATATGGTTTCCAGCGCAGCGCGCTTAAGAGCACAATTGGTTCGTTTCAAATGCCGCTTTATTTGTATTTCGTGCGGAGAAGACAAATCGGCCGGCCTTTGATCAATGCCGCTATTTACAATCTGCGCTTAAGCCAAATCGAATATTTTCTTAAATCCCAGGAAATTTCGCGCATTGAAGAGATCGAAGAAGTTTTTATTCAGGCGCTTACTTCAATAGTCTGTGAGATAGTTGATCCGCAAATCAATTTTAGCGGAGACGATCAAGACCAGCGCTACTGCCAAAACTGTCCGTTTTTCTACTTATGCCGTTAGGCGGCAAAATTCCATTTTAAGTTGTTTTTTAGCAACAGGTTGTGTAAAAAATGCTACTATTTTTGGTTTCCCTTGACCGAGCGTTGAAATTTCAATTATAACCCGTTGATTTATATAAGTTTAAAATTATAAAGATGTTCCCAAGGATTGGTATGAATTATGCTTATATGTATCTAGGATAGATGTAATCTTTTTAAGTAATTAGGGATTAAAACAATGAGAGGGGCTATGGTTAATACTTACAGTGGAGTAGAACGCCGACAAAACAAGAGAGAGCGCATGAATTGCACGGTTATTTACCGGGTGGATCAGCCTTTGGATGCCCGATTCTCGCTTCACGGACAGGACATCCACGCCAGAATGCTGGATATCAGCCAGAAAGGTATGGCTATGGTCACCGATAAAGATATTCCCATATCTACAGTTTTATCGATGAGATTTACTTTGCTCAAGGTTAAAGACGAGTTGGTGAAATTCTCCACTCCCATGGAAATCACCGGAGAAGTAAGGTCGAATACCCCTTTAACCGATTGCGAGCGGCGGCTGGGGATATATTTTACCAAAATGAGAAAGGTGAACTTAAGTTGAGAATGCGCGATAAACGAAGGTCTTTAAATCGCTGGATGATCCTGATTTTTGCGTCTCTGGCTTTTATTTCCGGCATTAAATTCAATTCTGTTTTTTTAAAACCGGCCAGACCTGTTGAAACAATAGATATCATCAAGTATGAAGCTGATTTCCGGAATGTTCACAAACTCATAAGCCAGAATACTCTTGCGGTTTACGGGATCGCCGATTCAATAACTAATTCCTGGATCAATTCTCTGGCTTTGAAACAGGACGCTTTCCGGCAGGTAGAAAAAATATTTTCTGAACTGGAAAATAGCGGCGCAAAAGCGGCTTTAACCAAGAATAACGATAAGATCGAAGAAGGGATGAAGAGGCTTAAGAAATTTCCCTTTAAATACCTGGCCCTCTATGCCCCTAAAGCCATGGAGCGTCCCCGCGTAGGCACGCAACTGGCCTTGGCGGAGACGACTGTTCCGGGATCGCCAGCAATAACGGCGAATAGACCTCATGAAAACAAGCATTTATATCAGTATAACGGGCAAAAGATCAAAGTGTACTACAGGGAAGATCAGGTTACGGGATTGAGCAATTAACAAATAAAATATCCGCCAGCCCAAATAGAAGAAGGTTTTTTATGTCTAATTTGATCCGTCGGGCTTGCCAGCGTTTTCCGATTGAAAGCTCCGCAGAGTTAGATACGCCTAAAGCCAAGGGAATTGTAACTATTTTAACCGACGTGTCCGCAGGAGGCGCCGGGGTGGTGGCTAATGTTCCCTTGGAAACAATGGAAAAAGTGGAGGTTTTGATTAAATCCTGCTTTTTGTTTGAATCTTGCTTACGGAAAAAAGCCCGGGTTGTCTGGTGCCGGGATCTCGGAACAGGACTATGGCAAGCCGGTTTGGATTTCGGCATTGATAAACTGACAGCTTTCGCTTAACCCGCTAAAAAAAACAACCATTCTTTTACCTTGATTTTCCCTTAATAATTGTGTATAATTTAAACCTATCTTTGACTTTAATCAACAGCCGAAGTTTTTAGGTTTTTTAGCGGTTTCTCCGGGATTGCGGTAAATCCTTAGGGCCCATAGCTCAATGGTAGAGCAGGACACTCATAATGTCTTGGTTCGGGGTTCGAATCCCTGTGGGCCCAAGTTTTGAATTTTCCGGGCGATTGGCTCAGTTGGTTAGAGCGCCACATTCACATTGTGGATATCATAGGTTCGAGTCCTATATCGCCCATTTAATTTTACAAGTTTTGGCTCAGTAGCCAAAGGAAGGGGGAAATTTGCCGACGGTAAATCTTAAATCGCAGTTGAACATTCTTCTTCAATTGCAGTCTATCGATTCCCAGATATATAATTTTAAAGAGCTAAAAAGCTCGCGTCCCAAAGAGGTCGAGGTATTGAAGGTCGCTTTTGAAGAAAAGAAAAAGCATCTGGCTGATCTGGAAAAAATCGCGCTGGAATTGCAAAAAGCGAAGAAAGACGCAGAAATGGAGTTGGGATCTAAAGAAGAAGGGGTCAAAAAATTACAGGGCCAGCTTTACAGCCTGAAAACCAATAAAGAATATAATATCATGCTTCAGCAAATCTCGGACAGTAAAGCCGACGCTTCCCGGGTCGAAGATAAGATCCTTGAGGTGATGGAAAAGATCGAAAGTTCCCGCAAGGATGTTGAAGACGAAAAAGGCTGTTTAAGCCGGGAAGAAAAGGTCTTTAATGAGCAAAAAAAGAAGGTTGAAGACCAGCTTAAAGAAATTGATGAGAAAATGTCTCAGTTAGATGTCCAGAGGAAGCGTATCTTGCCCGAAATCGACAAGAAGATACTCGGACAGTATGAAAGGATCCTGAAAAACCGCGATGGCCTGGCTATAGTCGAAGTTAAAAACGACATCTGCATGGGCTGCAATATGCTTGTACCCGCCCAGGTTATAAATCTTATAAAAATGTACGATCGGATGATTACCTGTGAAGTCTGCAACCGGATTCTTTTTTTAAACGATGTTCAAGCTTGAGTTATTTATAGATGGCGCTTGCCAGGGCAATCCCGGACCCAGCGGCGCGGGTGTGGTCATTCGGCATAACGGTAAGATCATAAAAGAGATCAGCCGTTATATCGGCAGCGCCACCAATAATATCGCGGAATATACGGCTTTGATTTTCGGCCTCCAGGAAAGCCTGATTTTAAAAGCCGAAAGCGTAAAAATCAACACCGACAGCGAGCTTTTGTATCGCCAGTTGATCAAAGTTTATAAAGTCAAACACCCGAATATCGTCAAGCTTTATGATCAGGCAGTGCATCTTGCCGACGGTTTTAAAGAATTTTCCATCAGCCGCATTCCCCGGGAACTGAATACCGAGGCCGATAAGCTGGCTACAAAAGCGATCAAGGAAAAATTTAAAGATAAATCTTGAGATAGGTAGAAAGCGGCCGCGCGCCCGTTTAAAGCGGGCGGGAGGAAAGTCCGGGCTCCGGAGGGCAGCGTAGCGGGTAACACCCAGCCCATCGCTCTAACCGGCGGTGAGGATTATCCCTCGCGCGCACAGCGCGCTCGGGGTCAAGTGCGCAAAGCTGAAAAGCTAGCGTATTTGAGAGCCACAGAGACGAGTCTCCGCGCAAGCGGAGGGTGAAACGAGGCAATCTCTACGCGGAGCAAAGCCGAATAGGAAACAAGGGGCGGCCCGTCCCGTTAAAAGTTTCGGGTTGGCTGCTGGATCTTCTAAGCAAACTTAGAAGGCTAGAGAAATGACCGCATAAAAAGAATTTCTTTTTATCAACAGAACCCGGCTTACTCTACCTATCTCATAAATGTTACAAGTCACACGTCGCTAAATAGCAAACAGTATTACCATAAACAATCAAGGAGGAACAAAAGATGTCAGGTCACTCTAAATGGAAGACGAATAAGGGAAAAAAGGCGCTGGCTGACGCGAAAAAAGGCGCGGCCTACACCAAGATCATCAAGGAGATCACTTTAGCCGCGAGGGAAGGCGGCGATCCCGACACTAATCCGAAACTGCGCACGATGATGCTCCGGGCCAAAGAGCTGAATATGCCTTCGGATAACGTCAAGATGGCCATTAAGCGCGGCACCGGCGAACTTCCGGGAGTCATTTATGAAGGGATAAATTACGAAGGTGATGGCCCGGGCGGGGTTGCGGTTTTGATCGAAGCGATCACTGATAATAAAAACCGGACTACTGCCGAGATCCGCAATATCATGAACAAAAAGAACGGCAGCCTCGGAGGATCGGTTGCCTGGATGTTCACGATGAAAGGGCTGATCACTATCGCTAAAGACGTCATCGCAGAAGATGAGTTGATGAACCTGGTCCTGGAAGCGGGCGCCGAGGATCTCAAAGCTGAAGGTGATGCCTACGAAGTCTTTTCCAAACCGCAGGACCTGGAAAAAGTAAAATCCGCTCTTACGGCTAAGAAAATTAAGTGGGAAGAAGCGGAGACGAGCATGATCCCTTCTTCGACCATCAAGCTTAACGCCCAGGATGCCAAATCGATCCTGGCTTTGGTCGAGGCGCTGGAAGAACATGACGATGTCCAGGCGGTTTATTCCAATTTTGAGATCCCGGATGAGATCATGGACCAGATTTCCGCCGAAGAAGAATGAGAATTATCGGAATTGACCCAGCTTTAAGGATGACTGGGTTCGGTATTATAGACTCTAATAAGGGCGGTTTTTCGCTGGTCAGGGCCGGAACGATCAGTACCTCAACGAATAAGGATTTGCCCTCCAGGTTGATCCAAATATTCGACGCGGTTAACAGTTTGATCCTGGAGTTTAAACCCCGGGTCATGGTTTTGGAAAAGATTTATTCCCATGCTCAGCATCCGGCCACGGCATTCGTCCTTGGCCAGGCTCGGGGAATTATTTGCCTGGCAGCGGGTAAAGCTAACCTCGAGCTGGTAGAATATTCGGCTACTCATGTTAAGAAATCCGTGGTAGGCCGCGGGCTGGCCTCAAAAGAGCAGGTCCAGAGGATGGTTTGCTCGCTTCTGAACATGAAAACTCTGCCTAAATATAAAGACGTCACCGATGCTTTGGCTTTGGCTATCGCTTACAGTTATTTCTCAAAAACCTTTGAGTTAAATTCGAATCTAAAATGATCGCGCGCATTTCGGGAAAAATCAAAGAAAAAGGCAGTAATTTCCTGCTTATCGACGTCGGTGGTTTAACCTACGAGGTTTTCCTGCCGGTCATGGTCATGCTCAGGCTTGATGAAAATCTAAAACCCGATGACCGGATCGACCTGATCACCTATCATTACTTACAGTCTGATCCGTCGCGGAGCATTCCGGTCTTGATCGGATTCTTGAACGAGATTGAAAAAGAGTTTTTTCAAAGTTTTATCACTGTTTCCGGTTCAGAATAAAGTCGGTAAATTCGGCCTGGTCAAAGAAGAAAAGGCAGGGCGGAAACCGGTAATTAAAAGCGACAGCGAAAAAGAAGCTCAAGAGGTTCTCATGCAGCTCGGTTATAAGAAATCCGAGGCACTTGCGATGGTAAATCACGCCCTGGAGCATGCCTCAAGCGCCATAAATTCTACGGAAGAATTATTGAACGAGGTCTATAAACAAAAAAAAGTAAAGGCCTAAAGATGGAAGAGAATACTCCTAATAAGCAGGAAGATAATGTCAAAGCCGTGGTCGAAGCTTTATTGTTTTCCAGCGACAAGCCGCTTTTAGTCGAACAGATCAAAAGGGTCATGGATAATCTTGATGCCGGACAGATCCGTAAAACGCTCGAAGACCTGAGAGTCGAATACGAACAATCCAACCGGGGTATGCGCATTTATGAGGTTGCCGGCGGTTTTCAAATGATCTCCGCCACGCATTTTTCCTCTTTTTTAAGAAAATTATACAAAGGGCCGCAGAATTCCGAAAAACTTTCCCGTCCGGCGCTGGAAACCCTGGCGATCATCGCCTATAAACAGCCGTTATCCAAGATGGAGATCGAGAGCTTACGTAAGGTAAATGTAGACGGGGTAGTTTCCACCTTGGAAGAAAAAAATTTGATCCGGGTCACCGGAAGAAAAAAAGCTCCCGGCCGGCCTAAGGTCTACGGCACAACCAGGCAATTCCTGGAATATTTCGGATTGAAATCTCTGGAAGAATTGCCCAAGATCGCGAATTTTCCTTTACCCGCCGAGAAACAGGCGGAATTGATCGACAAAATTGAAGAACCCGCAGCACAACCGGAAGAAAAAAATGAAACTAAAC
>JAPLLS010000001.1 GCA_026387435.1 Candidatus Omnitrophota bacterium
GTATAAGTAAGGGCTGTTTTAACCAGAGATTATTTATATTTCGGCGGACGGTTAAGCTCATTTAAGAGTGTGTTAACGTCTTTTTCAAGCTCGATCATCTTAAGTTCTCTCCCAACCGTTGCCTTGGCATAAACTTCCAATTCATTGATACGCTCTTTGATCGCTTCCTCCGCCCGCTTGCGTTCGGTGATGTCCGTGGCAAATATTTGAATACCTATAACTTTATTCTCCTTGGTAAGCAGGGAATTCACAATGTTTAGGAGCTGCCGGGAACCGTCTTTTTTGATCGTTTCCAGCTCGTAGGATTCAACCGCTTCCCCGCGCGCGAGCTTTTCATGATGTTCCCGCAGGCGCGGCAGGTCCCGGGGGTTAAGCGTCATGAGCTTATCGAAACGTTTCCCGATGATCTGGTCCCTGGCATATCCGGTCAGCCGCTCTGTGCCGGCATTGCAATCCGTGATCACGCCTGAATTATCAATTAGCGTGATGGCGATAGGCGCATGCTCAAACAAAGTGTGGTATTGATATTCGCTCTCTTTTATTTCTTTTTCCGCCCGCCTGCGCTCGGTGATGTCGCGGAAGATCCCTATTAAATACTGCTTTCCCGCCAGCTCGACCGGGCCGGAACTGACATCCGCGTAAAAGACCGAACCATCCTTGCGTTTTACCGGCAGAGTTGTTACCGTGATCTCGCCTTTGGCTTGTTTTTCAAACTGGTCCAGAACATGCGGCAAGTCCTCTTTGGGATGGATCTCCATGACCCCCAAATTTTTTATTTCGTCCAGGGTGTAACCAAGCAGATCGCATATCTCTCTATTCCCATCAATGAATTTCTTTGTTTCCTTGTCCGCCAGCAGGATGCCGTCGGTGGCATGGTCAAAAATAGACTTAAATTTCGCTTCACTCTTTCCCATCGCTTCCGCCATCCGCTTGCGCTCGGCAATTGTTTTTTCCAGGACCGCAATTTTACGCTCAAGCTGTCTCGCCAGTCTTTCGCTGTATTTTTCCAGAAAACTGATATCTTTCTGGCTGAGTTTAACGGGAGCGGCTTCTTTTTCCTCCTTCTTCTTTATGAATAATTCACTGATTTTTTTAATGAACTCTTCCGGCTCTATAGGCCGGATTACAAATGCATCCGCCCCGAGACTTTTTCCAAACTCTTCATCTTTTGCCTCGGTATAGCTCGAGGATATAAAGATAAAAGGTATGGCTCTCAATTTTTCATCTTCTTTGCACTTCACGCATAATTTAAAGCCGTCCATGCCCGGCATCAGGATATCGGAAATTATCATGTCGATCTTTTCTTTACCCAGTATTTCCAGCGCTATGATCCCGTTCCCCGCGCTCACCACTGCGTGCCCGCCCCCCTTTAGCATCGCTTCAAGCAGAAGCAGATTTTGCTTATTGTCATCAACGATAAGGATCTTCATTTTTTTGCCTCCCTATATTATTTGATATATTTCTGGATCTCGGTAAGAAAGGTCTCGGGATCGATGGGCTTTTCAATATAGCCGTTGCAGCCCGCCGCCAGAACTTTCTCCTTATCCCCGGTCATGGCGTAGGAAGTGATAGCGACAATGGGTATTTTTCCATCCGCCTTTGACTCTCGTATTTTTTTCGTGGCTTCAAGGCCATCCATGCCGGGAAGCTGGATGTCCATCAGCACCAGGTCCGGCTTCTCTTTTAGGGCCAGCTCCACTCCCTTCTCGCCCGTCTCTGCCTTGAGCACTGTGTACCCGCCCTTGGTCAATAAAAAATCCATCAGGTACATGTTCTTCTCGTTATCTTCCACCACTAATATCCTTTTCATATTTCAAACCCCCTTGTATTCGATCGGCAAGGTTAATGCAAACTCGCTGCCTTTGCCGAATTCGCTTTCCGCTTTGATCTCGCCTCCCAGTATGCGGGCCAGTTTTTGCGAAAGATAGAGCCCCAGCCCGGTTCCTTCCTGCAGCGGCTGTCCCTCAGCCAGGATCCGGCTGAACTGTTTAAACAACTTGCCCATATCCTCATTTTTTATCCCGATACCGGTATCTTTCACAGACATCACTACTCTTTCCCCATTCCCCTTAACCCTTATTCCTATTTCCCCCTTATCCGTAAATTTTACCGCATTACTGACCAGGTTTATAATAATTTGCCTGATCCTTCGCTCATCACTCTTGATCACTACTTTATCCGGCATTTCAACGATTAGCTTGAGGCCTTTTTCTTCCACCGCGACCGCAAAAGAATCCTTTACTTCCTTAACAACGCGAGAAAGATCGAATTCCTCAATGGTAAGCTGGATCTTCTCCGCTTCTATTTTACTGACGTCGATCACTTCATTTATCAACTCCAGAAGATGATGAGCGCTGCTTTTGACCATAGTGAGCTGTTTTTTCTGCTCCTCATTTATCTCTCCTGCCAGCCCCTGCAGAATTATGCCGGTAAAGCCAACGATCGAATTGAGCGGTGTGCGGAGCTCGTGGCTCATGCTGGCGATGAACAGGCTTTTCATCCGGTCAACTTCAAGCGCCTTGGCTAATTCCAGTTCTTTTTCCGCCGCCCGCTTGCGATCGGTGATGTCCTGGTTGATTGTGATGGCTCCATTGATACTCCCGTCGCTTTTGCGCAGCGGCACGGCAGAGTCGAGGATAATCTTGTGCGTGCCATCAAAGCACTCGATTTCGACTTCTTCTTCAATTGTAGTTTCACCCTTCTCAAGAGCCCGTGCCCCCGCCCATTCATGAGCTCCGATCAGTTTACCGTTGTCGGTCCGCCAGCCCTTATATTCGCCAAGCTGGTCTACGCCGACGTATTTTACTCCAGCCCAGATCCGCTGTGCGGCAGCGCTGCTGGTTCCGATCTTTCCTGCCGCGTTAAAGATCCAGAGCCCCACCGGCATCATATTCATTGCGGTTTGTAACAGTGCCGCACTCTCCTGAACCGCATCTTCCGCCCGCTTGCGATCGGTGATGTCGCGGCCAATCCGCAAGACCAGTTTCTCCCCGTCAACCTCGATCAGGCGCGCGTGGACCTCGATCGGGAAAGACGAGCCGTCATGGCGGAAGTGGGCCGACTCAGAGGTCATTTCGCCTTTTTGGTTTAATTCGGAGATCCGTCCGTTGAGCAATTGAGCATATTCGGGGGTGGTCAGCTTGTGCAGGTCCTGGCCGATCAGCTCCCCGCCGGCATAACCGCGCAGCTGTTCGGCCGCCTTGTTGGCAAAAATAATCTTGCCGGACAGGTCGGACACA
>JAPLLS010000060.1 GCA_026387435.1 Candidatus Omnitrophota bacterium
CGGGTAAGTTCTTTCCAGTAATACTCGAAATCATCGTGATTTCTTGTTTTTTATCTACTCCAGAATCCTTATAAATAAAAACCAAATAATATTGAAACATGTTTTGACAGAGCCAAGCAGAAAAAAGAATATCAAATAATTTAATTATGCAAGGATAATACTTGCCTGGACTAATAACATGTGGATCTTGAGAATAAGTATCAATTTCTGATATTTCAATACTGTATTCACATTGACTAATAACGGCGCTGTCATATTTCAGTCCGTATAATGTTTCTTTTGTATTTTTTATGAAAGTTGGAGTTTTAATTATCCGAATATTTGGTGTTAAATCATAAGGTAATTTATTATCTGGATAATTAAGAAAAAAGACAGGCGCTATTAAATTAACAGTCGGCATATTTATACCTTTAAAAGATTGAAATATAAAATATCAAAAAAAAGTAATATTGACAACATTATTTCTTTCTTTTCAACCTATTGTACTCGATTAACCACTGATCCAAAAGTTGTTTCAACCCCACTTTATACCCTCCTGGAGCGTCGAAAATAGGCATACCTTCCTCCTCTCCCAGCGCCGGACCGTATCTAGATGCACACCAAGGTAGGCTGCAATGGCCTTGCGACCTGTTAGCCAGCCATCTTGAAATTGACGCTGTTGATTGGCCATTGGTATACCTCTAACAGTTTTGGGCTTTACACTCCGGGTCGCGGATCCGGTTGTGGAGCCGGCAGACAGCTGGGTGGATGTTCCTGGATCCGCCTTTGTAAGGGTAGGGGAAAGGAATATAGTGTGAGGTTATGAGGAAGCAAAAGAGAGCAGGTCAATCAATTCTTCGCGGGTGAAGGTTTTGAGCTGGCCGGGATCGTCTTCCTGGAGAATGGAATCGGCCAGTTTTTTCTTACGGCTGATGATGGCGGCGATTTTTTCTTCGAGTGTGCCTTCGGTGACCAATTTGAAAACCTGCACGCCCCGGTTTTGGCCGATACGGTGCACACGGTCCGTGGCCTGGTCTTCGCGGGCTGCGTTCCACCAGCGGTCATAATGAATCACCACTGAAGCAGCCACCAGGTCAATGCCCACCCCGCCCGCCTTCAGGCTGCCCACAAAGACCCGGCAGTCCGGGTCGTCGCTGAAGCGGGAAACGATGGCCCCGCGCTCGCGGCTTTGACCGGTTAAAACCGCGTACCCGATTTTCAAGGTCTCTAAATACTGCTCGATGATGCGGATCATGCCGAGATATTGGCTATAAACCACCACTTTTTGTCCGCTACCCAGGCTTTCCAGAAGCAGTTCCTTGAAAAGCTCCCATTTACCGGATTCGAATTGTTCGTAATTTTCAGGCTTTCCGGCGGGCAAGACGGGATGATCGCAAATCTGTTTCAATAGGTTGAGCAGGGCGAAGATATGGATATAGGGCACAGGCGTTTGTACCTGGTTTAGGGCCAGCAGGAGATCGCCGCTGCGGCAAGCAATTGCGTCGCGATAAAGTTTGATCTGGTCATCGCTCAGGCGGCACAGGCGCAAGTCTTCTATCTTTTCAGGTAATTCCAATAAAACGGTCTTTTTCAAACGACGCAGGATAAAAGGCGCGATTAAGCGCCGTAATTCCTGGCGGCGATTTTCATTCTGTTCCTCCTGGATCGGGTCTACATATTGGTTCTTGAACTCTGCCTCTGAACCGAGATAACCCGGTACCACTAAGTCCAATAAGGCCCTGAGGTCGGCCAGGTTGTTTTCAATGGGTGTACCGGTCAGACCGATTCGTAAATTGGCCCGGATTTCTTGCGCAGCCCTAAATGCCAAGGTTTCCGGATTCTTGATTTGCTGGGTTTCGTCAAAAACAGATAGGCTGAAATGAATTTGCTTTAAGGCTTCGATGTACATGGACAATTTTTGCTGCCAATGACTCAAGACCGTGGTGGGACAGACCACCAAAAACGGTTTTTTTTCATCCAAATGCTTTTTCAAATAGAGCATCAGCGCCATGACTTGGTGGGTTTTGCCCAAGCCCATGTCGTCACAGAGCAGACCGCCCAGGCTATTTTCCTGAAGAAAGACCAGCCACTCCAATCCGCGTTGCTGGTAATCCCGTAAAGGGGAAGTCAACCCTTGTAAGTCCGGCAGAACCTTGGCCGGTTTCAGGTCTAAAATCTTTTTTAAAAGAGCGGAGTAATCGTTCTCCTGAGACCACTGAACACTATCTAGGACTGTGGCTTGCCAGCGTAACAATTCCAGCCTGGAAAGACCGACAGCCCCGGTTGCATTCTTTGGTAGTCCGCGCGGGAAAAGATGATCCAGACTTTGCAGAGCCGGAGCCTGGCAGTCGACCCAGCCTTCTTGCGTGGCGATATAGCGGCGGC
>JAPLLS010000119.1 GCA_026387435.1 Candidatus Omnitrophota bacterium
TACGTCGGGACAAATATCACCTTATCCAGTTGAAGCTTTTCCCTGACTTCCTCGGCCAGGATCAAATGGCCGATATGGATGGGGTTAAATGTTCCGCCAAGTATCCCGATCTTCAAAGCCTCACCTGGCCGTGGCCGAAAATCATATATTTATAACTGCACAGATCCTCCAGCCACATCGGCCCCCGGGCATGCAGCTTATTCGTGGAGATCCCGATCTCTGCGCCAAATCCGAACTGGTTGCCGTCGGTGAATCTGGTGGAAGCATTGACATAAACGCAGGCTGAATCCACAAAACGCAGGAATTTAAGCGCGTTATCGTAATTGTCGGTGACAATGGTATCCGAGTGGTGCGAGCCGTAATTATTGATATGATCGATCGCCTCTTCCAGGCTCTCTACGACCTTAACCGAAACCACCAGCCCCAAGTATTCGGTAGCATAATCTTTTTCCGTCGCCTTTTTGATCGGCAGGTTCTTGCAGATCTTCCGGGTCATCTGGCAGCCGCGGATCTCTACCTGGGCGCCGTCGAATTTCTTGAGCATTAACGGCAGGAAACGGATGGCGCAGTCTTTGTGCACTAAAAGGCTCTCCATAGCGTTGCAAACCCCCGGACGCTGCAGCTTGGCGTTAAGGCAGATATCGGTCGCCATATTCAACTCCGCCCAGTCGTCGACATAAACGTGGCAGATGCCTTTATAATGCTTGATCACCGGGATCCGGGAGGATTTGACAATTTTTTTGATCAATTCTTCCCCTCCCCTGGGCATAACCAGGTCAATATACTGGTTCAATTTCAGTAGAACATCGATTGCTTTACGATCCGGGGTCTCGATCATGTTCACCAGATCTTCCGGGACACGATTGTTCTTTAATACCCCTTTAAGGACGTTATAAATCGCCAGATTGGAATTCAGGGATTCGGATCCTCCGCGCAGAATAACGCTGTTGCCGGATTTGAAACACAAACCCAGACAATCCGAAGTCACGTTAGGCCGGGATTCGTAAATGATCGCGATCACTCCGATCGGCACCCGGACCTTATGGATCCAAAGGCCGTTGGGACGCCTCCAAGCTTTGATCACCTCTCCGACCGGGTCCGGTAAAGTTGCGATCTCTCTAAGCGAATCCGCCATTTCCTGAATTCTTTTTTCGTCAAGGGTCAGCCGTTCAAGCATCGGCCGCGATATTGCAGCGTTTTTGGCGGCTTTCAGGTCGGCTTTATTGGCTTTGATCAATTCATTTTTCCGGGCAACCAAAGCATCAGCCATTTCTCGCAGGATCTGATCCTTGGTGTCCGAGCTTATAGCCTGGGATTTGCGCGCAGCCAGGGATGCGTTCCTGGCCATATCCGTGATCGTTTTTTTAAGTTCGCTCATAATTTAGTTTAAGATTACGATATTGTCCCGGTGGATTATTTCCCGGGCAAAATGCTGCCCCTTGACCTCATCGATTATCTTGCTGGATACGCTGACTTTTCCCCGGGCGAATTCACAGCCGGATTTATCCATTACACTGACCACAGAGCCGTCTTCAAAATTACCCTCGACACCCGTGATCCCCACTGAAAGCAGGCTCTTGCAGTTCAAAAGCGCCTTCTTGGCTCCGTCATCGACTATGATCTTCCCTTTGGGCTTGGTGCCGAAAGCGATCCAGCGGTCCCTTTCCGTCAAACCTTTCTGGGGAGCGAATACAGTCCAGGTGCCCCGGGAAAAGGGATCGCTTGCGATCCGGCAAATAATATTTTCCGCGTGTCCGCTGGCGATCACACAGGGTATTCCCGAATCCACAGAGATTTTAGCCGCCTCGATCTTGGTGATCATCCCTCCCACCGAGGTCTTCTTCTCGCTGGGGCTGGCTAAGGCTTTTATCTGCGAATTTATCTCCTCAACGACTTTGATCAATTTTTTATCCTTATCCAAAAGGCCGTCCACATCGGATAAAATGATCAAAAGATCAGCCGAGATCATCGTGGCCACCAATGCCGAAAGCCGGTCATTATCCCCGAATTTAATCTCATCTATGGATACGGTATCGTTCTCGTTGACGATCTGAATGCAGTTCAGCTCCAGAAGAGTATCCAGAGTCTTCTTGGCGTTCAAATAGCGGTTACGGTCATTGAAATCATCCCAGGTCAAAAGGATCTGAGCGATATTCTGCCCTTTAAAGGCCTTAGAGTAACTGTCCATCAGGATATTCTGGCCGATAGCTGCTGCCGCCTGTAAAACCGAAAGCTCTCTGGGCCGGAAAGACAATTTCAGTTGCAACATCCCCAGCGCGATGGCACCTGAGGAAACTATGACAAATTTAACTTTCGAATCATTAGCTAATCCAGAGAGCTGTTTAACCAGCTTATTCAAAGCGGCAGCCTCAAACTCACCGCTTTTCGAGCAAAAAAGACTGCTCCCTACTTTGATGACGATTTTTTTATAGCTTTTCCCTGATGGCGTCAATTAATTCCTCCAGCCCTTCTTTTTGTAGAGCCGAGATCGGATAAATTTTCTTTTTGATCTTTTTCTTGAACCTTGCTAAATTAGCCGCGGCAGTTCCCAGATCCATCTTGTTGGC
>JAPLLS010000023.1 GCA_026387435.1 Candidatus Omnitrophota bacterium
TGTGTTTGGCTAATAATGACCTGATCTTCAGCAAAGGATGGCTGGAGGAGATCATTTCCGTTTTTGATAATAACCCGGATATCGGCGTTTTGAACCCTTACAGCAATAATGTCGGGGCTTATCCGGATAAGCCCGGCAAAATCGATGAGTTCGCCGAAAACTCGCATGGCAAATTCAAAGGCGTGTTCGTGGAGATGCCTTTTTGTATCGGATTTTGCATGTTCATCCGCCGGCAAGTCATCGAAAAAGTCGGAGGGTTGTCCCCGGAATTTTCTCCTTTCTATTTTGAAGATACGGATTATTCGCTCAAAGCTGCCCGGGCCGGGTATCTGGTCGGTTTGGCCAAAGGAGCTTATGTCTGGCATGAAGGCCATGCTTCTTTGGCCGGGCTGGGGAACAAGAATTTAGAATATTTTGCCAGAAGCAAAGAGACGTTCCAAAAAAAGTGGGGTAAGACCTTAAAGGTGATCTATCAAGTCCGCGACCAAGCTGAAATTGAATCTGTGCTTAAAGACGCGGTAAGATTTGCCCGGAAGGGTCATTACCTATGGTTCGCAATGAAAGACCTGAAAACTGAGCCGGTAGAGATATTCAGAAAGCTCGGTATTTTTGAACATGCCGGAATAAAGTTCATCAATTACTGCAGCATTTGCGGGTTGGTTTGGAGAATAGCGTTCAAGAAGAAACCTTTTGATGTGATCGTCTCAAAGAACGGGTTTTTGAACTGGTTTTTTTCAAAATTTGGGTATAATATTTTTACTGTTTTTAATCCAGAAAAAATCGATTTATTGAAGTTTAAAGCTTAAGAAATCGGATAAAAAATGAAAATTCTGGGAATCGCCGCGCCGTTCGGACATGATCATGCCGCAGCTTTGTTGGTTGACGGAAAGATCGTTGCTGCTGTAGAGGAAGAAAGATTTACCCGCAAAAAACACGCTGACGGCCAGTTGCCGGTGAACGCCATAAATTTCTGCCTGAAAACCGGAGGTTTGCGGCCGCAGGACATCGATTGCTTGGCTCATCCCTGGTCTTTCAAGGCTTTTATGGAAAAACGCTGGGATTATTTTTTCCGGACGATCCTTTCTAAACCCTCCCGGGCTTACAAAAGGATCATTTTTAGCGAAAGGGCGTTTAAAGGCCAGCAGGAATTTGTCAATCGCACCCTCGATCAGACCGGTTTCGATTTAAAAAGAATCAGGATCAACTGGGTCGAGCATCATCTTGCCCACGTGGCTTCGAGTTTTTATTTTTCCGGGATGAAAGAAGCCGCGGTTTTATCGATCGACGCGGGAGGAGAGGTGGTGTCAACCCTTTTAGGTACTGCTGACGGAAAAGGGATCAAGAAATTGAAAGAGGTTGTTGCTCCGGATTCATTAGGTGATTTTTACGCCACGATGACCGATTATCTGGGCTTTGACCGGGGAGACGGTGAGTATAAAGTTATGGGCATGGCGCCATACGGGGATGCGCGCAAGTCCGATATCCGGAAGATCATCCGCTGGGACGAACGCAAAAAAACATTTCATTGTAACGATGAGTATGTCTGGGTTATCCGCTCTAAACGCGCAAGGTTAGACAAAGTCTATTCCAAAAAAATGGTCCGTGATTTTGGCCCGGAACGCCAGGGAGACGGCCTTTCCGAGCCGTATATCCATATTGCCGCCGCTACCCAGAAGACTCTGGAAGATATCACGGTTAATCTTATCGAGGCTTATTTGAAAGACAGCCTGGAAAAGCACGGCAACCTTTGTTTTGCCGGCGGGTGCGCTTTGAATGTGGCTATGAACCGGATCCTCCTGGAAAAACCTTATATCAAGAACCTTTGGGTCCAGCCGGCGGCCAACGATTCCGGAACAGCTTTGGGAGCGGCGGCTTTTGTAGCTGCTCAGGCCGGGGATAGTATCGAGCCGATGAAACACGCTTACCTCGGCCCGGAATTCACCAATTCCCAAATAGAAAAAGCGATCAAGGATTCCGGTTATAAATTCTACCGGGAAAAAGATATTTGTGCTATTGTCGCTAATTTGCTGCGCGATGACAATATTGTCGGCTGGTTCCAGGGCAGGATGGAGTGGGGGCCAAGGGCTTTAGGCAATCGGAGTATCTTGGGGAATCCAACTATAAGAGGAACTGCGGACAGGATCAATTCGATAATCAAATTCCGGGAAAACTGGCGGCCGTTCTGCCCTTCGATACTCAAAGAGCATGCCCGGGAAATCCTGAATTCCGATCATCCCGCACCTTTCATGACCATTGCTTTTAAAATTAGCCCGAAATGGAAAAACAGGATCCCGGAAGTAGTGCATGTAGACGGCACCTGCCGTCCCCAGGTAGTGGATAAAGAGCTTAATCCTAAATTCCACAAGCTGATCGAGAATTTTTATCATTTAAGCGGGGTTCCCGCAGTCATCAACACTTCGCTTAACCGCAGGGGCGAGCCGATGATCTGCAGCCCGCAGGACGCCCTGTTTATGTTCAAGGAGTCCGGTCTGAAATACCTGGCTATGGGCGATTTTTTAGTAAAAAAATAGAAAGGTTTGATCATGAAAGTTTCTTTTCTGAATTTAGTCAAGCAGCACAAACAGATCGAAGGCGATTTAGAAAAAGCCGTGCAAAAAGTTATGCGCGGTTCGCATTTTATCCTGGGGGATGAGGTTAGGTTTTTTGAGGCTGAGTTCGCGGCTTATTGTAAAACGAAATTCGCCGTCGGGCTGAATTCCGGCACTGACGCCTTGTTTTTAAGCCTGCTGGCTTTGGGCATCGGCTCGCAGGATGAGGTGATCGTTCCGGTTTTTACCTTTATCGCCACCGCTAACGCGGTAACCTACACCGGGGCCAAACCGGTTTTTGTAGATATCGATGAGAAAACTTACAATATCGACCCGCGCAAGATCGAGAAAGCGATCACCAAAAAAACTAAGGCGATCATTCCGGTGCATCTTTTCGGACAGAGCGCGGATATGGATCCGATCATGAGGATCGCCAAAAAGCATGGCCTTAAAGTTATCGAGGACGCCTGCCAGGCTCACGGGGCGGAATACAAGTCACACGTCATTACGCAGAAGCGTATACCGACGCCTCCGATAGCGTCGGGTGCAAGTCACACGTCACACGTGAAAGTGGGCTCGATAGGAAATGCCGGGTGTTTCAGCTTTTACCCCACCAAGAATCTGGGAGGATTCGGTGACGGGGGCATGGTGGTTACCAATGAGGAAAAAGTTTATAAAAAATTATTGCTTTTGCGGGATTGCGGCCGGAGATCCCGGTATGAGCACGTTGTGGTAGGCTATAATTCCCGTTTGGACTCGATCCAGGCCGCGGGGCTGAGGGTTAAATTGAAATATTTGGATTGCTGGAATAAGATGCGGCGTTATAATGCCGGATTGTATGATAAGTTTTTAGAGAAAGCCGAAGGCGTTGTCAGGCCTTTTGCCGCGGATTACGCTGAACATGTTTATCATATTTACGCGCTGCGATTGAAAAAACGCGATAAAGTTATTGATCGGCTTAAATCCGCTGGTGTGGGGGTCATGATAAATTATCCTCTACCTTTGCATTTGCAGAAAGCTTATTCTTGCCTGGGTTACGGATGGAATGATTTTCCCGTGGCAGAGCAGATCTGCCGCGAGATAATCTCTTTGCCGATGCACCCGTTATTGACAAAGAACGAGATCAAATACGTATCCGGTGCTCTGATTAAATCAACGGAGGAATAATGGCGCAGAATTTGCCTTTAACAGTGGTTATCATCGCGAAAAACGAAGAAGCTAACATCGAAGAGGGGCTGAAAAGCGTCTACAATTGGGCTGATGAGATCATCGTCGTCGATGACCTGAGCGCGGATAAAACAGTGGAGATCTCTAAAAAATACGCCAAAGTCCTTACCCGCAAAATGGTTAATGAAGGTATTCACCGCAACTGGGCGTATGCCCAAGCCAAAAACAACTGGGTCTTAAGCCTGGATGCCGACGAAAAAGTGACCCCGGAGTTACAAGAAGAGATCCGCCAAGAGATCGCTTCCACAGCCAACGCTGCTTTCGATATACCTTTAAAAACCTTTATCGGCAGTTACTGGGTTAAACACGGCGGATGGTATCCGGCTTCCAAGGTCAGGATTTTTCGCAAAGATAAATTCAAATATGAAGAAGTTCAGGTTCATCCCCGGGTTTTTATTGACGGGATCTGCGGCCATTTAAAAAAAGACATCATCCACAAAGGTTACCCGGATTTCGAGCATTTATTGGCCAGCCTCAACCGCCAGACTACTCTGGAAGCTCAAAAATGGATCGATACCAAAAGGAAATACACCTGTGGCCACATGCTCTGGAGAGCGGCTGACCGGTTTTTCCGGAAATACGTGCGCAAGGCGGCCTGGAAGGACGGCCTTTACGGCTTTATGATCGCTTATTGCGATTCCCTTTACCAGTTCCTTAGTTATGTGAAATATAGAGAGATCATTAATAGAAAAAAGATAATTCAAGATAAAGTATAACAGGACCTGAAAAAATGGAAAAAGTAAAAGTGGTATTCCTGGACCGGGACGGGGTGGTCAATAAATATCCCGGCGATTTTAATTACGTGACCAGTGTTGAGGAGTTTCAGCTACTGCCTAACGTAAAATCCGCCTTGGAAAAACTCACCGCATCCGGATTCAAGCTATTCGTAGTCTCTAACCAGGCCGGAGTCGCTAAGGGGCTTTATTCTCTTCAGGACCTCAATGAAATTGACTCACGTATGGTCTTTGATTTGGGGGATAAGGTGAGAATATCGGAAACCTTATATTGTACCCACCGCCCGGAAGAGAACTGCTCCTGCCGCAAGCCTAAAACCGGCTTGATCGACGAGGTGGTTGCTGATCTAAAGGATCAGGGTTTTGCTGTCGACAAGGAGCACAGTTATTTTGTCGGAGATTCTATGATCGACATAGAAACCGGACAATCCGCGGGCTTGAAAACGATCCTGGTTTTCTCGGGCCGGGAAAAACCCCAAAACCAGCTGCACTGGGACCGCATCCCCGATTACAAGGCCGATGATCTTTCCAGCGCCGCGCAAATAATCATTTCATCATGAAAATAGTCATTGCCTGCACCTCCGCCGGAGCGGGCCACCTTAAAGCCGCTGAGGCGATATTCAATTATTTCCGGTCCCAGGAGCCGGACCAGGAGCCGGTCCTGGTCGATGTCCTGGAAGAAAGCGATTTTCTTTTCGGCAGCTTTTACAGCCGGTCATACTCTTTTATGGTCAATCACTGCCAATGGCTGTGGAATTTAATTTTTCAGCTCACTTCCCGGAAAAACCTTCAGCCGGCCCTGACCAAGGTGCGTACTTTGCATAACCGGTTGAATACTTCGAATTTTCGGCAGTATTTGACCCAGACTATTCCGGATGTGATCATTTCCACCCATTATCTGGCTTCCAATATCGCCTGCAGCCTCAAGAAAAAAGGCCAAATCACCTCAAAAATTGTAACAGTGATCACCGATTTCGGGGTGCATCCGTTCTGGGTCTATGATCAGACCGATTGGTATGCGGTGGCATCGGACGCCAGCAAAAATGAGTTAATCAAACTGGGAATATCCGAGGATAAAATCAGGGTTACCGGTATCCCGGTTGATCCCAAGTTCTCCGGCGGATTCAATAAAATCGAACTGCGTGCCAAATTCGGCTTGGATTCCTGGACGTTTACCGTGCTGGTCGTCACCGGCTCTTTCGGGATCGGGCCGATCGAGGCTATCGTTGACCTACTGCACGGCCGGGTTCAGATCCTGGCAGTTTGTGCCAAAAACGAGGAACTTTTTAAACGCTTAAAGGCTAAAAATTACTCCGGGGTTAAAGTTTTCGGATTCGTGGACAATATCGACGAATTGATGGCCGTAGCGGATCTGATCGTGACCAAGCCCGGAGGTTTAAGCATCGCCGAACTTCTGGCCATGGAGCTGGTGCCGGTTTTTATCTCGGCCATCCCCGGCCAGGAAGCCAAAAATATAGAGATACTTTCCGGATACGGGATCGGAGAAAAAGCTCAGAATGCCGCCCGGGTCAAAGAAATCGTCCTGGATTATCTGAATTCCCCCCAGAAACTCAAAACCGCCAAAGAGCGGATCCGTAAAATGCGCAAGCCCCACGCCGCCGAGGAGATTTACCGTGCTTTACGCTAAGGTCGTTTTAGCCATTCCCGTCGAAGGCCCGTTCGATTATCTGATCCCGGAAGAAGCTGAAAAACTGGCATTGGCCGGGATGCGGGCTTGGGTCAATTTTCGCGGAAAAAAAGAGATCGGTTATATCGTCGAAACAACCTCGCACTCGGATATCCCCCGGATAAAACCAATAATAAAATTAGTCGATTCGATCCCGGTTTTGGATGAACAGATGCTTTTGCTGACCAGTATGGTCAGCAATTATTATTGCTGCAGTTGGGGGGAAGCTATAGCCGCAAGCCTTCCTGAACCGATAAGAAAAGGGAAACCCCTGGAAGGATTGCCGGAAATTAAGGCTGTCCGGGAAAAAAATCAGCCTCAGGGGTTATTGCTTGCGGATTTAGACGGGAAAGAGCGTTGGGATATTTATTGCCGGGAGATACAAAAAACTTTGGCCGGTGGAAAATCGGCTATCGTTCTGGTTTCGGATAAGAACCTGGTTTTAAAGGCTAAAGAGCTGATCAGCAAGAAAACCGGTTTGATTCTGGAAACTTCATTTCGCCAGCAGCCGAATGAGATCGAGGAATGGATCAAGATCAAAAACAATTCCGTCAAAGTCGTTGTCGGGACCCGGTCTTCGATATTCGCGCCCATGTCGGATCTGGGCTTGATCATCGTTGACGAAGAAATGGATTCGGCGTATAAACAGGACCAGTCTCCGCATTACCACAGCCGACGGGTCGCGCTGATGAGGGCTGAGCTGGAAAAAGCCAGGATCATTTTGGGAGGGATAGCGGTTTCTTTGGAATCAATTTATTTAGCCCATAAGGAGAATATTGAATTTAAAATGCTCGAGCGCCGGGAGGTTTATCCGGAAATAAAAATAGTGGATATGAAAAGCCTGCCGTTTTTGGATAAGAAAAAAAATATAATCCTGTCCCGGCTGCTGCAGGATACCATGGCAGCCGTGCTAACGGATGGGGGAAAGATCCTATTGTTCTTGAACCGTAAAGGTTTTGCCACTGCGGCCGTTTGCTCTACCTGCGCAAAGTCGCTGAGATGCCCGCGTTGCAGCACTAACCTGGTTTATTTTTTTGAAGAGAATTTATTGCGCTGCCATTACTGTAATTACAAGCTGGTTCCTCCTAAGATCTGCCCGCAGTGCAATTCCGGCTATCTTAAGTTTGCCGGTGCCGGGACGGAAAAGGTCGAAAGTGAGCTCTCCCGGATTTTTCCCCAGGCCAGGATCAAAAGAATCGACAGCGGAGAGATTCCGGATAAAATCAACGCAGATATCTTTATTTCCACCCAGGGGATCATCCGTCAGGCGCCTTTTGCTTTTGAGTTGACCGCGGTGCTAGGCATCGATAATTCTTTGAATCATGTCGATTTCCGGGCAACGGAGAAAACTTTTGCCATCCTGCAGGGTTTATTGACCATAACCAAAGAGAAGTTGTTCATCCAGACCAGTTTGCCCAACCATTTTTGTTTTCAGGCCATCGCGAAAAAAGATATTAATATTTTCTACAATGAAGAATTAAAATCCCGCCGCCAGGTCAAATTCCCGCCCTACCGTAATTTCTGTCAGGTCAGATTAAGAGGCAGAATTGAAAGCCGGGTGCGGGAGGCTGGTGAAAAACTTTTTAAGAAACTTTCCGCAGGCTTGGTTCCTAAAGGAGTGGAGATCGTTTCTTTGAATCCCGGCCAGCCGCCCAAACTGCGGGGAAATTATTACTGGGTGATCCTTTTGGCCGCCTCAAATGTGCTAGCTCTGAGTAAATTTCTGAAAAACTCCTTAAAGGATTTTCGGCAATCTGGTATAATAATTACCATTGATGTTGATCCAATATAGAACCAATCAGGGAAACGTCCCTTAAAAAGAGGGCAAAGTGAAAATCATATTTTTCGGCAGCTCCAGATTCGGTTATCCGGCTTTAAAAAAACTGATCGAGTCCTGTTATCAGATTCCCTTGGTGGTGACCCAGCCCGATAGGCTTAAAGGCCGGGGCATGAAATTTGGGAGCACCCAGATCAAAGAGCTGGCCGAGCAGGCACAGCTTAAAGTTTTTCAGCCCGAGGATATAAATAGTCCCGAAGCGGTCAATACCCTCAAAAAATACCAGCCGGATTTATTCGTTATTATCGCTTATGGCCAGAAGTTTTCTGCGGAAGTTTTAAATATTCCTTCGATCGTGCCGATCAACGTCCACGCTTCGCTTTTGCCCAAATACAGGGGAGCAGCTCCGATCAACTGGGCGATCATCAACGGAGACCGCTTGACCGGAAATACGGTGATGAAGGTAGTTCCCAGGATGGATGCCGGCCCGATGATTTTACAAAACCAGATAGCCATAACCCCCGATGATGATGCTTTGAGTTTAGATGAAAAGCTTTCCGAAGATTCCGCAATCTTGCTCTTAAAAGCCATAAATCTCATCGAATCCCAAAAGTTCGAGCTTATTCCTCAGGACGACAGCCTTTCGACCATGGCTCCTAAACTGAGCACGACAATCGCCAAAATCGACTGGTACCTGCCGGCGCTCAAGATCCATAACCTGGTGCGAGGCTGTGTCAACTGGTCCAGCGCATTTACTAAACTTAACGGTAAGATCCTCAAAATTTATAAGACCCGTTTGGAATCAAAGGAGTCCCGGTCCTCGGATGTTGTTCCCGGCCAAGTTCTTACAGTTTCACCAAAAGGCATCATCGTGGCCTGCGGAAATGGCTCTCTGTCCCTGCAAGAGTTGCATCTTGAAGGGAAGAGCAGGCTTACAGCTGGTGAGTTTTTAAGCGGAAATAAGATCAACCTTGGGGAAAAGTTGGGATAAAACCTGAAAAATGATTTGCATTAAAGGTTAGTTATGGTATAATCCTTTACTTAGTGGGCACTTAAGGAATAATTTAGAAAGAGAAAAAATGCCGGAATTAAGAAAAGATCCGATTATCGGAAGATGGGTGATTGTGGCTACGGAGCGCGCCAGGCGTCCTGACCAGTTTGCCAACCCTGTGCGGGAAACCGTGCCGGAAAAACCTTGCCCTTTTTGTGAAGGGGCTGAAGCCCAGACTCCTTCGGAGATCTACGCCATCAGGACTAAGAATACCCCTAAAAACTCCCCGGGTTGGGATTTAAGGGTCGTTCCCAGCCAGACGCCTTTTTTGAAGATCGAAGGAGAACTGGAACGCCAGGGCAAAGGGCTGTATGATTTGATGAGCGGGGTCGGCGCCCACGAGATAGTGGTCGAGACCAACCAGCATATCGGCAATATGTCCGATCTTTCGGAAGATCAGATCACCAACGTCATTACCTGTTATATCGACCGGATCATTGATCTGGAAAAAGACCAGCGTTTCAAGTATGTCTTGGTTTTTAAGAATTACGGTTTTTCCGCCGGAGGGGGAAGAGTAAGGCACGCCCGTTCCCAGCTCATCGCTATGCCTATCAATCCCAAGCGGGTCAAGGAAGAATTGGTCGGCGCGCACGAATATTACGAGTACCACGAACGCTGTATTTTTTGCGACCTGGTCAAGCAGGAACTTGCCCAGAAAGACCGGCTGATCCTGGAAATTGACGGATTTATCGCTGTAGTTCCTTTTGCTTCGCGTTTTCCTTTCGAGGTCTGGATTCTTCCAAAAAAACATTCCTGCGATTTTGTTTCTTTATCCGCAGATGAACGGAAAAATCTTTCTAAGATCTTAAAACAGGTCCTTTTAAAACTTAAGGTCGGCCTCAACGACCCGCCGTATAATTACATTATTCATACCGCTCCGTTTAGAAGGCAGAAGATGGGGTATTGGCGGACCATCAACGATGATTTTCATTGGCATATCGAAATAACTCCCAGGCTTACCCGGATAGCCGGATTTGAATGGGGAACCGGTTTTTACATCTGCCCGGTGACTCCCGAGGCCGCGGCGAAATTTTTGAAAGAAGTCACGATTAAATAACAAGGATTAATTTATGTCCGAATTGAGAAGAGATCCTATTGGCGGCAGATGGGTCATTGTGAATACAGACGATCCGATGAAACCCGGTGATTATGACCATGATGCGCCGAAAACCGGCAAAAACGCTGCTTGCCCGTTCTGCTACGGAAATGAAGCTCAGACTCCTCCGGAAATAACCGCCTTGCGCGATCCCAGCACCCCGGCGAATTCCCCGGGATGGCAGGTCAGGGTCATTCCCAATAAATTCCCGGCGCTCCAGATCGAAGGAGAGCTGGACAGAAGGGGCTTGGGGATCTATGATCTGTCTAACGGGATAGGAGCGCACGAACTGATCATTGAGAGTCCTTATCACGAGAAAGATTTATCGGACTTAACCATTCAAGAGTTGACCAGTGTCATCCATTTTTATTGCCAGCGCAGCCTCGACCTGGAAAGGGACCACAGGTTTAAGTACATTATGATCTTCAAGAATTACGGAGCTTCCGCGGGTGCCAGTTTAGAGCATCCACATAGTCAGATCATTGCTTTACCCATGGTGCCCAAGAACGTCAAGGAAGAAATTACGGGGGCTCAGAATTATTTTGAGTACCGCGAGCGCTGCATTTTCTGCGATATGATCCGCCAGGAGTTGCAGGAGAAGGAACGCCTTATTATGGATAATAAGAACTTTTTCGCTTTTTGCCCGTTTGTTTCCCGGTTTCCTTTTGAGATCTGGGTTATGCCTAAGAAGCACACCGGGTATTTTAACCAGATCCCTTATGAGGTTATCGGAGATCTGGCAATGATTTTAAAAGGTATCGTGGGTAAAGTGAAAAAAATTTTCGGTGATACTTCTTATAACTTTATTATTCACACTTCGCCGATTAACTCTGACGGCGCAACCGTTGACAGTTATCACTGGCACCTGGAATTTATGCCCAAGCTGACCAGAGTGGCCGGATTTGAATGGGGAACAGGCTTTTATATCGTGCCTACTCCTCCGGAAATAGCGGCAAAATATTTAAGGGAAGCACAGCCAGATTAACCCAGCCTAAAAACAAAACAACCTAATAATAAAAGTTGGAAACAAAATGGAAATTAAAGTCGGCATTTACGGTTTTGGCAGGATCGGACGCCTGGTTTCAAGGGCGATCCTGGAAAGAAAAGATTCGGGCCTGGAGCTGGTCGCGGTTAACGATATTACCGACGCTAAGACTAACGCTTATCTTTTTAAGTATGATTCGGTGCATGGCCAGTTCAAAGGCGATGTGAAAGCTACCGCCGATGACGAGATGACGGTTAACGGGAAAGTGATCAAAGTCTTGGCCAAGAGGGATCCTTCTGAACTGCCCTGGAAAGATCTCGGGGTTGAACTAGTGATCGAGTCGACCGGTTTATTTACCATCAAGAAAGACGGAGTGAATAAAAAAGGCAAGGAAGTCAAGGGTGCCGAGAATCACATCACCAAGGGCGGGGCCAAGAGAGTAATTATTTCCGCTCCCGCGGAAGGCGAGGATATCACCATTGTCCTTGGTGTTAACGAGAATAAATACGATCCTAAAATTCACTATGTGGTTTCCAACGCCTCCTGCACCACGAACTGCCTGGGGCCTGTGGCCAAAGTTTTGAACGACAAGTTTGGTATCGAGAAAGGTCTGATGACCACCATCCACGCTTATACCAACGATCAGCGCCTTCAAGACCAGGCCCACTCGGATCTGCGCCGTTCCCGCGCAGCCGCGCTTTCCATGATCCCTACTTCAACCGGCGCAGCCAGGGCTTTGGCTTTGGTTATTCCGGAACTCAAAGGCAAGCTCGACGGTTTTTCGATGAGGGTGCCTTCGGCTAATGTTTCCGTAGTCGATTTTACCGCGCAATTAACAAAAAAAGTCACGGTCGAGGAGATCAACGCCGCTTTTAAAGCTGCTTCTGAAGGCAGTATGAAAAATATCCTCGGCTACACCGAAGATCCGGTGGTTTCCGTGGATTTCAATCATTGCGCTTTAAGCTCGATCATCGACGCCAAGTTGACCAAAGTTATCCAGGATAATTTGATCAAGGTTCTTTCCTGGTATGACAACGAATGGGGATATTCCAACCGGGTGGTCGATCTTTGCCAGTTGATGGTCAAGAAAGGGCTTTAATTTAAAGAAGGGGACGGTTCTCCATTTTTTCCGGCAGGTTTTCTGGCAGAAAAAATGAGAACCGTCCCCTATTTTTTTTCGATGGCTATCCTTACAATTCTTATTATCGGCGCCAGCGGTTTGATCGCGCAGGTCATAGTCCTCCGTGAACTGCTGGTCAGTTTTTACGGCAATGAGCTTACTCTCGGAATAATTCTGGCCAATTGGATGCTCCTGGAGGCTGGCGGGGTATATTTCTTAGGCCGGTTGGTTGACCGGGTAAAAGAGAAGTATGGCCTGATGGTTTTTTTGCAGTTGGTTTTTGTTTGGGGTTTTGTTTACGCGGTCTATTTAGCCCGGACTTTTAAGAGTTTTAGCGGAGCCTTTTTCGGGCAGGGGCTGAGCTTGGCCTCGATTTACTTTTGGTCGTTCCTGGTCATGCTGGCTATAGGTTTTAGCCACGGCGGGTTATTCGCTGTTTGCTGCCGGGTCTTTCAGAGAAAGCTTGACCAGCCTCACCTGGGTATCGGAAAAGTTTATACCTGGGAGACGATCGGGTCTATACTCGCCGGCGGGCTTCTTACCTATATATTGATACCTTTTTTTAATTCTTTTCAGCTGGTTCAGCTGGTGGCGCTGGCCAATCTGGCTATTGCCTTTTTGTGTGTTTTGCCGGTCAAAGACCGGGTACTGAAGTTTTGTTTTGGGGTTGTTTTAACGGCTTCTTTGGTTTTTTTCATCTGGTTTAATCCTTCACGCCTACAGGATAAGTCTTTAAGCCGGCAGTATAAAAGCGAAGAGATCGTTGATTACCGCAATTCGATCTACGCCAATATCGTGGTAACCCGTAACTCCAGGCAAGATGTTTTGTTTTACAACGGCATTCCTGAGATCACTGTTCCTGATCCGGATATAAGTTCTATCGAGGAATTCGGCCACTTGCCTTTGCTGTTTTCAACTCACCCCCGGAAAGTCCTTTTGGCCGGCTCGGGGCTGGGAGGGTTGATCCAGGAGATTCTTAAACATCCGATAAGTAAACTGGATTATCTGGAGATCGATCCGCAGATCCTGGAAGCGCTCAAAAGCGTTGATTTCGGCTATATCGCCAGGGAACTGAGCGATCCGCGGCTTAAGATCATCAATGAGGATTGCCGGCATTTTCTGCAAAATTCCCGGGAAAAGTACGATTTGATCCTTTTGGGCTCGATCGGCCCGAGTGATCTGGTTTCTAACCGCCTTTTTACCCAGGAATTCTTTTCTTCAGCAAAAAAACATTTGGAGGATGAGGGGATTATATCTTTGCGTTTGAACGGGTCGCTGACATATTTGAGCCGGCAGCTCAGAGATTTGAATTTTTCGATCATCAACAGCCTCAAAGCGAACTTCGAAAATGTCCGGGTTATACCCGGTGATCTTAATTTGATCCTGGGTTCGGATTCAACGACAATCTTCCTGGGCCCTGATGAGATCTCTCGGCGGATCCAGCTGTCGGGTCTGCAAACTAAAACTCTTGTTCCGGCCTATTTGCGACTGCGGATGGATAAGCAGTGGCTGGAATGGTTCAATAATGCCTCCCTGGAGGCGACCCAGAAGAAGAACCGGGATTTTACCCCCATAGCATTATTTCAGTCGCTTTTGATCTGGAACCGCCAATTCAGTCCTTTCGCGGCCGGAATTTTTGAGAGCTTATCACGATTTAATTTATTGAAGGCCAGCTTTGTAATAATTGGAATATTTCTCTTATCATTATTTGCCTCGAAAAACACTAGGATCAATAAATCCGGCAATCTTGGCCTGGTGTATTGCCTGGGAGCGACGGGATTCTGGGGAATGATGGTTAATCTGGAACTAGTGTTCGGTTTCCAGGTTTCCTTCGGGTATGTATATAAAACCCTGGGTTTATTGATCGCGGTATTCATGTCCGGGATAGCATTGTCGAGCGCCGCGGCGCGCAGAATTTCCATCCGCGGGCAGGGGCTTAAATATTTACGAACCACAGAGGCGGCTATGGTAATATTTTCGATCATTATATCTCTGGCTATTAGCCGGGGCATCGCTTATTCATCAGTCGGGCTAATGATTTATATTTTAATGTTTTTTGTTGGTGGTTTATTTTTAGGCTTTGAGTTCGTGCTTTGCGCGCTTTTGTACAGACAAAACAGCTTTAATTCGGGAAATGTTGGAGGGATGCTTTACAGCGCAGACCTTATCGGCGGCTGTATAGCCGGATTTCTGGGTGGGATCTGGCTCTTGCCGATCCTCGGAATTTGGGGTTGCGGGCTGGTTTTAAGCCTATTAAAAGCAACAAGTTTTGTTTTATTAAAAAAATATAAATAATGGTTGACAAGAATACGATTATAGTGTATATTCTATTCTCTATGTAACTCAACTCAAATAGCCTCGTCGAAGAATAACAAAATTGGCTATATGGATAATTGTTAAGAACAAGAATCATTATGATTCTTGTGCGGGGATTTTTTATCTTTTTTAAATTTTAAGCAGGATGGCAGTTCTACTGGTCCAACCTGCTGGAGTAGCTCAGTTGGTAGAGCACGTCCTTGGTAAGGACGGGGTCCCGGGTTCAATTCCCGGCTCCAGCTTTGAAAAACAAAAGTTTAAACTCTTACAAAGATTATGCGCGAAATAATCACATTCGAATGTACGGTGTGTAAAAATAGGAATTATTCGGCTACTAAGAATAAAAAGAAGCATCCGGATCGGATGGAAGTGAAAAAATTTTGCCGGAGCTGCCGCAAGCATACACCCCATAAGGAAATTAAATAGAAGCGGCCGGCGAATCGGGGAAAACGATAGAAGGGCTTACGAGGAACTTAATAGGGGCGTCCGTTAATGGCAAACGGCGAGACTCCAAATCCCGTCCTGGGGGTTCAAGTCCCTCCGCCCCTGATAAATTGAAATGAAAGCACTGGATAAAATCACAGGTTTTATTAACGAAGTTAAAATGGAGCTGGGAAAGGTTTCCTGGTCCACCCGGGAAGAATTGATTGGTTCGACTTCTGTCGTAATAGTCCTTACCGCGATCCTGGCCCTGTTCATATTCGTCGTTGATTCCTGTCTGGCTAAAATCCTGAGTATTATTTTTAAAGCTTAAATGAAAAATTGGTATGTGGTTCATACACAAACAGGTTTAGAAGATAGAGTAAGAACGGTACTTCTTTCGGGTGCCATTGCCCAGGGATTCGCGGAAGCAATCACCAAGGTGGTCATTCCCACCGAACAGATCTCGGAAGTGCGCTCCGGAAAAAAACGGGTTTCCGAACGCAGGTTTTTCCCCGGGTATGTCCTGGTCGAGATGGACTTAAACGACATAACTTATTCTTTCATAAAAAACATCCCGGGAGTCACGGGATTCCTGGGAGCCGGTAGAAAACCCATCCCATTGCCTCCCGGAGAAGTAGACAATATCCTCAAGCGTACCGAAGAAACCAAGCTTAAGCCCAGCCCCAAAACAATTTTTTCGAAAGGCGAACAGATCCGGGTCAAAGAAGGCCCGTTCATGAATTTTAACGGGACGATAGACGATATTCATCCCGAAAAAGGCAAACTTAAAGTCAGCATTTCGATCTTCGGAAGGTCGACTCCCGTGGAATTGGAATACTGGCAAGTAGAAAAGGTTTAACCATGGCAAAAGTCATAAAAGCACAGATCAAATTACACGTTCCAGCGGGCGCAGCTAATCCTGCTCCTCCGGTAGGCCCGGCTTTGGGGCAGCACGGCGTCAACATCATGATGTTCTGCAAGCAGTTTAACGACCAGACTAAGAACAGGGACGGGCTGATCCTGCCCGTGGTCATCAGCGTCTATGAAGACAGGACCTTTACCTTTATCATCAAGAGCCCTCCTTCGTCGATACTCCTGAAACGCGCCTGTAACCTGGCTAAAGCTTCGGGAACAGCCGGCAAAGAGGTTATCGCTAAGGTTACTCGCAAACAACTGGAAGAGATCGCTAAACAAAAAATGGCGGATATAAATACCGCGGACATGAACAAGGCCGTAAAGATCATGGAAGGAACGGCCAGAAGCATGGGTATCCAAGTAGAAGGCTAGAAAAAATGAAAACTCGCTCCAAGAGATATAAGGAATCGGCAAAAGACCTGGTAAAAGATAAGGTTTTTACTTTAAAAGAAGCCATCTCAGTCTTAAAGAAATTCAATACCCCCAAATTCGACGCTTCAGTAGATCTGCATATGAAGCTCAACGTCGACCCCAAAAAAGCCGAACAGATGGTCCGCGGCACAGTCGTTCTTCCTCACGGGACCGGTAAAACCGTCAGAGTCGCAGTTTTCTGCCGCGGCGAACATGAAAAGATCGCCCGGGAAGCCGGGGCGGAATTTGTCGGAGCCAATGATCTGATCGATAAAGTAACCGCCGGGTTCATGGATTTCGACTGCGTTATCGCCACTCCTGAGATCATGAAGGATTTAAGCAAGCTGGGAAAAGTTTTAGGCCCCCGGGGCTTAATGCCCAGCCCCAAGACCGGGACAGTCACCAATGATATCGCCAAGGCTATCAACGATGTTCGTAAGGGTAAAGTTGAATTCCGGGTGGACAAGCAGGGCGGATTGCATTTATCCGTAGGTAAGGTATCTTTTGACGAAGATAAAATTTACGAAAACGCCTCGGTCGTAATTAACGCTATTACCGAAGCCAAGCCGGCCACGGTAAAAGGAAAATTCATCGAGAGATTGTCCATCGCAGCGTCGATGAATCCCGGTTTAGCCCTGGAATTTTGATAAGTTCGCCCGAAGCGAAACATTCGCGGATTTCGTTAAAATCCGCTCATGCTTCGGTCTAAATTCGGCCCAATAACTTATGTCGCATTTCATGCTCCATAAGTTATGGCCTCATTTAAGGATACTATTATGAAGAAATTGAGCACGATATTCAAAGAAGCTTCGGAAAACAGGATCAAGAAAGGTCTTAAAGATTCAGAGGCTTTCTTTGTGGTCAAATATTCCAAATTATCTGGACCTGATCTCAACGCTTTGAGGAAATCTTTGCGGGGCATCGATTCCGAAATGCTGGTGGTTAGGAATAATACCGCGCGTCGTGCTCTGGCAGGCCAGAATGAGGCACTCATAAATTTTGTCCAGGGGCCCTGCGGCTTTGTTTTCTCCAAGAAAGAACCTGTGGCAGCTTCCAAGGTTCTTTTTAATTTTACCAAGGATCATGCCAACCTGATATTAGAGGGCGGGCTTTTAAAGGACAAGCTGCTTAATTCCAAGGATATCGAAGCCCTGGCGAAATTGCCGTCTAGGGAAGTGCTGCTTACCAAGACGGTGATGGCTATTAAATCGCCGATAACCGGTTTTGTATTTGTCTTAAAGGGAAATTTAAGGAAACTCGTTTTTTGTCTGGAACAAATCAAACAAAAGAAACAATAGCGGATAATAAGGAGGAGAAGAAATGGCAAGCGAGAAAATGGAAGGTATAATTAAATCGATCGAGGAAATGTCAGTCTTGGAATTAGCCGATTTGGTCAAGACCCTGGAAGAGAAATTCGGCGTTTCGGCGAATATGCCTATGATGGCCGCTCCGGCAGCAGGAGCAGCAGGTGCAGCACCGGCAGCCGAGGAAAAGACGACTTTCACCGTAGTATTGACTGCAGCCGGCGCGAGCAAGATTGCGGTCATTAAAGAGGTTCGGACCATGACCAGCCTCGGGCTTAAAGAGGCCAAAGACCTGGTCGAAGGTGCGCCCAAACCGGTCAAAGAAGGTGTAACTAAGGAAGAGGCAGAAGAGATGAAGAAAAAGCTCGTCGCTGCCGGTGCCACAGTTGAGCTCAAATAATAACGCGACAAGCCGCTTAAACTCCTGAGTCTAAAGCACACAATTTTATAGTTGTGGTTAGTGGAGAAAAAATGAACAAGAGAAAAAATTTCGCCAAGTTTAAAGAGGTTTACGGCCTTCCCAACCTTCTGGATATCCAGACTGAGTCGTATAGGGAATTCCTGCAGATAAACGTTGGGGATAAAGACCGTAAGCGCCAGGGGCTTCAGGAAGTTTTTGAAGAGATATTCCCTATCGAAAGTCCTGACCGATCGGTGCGGCTTGAATTCGTCAGCTATAATTTAGGTAAGCCTAAATACGATATTAACGAATCCAAGAAACGCTCGGTTTCGTACGCTTCTCCTTTAAAAGTCAAGTTCCGGCTTACCACTCCTGCCGACACCAAGGAGCAGGATGCTTATTTCGGCGAATTGCCTCTGATGACCGAAACCGGCAGCTTTGTCATTAACGGCGACGAGCGGGTCGTGGTCAGCCAGCTGCATCGTTCTCCCGGAGTTTCTTTCGAAGAAGAAGACCATCCGACCGGAAAAAAGATCTTTTACGGCCGGATCATCCCTTATCGCGGGGCGTGGCTTGAGTTCAAATACGACCTTACCGAAACTATTATCGCTTATGTCGACCGCAGGAAGAGCTTTCCCGCGTCTCAAATATTGAGGATCCTGGGTTTTTCCAGCGACGATCAGATTATTAAGGCTTTCAGCAAAGAGTACACGGAAATCCAGAATACGCTCAAGAAAGATTCCACCAAGAATAAAGAAGAAGCGTATGTGGATTTTTACCGCAAGATGAGGCCTACCGAGCCGGTGACTAAAGAAGGCGCGGAAAACCTGTTTTTCAAATTATTTTTCGACCCGGCCAGATACGATCTGGAAAGGGCCGGAAGGTTTATTTTAAACCGCAAGCTGGATATGGACGTGCCGGTTGATAACCGCGTGCTTGATTCCGCCAATATTCACGCTTTGATCAATTCCAAATTATTTTTCACCCAGATCCACGATTTCTTTTCCCGCTCGCAGCTTTCCCAGTTCATGGACCAGGTTAATCCCTTGGCCGAAATGACCCACAAAAGAAGATTAAGCGCTGTCGGCCCCGGCGGTTTGTCCCGGGAAAGAGCCGGTTTTGAAGTCCGCGATATCCATCCTTCGCATTACGGAAGGATCTGCCCTATTGAAACCCCGGAAGGCCCGAACATCGGCCTGATCGCGTCCATGAGCACCTACGCCCGGATAAATCTTCTGGGCTTTTTGGAGACTCCCTACCGGAAAGTCGAAAACAGCAAAGTTACCAAGAAAATAGATTATTTGACCGCGGACGTGGAAGAAGAGAAGACCATCGCCCAGGCCAACGTGCCCATTGATACCGACGGAAGCTTTTTGGAAAAAGACATTTCCTGCCGCCACAAAGACGATTTTCCCAAAGTCACGGCTAAAGAAGTCGAATACATGGATGTTTCTCCCCGCCAGCTGGTTTCTGTCGCGGCATCATTGATCCCTTTTCTGGAGCATGACGACGCCAACCGCGCTTTGATGGGTTCGAACATGCAGCGCCAGGCAGTGCCTTTAATGATCACCGAGGCCCCCATCGTGGGCACCGTAATGGAAGCCAAAGTGGCTTACGACTCCGGAGCGGTCCTGGTCAGCCAGGAAGCGGGCAAGGTCAATGCTGTCGACGGAGCATCTATAACCGTGGGGAAAAAGACATATCATCTGAATAAATTCGTTCGCACCAACGCCGATACCTGCCTGAACCAGCGCCCGATCGTAAAATTAGGCGATCATGTGGAAAAAGGCCAGGTCATCGCCGACGGGATGAGCACCAAGAATACGGAATTGGCTTTAGGTAAAAACCTGCTGGTGGCTTTTGTCCCCTGGAGAGGATATAATTTCGAAGACGCGATTTTGATCAGCGAAAAAGTGGTCCGGGAAGACGTTTTTACCTCAATCCATATCAAGGAATTTGAGGTTGAAGCCATTGAAACCCGTTTGGGAAATGAGGAGATCACCCGCGATATCCCTAACGTCAGCGAGGATTCGCTTAAAAACCTGGATGTCACCGGAATCATCCGGGTCGGAGCGGAAGTCGGCGCCGGAGATATCCTGGTAGGCAAGGTTACTCCCAAGACCGAATCGGAATTGTCTCCCGAAGAGAGGCTTCTGCGCGCTATTTTCGGCGAGAAAGCTTCGGATGTCCGGGATACTTCGCTTCGCGTTCCCCCCGGAGTTGAAGGGTTTGTAGTCGATGTCCATGTTTTTCAGAGAAAAGAGCGGGGCAGAAAATCCAAAGAAGATAAAACCAAAGAATTAGCCAAGGTCCGGGAACTCAAAGCCTATTACAAACAGGAGATCGAGTTTGTCCAGAACGAAAAGATCGTCAAGATGGCATCACTATTAAAAGTAGATAGATCCAAGGTCGAGAAGATCAATATCGAAGATAACGAGGAGGCCAAGATACTGGCTGCTTCTTACGACGAACAGATCCAGGATCTGGAGATCGAGTTTGAACAGGAGATCGAGAAAGTCCGCCGGGGCGATGAGCTCCCGCCGGGAGTTTTGAAAAGAGTCGTGGTCTATATCGCCACTAAAAGAAAATTATCGGTCGGGGATAAACTTTCCGGACGCCACGGGAACAAAGGCGTGGTGGCCCGTATAATTCCAGATGAGGACTTGCCGTATTTACCCGACGGCACTCCGGTTGATATCGTTTTGAACCCCTTGGGTGTGCCTTCCCGTATGAATATCGGTCAGATCTTAGAGACTCATCTAGGATGGGCGGCCAAGGCTTTAGGATATAATATCATGACTCCGGTTTTTGACGGAGCTTCACAGGACGAAATTAAACAGTGGCTTAAAGAAGCGGGGCTTCCCACCAGCGGTAAAATCACCCTTCATGACGGCTACACCGGTGAGCCGTTCGACCAGGAGATCACCGTTGGCCAGATCTACATGATGAAGCTGATCCACTTGGCCGACGAAAAGATCCATGCCCGTTCCATCGGGCCGTATTCCCTGGTTACTCAGCAGCCTTTGGGCGGCAAGGCGCAGTTCGGCGGACAACGCTTAGGAGAAATGGAAGTTTGGGCGTTGGAAGCATACGGCGCGGCTTTTACCCTGCAGGAAATGCTTACAGTAAAATCAGACGATGTGGCCGGAAGACAGCGTATTTACGAAGCTATAGTCAAAGGCGAACAGAGACTAAGCCATGGTACTCCTGAATCTTTTAACGTTCTGGTTAAAGAATTGCAGGGGTTGGGATTAGATTTCCGGATGGAGAAAAGATAATGGCCGAGAATATTTTATTCGACACAGTAACGATACGACTTGCATCAACCGCGGTGATCAGATCCTGGTCAAAAGGCGAAGTCAAAAGGGCGGAAACGATCAACTACCGCACGTTGAAACCGGAAAAAGACGGGCTTTTCTGCGAAAGGATCTTTGGCCCGGTGCGCGACTGGGAATGTAACTGCGGCAAGTATAAGGGCATAAAATTCAAGGGGATCACCTGCGACCGCTGCGGGGTTACTGTCGACCGTTCATCAGTGAGAAGAGAGAGAATGGGCCACATTGAACTGGCGGCTCCGGTTACTCATATCTGGTTCTTTAAGGTCGTGCCCAGCAGGGTTTCGGCGTTACTGGATATGACTTTACGCGACCTGGAAAAGGTCATTTACTATGAAGAATACGTGGTCATCGATCCGGGCTCATCGCCTTTAAAAAAGAAAGAACTGCTTTCCGAAGAGAAATACCAGGAAGCCATGGCTAAATACGCCGGTAAATTCAAGGCTAAGATCGGCGCTGAGGCGGTCCAGGACTTGTTAAAAGACCTGGATATGGACGCGTATACCAGGAAACTCCGCCGAGATCTGGAAAAATCCAAGGAAGCCATCGGCAACCGTAAATCATTAAAATCATTAAAGATCGTTGAAGATTTCCGCAAGTCCGGGAACAAGCCGGAGTGGATGGTCTTAGAGGTGCTTCCGGTGATCCCACCGGATCTGCGCCCCTTAGTTCCGCTTGACGGAGGAAGATTTGCCACATCCGACCTCAACGATCTATATAGAAGGGTCATTAACCGTAACAACCGTTTAAAGAAACTTATCGAGCTTAATGCCCCGGAGATCATTATCCGCAACGAAAAACGCATGCTCCAGGAAGCGGTGGATGCTTTAATGGATAACGGCCGCCACGGAAGGGCGGTAGTCGGGGCTAATAATCGTCCTCTGAAATCTTTGTCCGACATGCTTAAAGGCAAACAAGGCCGTTTCCGCCAGAACCTTTTGGGAAAACGCGTTGATTATTCCGGCCGTTCGGTCATCGTTGTCGGCCCTGAGCTGCAGTTGCACGAGTGCGGTTTACCCAAGCAGATGGCTTTGGAGTTGTTCGAGCCGTTTATCATCAAGAAATTAAAGGAAAAAGGTTTTGTGCACACCATTAAAGGAGCCCGGCGCATGGTCGGACACGGTAAGATCGAAGTTTGGGATATACTAGACGAAGTGATCAAGGACCATCCCGTGCTTTTGAACCGCGCCCCGACTCTGCACCGTTTGAGCATTCAGGCTTTCCAGCCGATCTTAGTTGAAGGCAAAGCTATTAAGATTCATCCTTTGGTTTGTTCCGGATTCAACGCCGACTTTGACGGGGACCAGATGGCTGTTCATGTGCCGTTGTCTTTGGAAGCCCAGCTTGAATGCCGGGTTTTGATGTTGTCGATCAACAATATTTTTTCTCCCGCTCACGGAAGGCCGGTCCTGACTTCTACCCAGGATATTGTTTTAGGTTTGGCCTATTTATCCCGGGAAAAAACCGGAGCCAAAGGCGAAGGCAAGATCTTCTCCAACGCCGAGGAAGTCCTGGTTGCATATGAAGATAAAATGCTTGATCTTCACGCTAAGATCAAGGTCAGGGTTGATAATGTCTATGATCTGGAAGAGAAAAAATTTATTCCCGAGAAGCAGATTATCGCTACTACTACCGGAAGAGTTATTTTTAACCAGGAATTGCCGGTGGATTTCGGTTATGTGAATAAAGATCTTAATAAAGGCAACATCGGCAATATTGTCTCCGAAGTATATAAGAGATTCGGCCACAGCCGGACCATAAAATTGCTGGATGACCTCAAGACTCTGGGTTTTAGGATGGCTACTTTAGGCGGGATTTCCATCGGCATTGACGATCTGGTCATACCTGCGGACAAGCCTATAGTTTTAAAGGAAGCCAGGGATGAAGTGGCCAAAGTCGAAGATCAGTATCGCCGGGGTGCCGTTACCGGAAAAGAGCGCTATAACAAGATCATCGACGTCTGGACCCATGCTACCGACAAGATCTCCGATCTGCTGTTCAAGGAAATGAAGCCGTTTAACCCGATTTTCTTAATGGCTGATTCCGGAGCTCGAGGCTCCAAGCTTCAGGTCAGGCAGCTTTCCGGTATGCGCGGTTTGATGGCTAAGCCTTCAGGCGAGATTATTGAAAACCCGATCACCGCTAACTTTAAAGAAGGATTAACGGTTTTGGAATATTTTATTTCCGCTCACGGTGCGCGTAAAGGCCTTGCCGATACCGCGCTTAAGACCGCTGACGCGGGTTATCTTACCCGTCGTCTGGTCGACGTAGCCCAGGATATTATCATTAATGAAGACGATTGCGGAACCTTGAACGGAATTACCGTCCAGGCTATCACTGAAGGCAACGAAATCGTGGTTTCCCTCGGCGAAAGGATCATGGGACGGGTTGCTTTGGACAACATCGTGGATATCATCACCGATCAGGTAATTGTCGAAGCCGGCGAGGAGATTACCGAGGAGAAATCCGAGATGGTCGAGAAGCTTGGTATCGAGAGGATCAGGATCCGCTCGGTTTTGACCTGCGAATCCGAAAGAGGCGTTTGCATGAAGTGCTACGGCCGCAACCTGGCTACCGGAAGGCTGGTTGAAAAAGGCGAAGCGGTCGGGGTTATCGCCGCCCAGAGTATCGGCGAGCCCGGGACCCAGCTGACGCTGAGAACTTTCCACATCGGAGGAACCGCTTCCAGAATTATTGAACAGTCATTTATTAAAGCCAAGAACACGGGCTTTCTCAAATATCACAGCCTCAGGGTTGTCTCCAAGAAAAAAGAATTCGTTGTTTTAAACCGCAACGGAGCTTTAAGCATCAATGACCGCGACGGAAGGGAATTGGAAAGGTATATCGTCCCCCAGGGCGCGTTTATCGCTTTCAAAGAAGGAGACGCGGTGAACGAAGCGATATCATTTGTCCGCTGGGATCCTTATACCGCGCCGGTCTTGACCGAGGTCAGCGGCCAGATAAAATACGAAGACCTTAAAGAGGGATCGACCCTGGTCGAGGAGTTGAACCCGGTCACTAAATTGACCGAGCACGTGGTCGTCGAGCACAAACAGGAATTTCATCCCCAGATCGTGATCTTGGACGAGAAAAAAGATATCATGGGAATTTATCCTATCCCGGCCGGTGCGCATATCATGGTTAGAGACGGCGCGATGATCGAGGCCGGCGACATGTTAGCCAAGATCCCCCGGTTGTCGGTTAAGACCAGGGATATTACCGGAGGTTTGCCTCGCGTCGCCGAATTATTCGAAGCCCGCAGGCCCAAAGACCCGGCGGTTATCAGCGATATCGACGGTTTTGTGGAGTTCGGGCAGACTAAAAAAGGCCAGAGGCTGATCATTGTGAAATCTCCTACCGGTATGGCCAAGGAATACGTTATCCCTCACGGGAAACACCCGAATGTCTATAAAGGCGATAAAGTCATCGCCGGCCAGCAGCTGACCGACGGCCCGGTGGTTTTGCAGGATATTTTAAAGGTTTCCGGAGACAAGGTTCTTCAGGAATACCTGGTCAACGAAGTTCAGGAAGTTTACCGTTTGCAGGGCGTGCATATTAACGACAAGCACATCGAGGTTATCATCCGCCAGATGCTGCGTAAAGTCCGGATCGAAGACCCGGGCGATACGGAATTCCTGCCGATGCAGCAGGTAGATAAAGTGAAATTCCAGAAAGAGAACGCCAGGATGCTTAAAAAGGATGCTAAGCCAGCGCAGGCTACTCCGTTACTGCTGGGGATCACCAAGGCATCATTGACTTCGGACAGTTTTATTTCCGCGGCCAGCTTCCAGGAAACTACCCGGATCCTTACCGATTCAGCTGCTTCTGGAAAGAGCGACTATCTACTGGGACTGAAAGAAAATGTCATTGTAGGACATTTGATCCCCGCTGGAACCGGTTTTGCCAGCCATCGGGATGCCGATGTTTTCAAGCTCGCTGCCGGGGACACTAAATCCGCAAAACAGGAAGAACCAATTGTACCGCTAAGCGTAAAGGAATAAAGTATGCCAACTATTAGTCAACTTATCAGGTTCGGAAGGAATTTAAAAGAAAAGAAAAACAAGTCGCCGGCTTTGAAAGGCTGCCCGCAGAGGCGTGGTGTATGCCTTCAGGTAAAAACTATGACTCCTAAGAAGCCGAACTCTGCACTCCGTAAGATCGCCAGGATCAGGCTTACTACCGGAATAGAAGTCACAGGATACATCCCGGGGGAAGGCCATAACTTGCA
>JAPLLS010000107.1 GCA_026387435.1 Candidatus Omnitrophota bacterium
ATCCGCATCTACGAGCCCCAGGGTGAAGACAAACCTACCCGGATCATCGTGGCCAAAAAAGGAGAATTTTTGGCCTTGCCGGAAAAAAGCCTGGTCAAACTAAAACTTATGGACGGCACCGCGGATGAACCTGACCCCAACAACCCGCACAGTTTTTACAAGCTTAATTTTAAAACTTACTTCATGAGTCTTAACTTCGCAAATTTAAAAGACAAAAATTCAATCGAAAAGAAACCGAAGGATATGACCATTAATGAACTCAGGATGCAGATCGAAAAATTAAAGAAAAAAAACATCGACTATACGCCGATGGTCGCGGAAATAAATGAGAAAATATCCCTGGCCTTTTCCTCATTCGTCTTCATCCTCCTGGGACTGCCGCTGGCGGTGATCACCCGGCGCCGGGAAAAATCCATCAACTTCGGGATCGCATTCATCATAATCGGAGCTTACTACCTGATGCTTCTGGGATTGGAAGCGCTGAGCATGCAAGGCTTCCTTGATCCGACCCTGGCACTTTGGTTTCCCAACATATTGTTCGGCTCGATAGGAGCTTATTTAACCTACAGGCTATGCGTATATTAGACCGTTACATCTTAAAATCGATCCTGAATATCTTTTTTCTCTGCCTTTTCAGCTTCTTTTTTCTTTATATTATCGCCGACCTTTTCGCGCATTTGGACGTGATCCTGGAACATAAAATAAGCCCGGAGGTCATAAAAATTTATTACCTGACATTCCTTCCGGCCATATTCATCCAGGTTTCGCCTTTTGCCTGTCTATTGGCTACGATCTATACCTTCGCCAAACTTAACCACGATAACGAGATCATCGCCATGCGCTCGTCGGGCTTAAGCATCTTTCAGATCACAAAAACCGCGATCATCTTCGGGTTTATCGTAAGCATTTTTGTCTTCTGGATCAATGACAAGATCGCTCCTGACTACCGCCAGCAAAACGCCAAGATCAAAGAACAGATGGAAAACGACAGCCTCAAGAAAAGCAAACCCAGAGATCTCCAGGTCCTGAAAAATCTTACCATTTACGGTTCAAGAAACCGCCTCTTTTACGTGAATAAGTTCGATCCGGCTAAAAAAACCATGGAAGGGATCATTATTCTCGAACACGACGTAAAACAGAATATCATCAAAAAGATCGTGGCCAACAAAGGAGAATTTAAAGATAACCTCTGGAAGTTTTATCAAAGTATCACTTACATCTTTGATGAGAACGGCCAGTTAAAAAGCGACCCGCAGTTCCTGGAAGAAGAAACCATGACTTTTACCGAAACCCCGGAAGAATTCATCAACCAGAAACAAAGCACGGATTTCATGAGCCTGGCTCAGATAGAGGATTATATCTGGAGACTCTCCAAAAGCGGGGCGACCACGGTAATCCGGAACCTCAAAGTAGACTATTACCAGAGATTCACTTTGCCGTTAACCAGCCTGATCATTATTCTTATCGGGATCCCCTTCTCTTTCAAGATGCGCCGGAAAGCCACCGGGATGTCGTCTTTCGGGATAGCGCTGGTGGTAGGATTTATTTATTACGTCCTGACTGCGATAAGCATCGCCCTGGGAAAAGCCGGGATACTCATGCCCTTCCTAGCGGTTTCCATTAGCCATATCATCATGCTCCTGTTGAGCATCTACATGATCGGCAACCTGCCGTAAAGAAAAACTTGGGGACGGTTCTCATTTATTTCCAACAGCTTTTCGCCGCAGAAATAAATGAGAACCGTCCTCTATTTTCTATTTTTTTAGTCGATATAGACCCGGGGGATGCGGCTGCCTAAGCCGCAGACGATCTCATAGGAAATGGTGCCGGAAATATCCGCTAATTCTTCGGCGGTTATCCGGAGTTTTCCCTGGGAACCGATGAGCACCGCCTCATCTCCGATGCGGACTTTTAAATTACCCACATCAACCATGATCTGGTCCATGCAGATCCGGCCGCTGACCTTGAAACGCTTACCCTTTATCAAGACCGGCCCGATATTGGAGAGGTTGCGCGGATAGCCGTCGCCGTAGCCTATAGGCAAGGTTACGATCGTGGTCTTTTTACCGGCCACATAGCTGTGGCCGTAACTTATTCCGCAGCCTTTATTGACTTTTTTGACATAGATAACTTTAGTCTTTAAACTTAAAACAGGTTTGAGCTTTATTTTCAAATCCGGTTTAGGATAAAGTCCGTAAAGCACTAACCCGGGCCTGACCATATTAAAATGGCTGTTGCAAAAAGCGAGCAGCCCCATACTGTTGGCAGCATGTACTAAAGGTATACAAAGCCCTTTGATTTCAAGCTGGGAACAAAGTCCGTTCAATGCACTTATCTGATGCTCGGTGAACTTCTTATCTGTGTCCGCTAAGGCGAAATGGGTGAATAGACCCTCGATCCCGACGAATTTCAACCGGTCGATCCCGCAGATCAATTTCTTAGCATCTTGCCAAGCTACCCCGATCCTTCCCATTCCGGTATCAACTTTGATATGTACTTTGATCCTCTGGCCCAGCCTGCGGCCGCAGCGATCAAGCTTTAAAGCCTGGTCATAAGAACAGATCGTGGGAGTAAGTTTATATTGGAACAATACCCGGGCATCATCTTTAAGAATAAGCCCCAAAATTAGAATCGGGTCTTTTATGCCGGCAGCCCTTAATTTTATCCCTTCGTCGATAGAAGCGACGCCAAAATAATCGACTTTGCATGCCGATAACTTTCTGGCAACCGGAATCAACCCATGGCCATAACCATCAGCCTTGATCGTAGCCAAAACCCTGGTCTTCGCAGATAAAGTTTTTTTGATCTGGGTTAAATTATAAGCCAACGACTTGAGGTTAACCTCAGCCCAGGTTGGCCGGTATCCTATTTCGCGCTTGGAATAAACCATTAAATATCGGATTTTTTGTTCTTCTTTTGCCGGATCTGGCATTCTTTTGGATAAAGATACAGCGGCTCTACCCCAAAAGCGTTTCTTGATTTTTTATCTTGGATAAAAAGTTTAGCCAGCTCTATCAAATGCCTTCCTTCAAGGCGCCAATAATCCTTATCTAAAAACTTCATTCCCTTTAGCCCCGCAGAACATTCTTTGCAACAGATATTCAACCCATCCCCGAGCATAACACTGTCTTTAAAAGCCTTAGCGGGGATTTTTTCGCGGATCTTTTGCACCAGATCCCCGGGGTTAGAAAGCAAATAGCCGGATACTCGCTTAAGCTCTTGAGCCTGAACTTTATAAATACTAGAATATACTAGCCCTCTTTTAGCATCGATAACCGGAATTATAAAAACAGCTTTGGAGATAGCGTTTTGAGCCAGGATATCCAGGCTGGGAATACCCACTAACGGTTTATTTAAAGACCAGCTCAAAGCTTTCAAAGTAGATAGCCCCACCCTTATTCCGGTAAATGATCCCGGCCCGATCCCGGCGCAGAAATAATCGATCACGCTGATTTTCCAGCCCAGGCTTTCCAGCACCCTCTTGATTGTTGGGACTAGTAAAGCGGAAATCCGGGTCCCCAGTTCCAGCTCGTATTCATAAACCTTGTCGCTGTCGCTAACACCAAGGCATAAGCTCCTGGTTGATGTATCAACGCACAAAATCTTCACGAATATCCTCCAGTAATTTTCTATACCTAGACCCTTCTGCGGAAATTTTGATCTTCCTCCGATTCTCTCCTGTGACCAGCAGCTGGATTTTTAGGAATTCTTTG
Organism: Candidatus Omnitrophota bacterium; assembly: GCA_026387435.1. GTDB lineage: Bacteria > Omnitrophota > Gorgyraeia > Gygaellales > Profunditerraquicolaceae > JAPLLS01. The sequence goes on from JAPLLS010000107.1 coordinate 3,714, forward strand.
GGCAAAAGCTTTCCCAGCTTATCCGCCCATTCGATAACCGAAACGCCTTCGTCAAAAAAATATTCCTCGTAACCTAAATCCAGGATGTCCTCGGGGCTACTCAGCCGGTACAAGTCAAAATGATGGATCGGAAGTTTACCTTCATACTGACGAAGAATGACAAAAGTAGGGCTGGTAACCCTATCTTTATCTACACCCAGCCCTAAACAAATACCTTTTGTCAGAACGGTTTTTCCGCTGCCCAGGTCCCCAAAAAGACAAACAATATCGCCCTTCTTAAGCTTTCCGGAGATAAATTTGCCAATACCTAAAGTTTTTTGCGCTGAGCCGGAAATTATTTCCATGGTATCAAAAATGAGTATATCCGCAAAGTTTAATTTTCTTTTGTTTGATCTTTTTATTGACCAGGGTCAAGCCGAATTTTTTGGCCACGATCTCGCCTATCGGGATAAATCCCCTGTTAAAACTTTTAAGTTTTCGGGCATCTTTTAAGTTAACGGTAAAAATCAATTCAAAATCCTCCCCGTCGCAAAACGCGTTTTTTAAACTCTTTGCCCAAGGGCTTACGGGGATCAGGTCCTCATAGATTACCGCGCCGACCCGGCTATCTTCGAGGATATGGCCGAGGTCCTGGCGAAGTCCGTCGGAAGCGTCGATCATAGAATTAACCTTGAAGTTTCTGACCAGATATCTCGCTTCTTTTAAACGCGGAATAAAACTAAGGTGTTTCCCCTTGATCGAGCCTCCGAAACTGCCGGTAACAAATATAATATCTCCCGGCCTGGCACCGCTTCTTAAAACCAGGTTTTTCTTTTCCACCTCTCCCAGAAGGCTTACATCAATAGTTAACTTAGGAGCTTTACTTATGTCTCCTCCGACGATATTCACTCCGAATTCCCGGCAGATCTGATTCAGCCCTTTATAGATCCGGCCGACGTCTTCGACTTTGGTTTTTAAAGGCAGTCCCAGAGAAACCAAGCCATGGCAAGGGATCCCCCCGCAAGCGGCAATATCGCTGACGCAGATCGCCAGCGCCTTTCTGCCCACCAGCATCAGGTCATCCCGGGAAGTAAAATCAACTCCTTCAACGATCATGTCGCAGGTATACAGCTGAAATTTGGCCGAAGTGAACTTTAATACCGCGCAATCATCTCCTATGCCTTTAATTACGGAAGAATTCGTTTTAACCTGATTTTTTATTTTTTTGATCAAACCGAATTCGCCGATCTTATCCACTTTCATATCTTGGCTCCCAAAATTGCGATATTTTTTTGAAACGGCGGCCTGATCACCCCGCGCTCGGTAATAATGGCGTTGATAAACTCATGGGGGGTTACGTCAAAAGCAGGGTTGAACACCTTGATCCCTTTCGGAGCTACGGGCTTTTTAAAAAACAGGTCCGTCACCTCGCTGCTTCGGCGCTCTTCAATAATAATTTCTTTCCCAGTCTTCAGATTCAGATCAAAAGTGGAAAACGGCGCGGCGATGTAAAAAGGGATCTTATGATGCTTACACAATATTGCCAGGGAGTAAGAGCCGATCTTATTGGCGGCGTCGCCGTTACAAACTATCCGGTCCGCGCCGGTTATGACTTTGTCTATTTTTCCCTGATTCATGAGCACCGCAGCCATATTATCGCAAAGCAAAGTTACATCTACGCCATTACGTTTCAATTCCCAGGTAGTAAGCCTGGCCCCTTGCAGGAGCGGCCGGGTCTCGCAGGCAAATACTTTAATTTTTTTGCCGTCGTGCTTCGCCCGGTAAACAACTCCTAAAGCTGTCCCGTAATCTATGGTAGCCAGGATCCCGGCATTGCAGACCGTAAGGACATTATCCCCGTTTTTGAGCAGTTTCGCGCCATAAAAGCCGATCTTACGGCAGGCAAACCTGTCTTCTTCGATGATTTTCAGGGCTTCTGTAAAAAGAATCTTTTTCAACGCCTTAATGGTCCGGCTTTTATTTTCCCGGGCAGCATTCTTCATTCTCTCTAAGCCCCAGAAAAGATTCCTGGCCGTCGGACGCGCTGAACCCAAATAACGGATGACTTGTTCAAGCTCTTGGAAAAAATAACGAAAATCAGCTGCCCCTGAATCTTTGATTCCCAAATAAACTCCCAAGCCGGCAGCAGCTCCCAGAACCGGAGCTCCCCGGACCTTCAACTGCCTTATCGCGCTCCAGAGAGTTTTAAGATCTCTAATAGACAGATACTCCAGTTTACCCGGAAGCAGGGTCTGATCAATGATCTTAATCGAATTTTCCTTCCAATCTATGGTCTTTATACCCATAAACTATTCTACCTTCTTTTCCAGGACCTTTATTTGTTTTTTGATCTCTTTTCTTATCCCCGGACAGCTTTTAGGCTTCAACAATTCCAAAACTTTCCTGTAAGCCTCTAAGGCCCCGCGGAAATCCCCGAGATTAACCCGGGCATCAGCGAGATTATCATAAGTCACAGGCCGGTCCGGCTCTAGCTCCAGAGCTTTCTGAAAACATCCTATGGCTTCGGTATGCCGGCCGATATTGTTCAAAAGCCAGCCCTTGTTATGATAAATTGTAGCGTAATCCGGTTCTACGGCGATCCCTTGGTCAAAATAAGCGAATGTTTCGTCGATAATCCCGATTTCGACCATGCATAAAGCCCGGTCATTGTAGGCTGCGCCATCCCGGGGATTATGTTTTATGGCTTTGTCGAAATGTTCTATCGCCGAAACGAAATTACTTTTTAATATCTCCAGCTGGCCCTGAAAATATTCTATTTCTCCGGGTAGCTTTCTATTTTTAGCTTGAACCAGAGCAAAGCGGGCCAGCTTTGTCGCGGCTTTCTTGGTGCCGTAGGTTATCGCTTGATCTAATTCCTGCCTTAACCGGCTAAAAGAGCTGTTATGGCTCATCGAGTTTCAGTCCAAAAAATTCCCGGGCGTTTTGCGTCGTCAATCGGGAGATTTCTTCTATGCTCAAACCTTTTATCCGGGAGATCTCTTGCGCGAGTATTCTTACAAATGAAGGGTCATTTCTTTTGCCCCGGTAGCCCTCCGGAGAAAGATATGGCGCATCGGTCTCCAAACAGATCATTTCTAAAGGGGCGGCCTTGACCGCATCCCGGATGTTCCCAGCTTTCTTATAGGTGACATTACAGGTAAAAGAAATTAAATACCCCCGGTCGATGCATTCCTTAAGAAATATCTGGTCCCCGCCAAAACAATGGATTATCGCTTTCTTGACGTTTTCTTCCCGCATTATCCTTAAAGTGTCATCCCGCGCTTCCCGGGAGTGGATCACCACCGGCAAATTTAATTCTCTGGCCAGACGCAAAAAACTGACAAATATTCTTTTCTGGTCTTCTTGAGGCGAGAGATTACGATAATAATCAAGACCGATCTCGCCTATGGCCACGACTTTCTCGAAACCGGCCAAGGATCTAACTGTCTCAATATCCTGCTCGGAGAAATCCCGGGAATCGTGGGGATGGCAACCGACTACCGCAAAAACGTTCGGGTAATCTTTGGCAAGTTTTACGGAGTTTATCGATCCTTGCAGGCTGGAGCCGATATTAATGACATATTTAACTCCGGCGTCCGCCGCGCGTTTCAAGACTTCTCCGCGATCAGCATCAAATTCGGGAAAATCAAGATGGCAATGAGTATCGATTAACATCGATTTTACTTATTCTTCCTGGCTTTGCTCTCTTCGGTTTCGATGCGCGGGAATAAAGGAGCGCCTTTTTGTATCAGATCCGAACTGACCTGGGCTTGAATGGCTTCGGAAGTTTTGGGCATAAATGGCGCCAGAGCCTGCTCTACAGCTGTAATAACTTTAATCAGCAGGCAAATAAAATTTTTAAGTTCCTCGGTTTTATTCTCTTTGGCCAAATTCCAGGGCTTGGTTTCTTCAACATACTTATTGGCCATACCGATCAATTCCCAAATCGCTTCCAAAGCTCCCCCGAAATTAAAATCATCTTCCGCCCTTAAGAAACCGGCAACCTTCATCCCTAAATGCTCGATTTTTTCCTCAATATTTATAGCTGGTTTAGATTTCTCTAAAGTTTTGTTTTCTTCCGGGATCTTTCCATTATAGTACTTCTCGGCCATGGTCAAAGTCCGATAAACCAGGTTGCCCAAGTCATTGGCCAGGTCACTGTTGATCCTTTTTATCAGCGATTCCTCGGAAAAATTCCCGTCCATTCCGAAAGGAACGTCGCGCAGCAAAAAATACCGGTAAGCGTCTATCCCGTACTTGGCGGACATTTCTAGGGGAGAAACTACGTTGCCCCGGGACTTGGACATCTTGCTGTCCCCGATCATCCACCAGCCGTGGGCAAAAACGGTTTTGGGCGGCTCAATTTCGAGTGCGCGAAGCATGATCGGCCAGTAGATCGCGTGCTGGCGCAGGATATCTTTGCCGATCAATTGCACATCTGCCGGCCACCACTTGGAATGATATTTCCCTTTATCGTCGAAAACTCCGACCGCGCTGATATAGTTGATCAAGGCATCGAACCAGACATAAGTTACGTAATCCGGGTTAAAAGGAATGGGTATTCCCCAACTCAAACGTTCTTTAGGGCGGGAAATACAAAGATCCTCGAGTTTATTCAGCTCCAGGAAACTTAGAACCTCGTTCCTGCGAATCTGAGGCCGGACAAAATCAGGGTTGTTTTTTATATGCCCCACCAGCCAATCCTGGTATTTGGCTAATTTGAAGAAATAATTTGTTTCCGAGATCCTCTCCACCGGCCTTTTGCAATCCGGGCAAAGCCCTCCTTCGGCCTGGGATCCGGTCCAGAAACTTTCGCAAGGCGTACAATACCAGCCCTCGTATTTCGACTCGTAGATATCACCTTTCTTATAAAGTATATCAATGATCTTCTGGACGGTTTGGATATGCCGTTTCTCGGTAGTACGGATGAAATCATCATAGGAAATGTTCAAATCTTTCCAGAGGTCCCTGAATTTGACCACGACCTGGTCGGAGAATTCCTGAGGCGAAAGCTTAGCCTCGTCAGCCGCCTTTTGGATCTTCAAACCGTGTTCGTCGGTGCCGGTCAAGAACCAGACATTTTCCTTGCCGATAGCCTTGCGATAGAACCTGGCCAGGGTATCTGCGGCGCTGGTCGTATAAGAATGGCCGATATGCGGGGAAGCGTTAATGTAATACAGCGGGGTGGTAATGTAGAATTTGTTAGCCATGTTATTTATATTTTATCTCGGTAATAACTCCGTTTTCCAATTCCACGGTCACCGATCGCTTGAAAACATTGACCCCGATCACTTTGCCTTTACCGTCTTTTACGGCGATCCGCTCGCCTTCCCGGGGAAGCCCTTTGGAAAGTACCTTATAATTTTCGTATTCGTAATTAAGACAGCACATCAGCCTTCCGCAGATCCCGGATATCTTCGGGGGGTTCAGCGGAAGCCCTTCTTCCTTGGCCATCTTGATGGTCACCGGCTCGAAATCAGTGAGGAATTTGGAGCAGCACAATTCTCTGCCGCAGGGGCCGTAGCCTCCGAAAAATTTGGTTTCGTCCCTCACCCCGATCTGGCGAAGTTCGATCCTGGCCTTGAAGATCTTGGCCAGGTCTTTAACCAATTCCCGGAAATCAACCCGGCCTCCGGAGGTAAAATAAAAAACAATCTTACTTCGGTCAAAAGAATATTCCGCCTGAACCAGCTTCATCTCCAGTTTGTGCTCATCGATCTTTTTGGAACAGGTATTAAAGGCTTCTTTGGATTTAGCCCGGTTTTCTTCGATCTGCTTAAGATCTCCTTCTTTGGCAAGACGGACGATCTTTTTAACCAGCGGTTTTTCTTTCTCTTTGCCGTCTTTAGGGTTTAACTCTCTTTCCTTGATCTGATTTTCCTTAACCAGATTTTCACCGGCTCTCATGCAAACGACCTGGCCGTAATCCAAACCGCGGTCGTGCTCAACGATAACATAATCACCTTCTTTAAGAACGAGATCCCCGGCATTGTAGTGGAAATTCTGGCCGGTATCGCGTAATCTTACGCAGATAATTTTTTCCATAATAACCTCTTAATTTTTTCTGACGGATAACAGCAGATTCGCCAGTAGCAATTTCACGTTCGCGTTTTGCTCTAAATAGAGCAGGGATTGAGAAATGCCGTTTAAAATACTTTCAAGATCGTTAAAAGTATACCGAAGCGCGAGCTTTTCCAGAACATCGCTGCGGTCAATGTTTATGATCCGGTCTTTGTTGATGCCGGCCTTTAAAAAATACAAATCCCTGAACCAGCCGGCAAGAATACTTAAAGATTGGCGGAAGGTTTCCCTGTCCTGGATAAATGAATTTTCGGCGTTTGCCGTATTTGCCGAACTAAAAAAATCGATGACCCGGTTTTTCTGGGCGATAATATCCTGGTCTTTCCAGGCAATAGCGGAACCGATCCTGCCTTCGCAGAAAAAGCTCAGAAACCGCAAAGTCCGCTCATCGATATTATAGCCATTTCTTAAAACTTGCTCAAACTCATTTTGGCCTAAAGCGGAGAATTTCACGTTCTGGCAGCGGGAAATTATGGTCCGGAAAAGCATCCTCGGCTTATCCGTAACCAGGATGATCACACTGCTTTTCGGCGGTTCTTCCAGGGTTTTTAAAAAAGCGTTGGCGCTTTCGGCATTAAGATTGTGAGCGTCGTTAATAATAAAAACCTTGAACCTGGCTTCGTAAGGCCTCAAAACGATTTCCTGCTGCAAAGTCCGGATATCGTCGATCTTGATCTCTTCAAAGCGTCCGGCATCCAGAATATGTATATCCGGATGCTGTTTGTTTTCGATCTTCCGGCAGGATATACAGCTGTCGCAAGCATCAGTTTTGCTTTCCAGGCAATTCAGGGCCTTGGCAAAGTTAAAAGCCACTAATTTCTTACCCAGGCCTTCCGGTCCGCTGAATAAATACGCCCCGGCCAAATGGTTATTCTTAAGCTCTCCCTGAAGCCGGGCTATCGGAAAAACCTGTCCTCTAATATCTTTAAAGGCCATAGTTATAAGATCTTTCCCACTAACTCGCGGATCTTCTTTTGGGTAACGAATTTATTTTCGACAAGTTTGACGATCTTGATCCTTTTCGGCTCCTGCCTGGCTAATTTCAGGTAACCATTTTTTACTTTCCGGTGATATTGGAAAGACCTGTTCTCGATACGGTCCTTTTCCCGATGAATTCCGTTTAAAGCTTTTTCCAGAGGCAGATCCAACAGGATGGTCAAATCCGGGTTAACTCCATCGGTAACAAAACGGCCTAAACTTTTGATCAATTTAATGTCTATTCCCAAACCATACCCCTGATAAACCAATGTCGAATCCAGAAAACGATCGCAGACTACGATCTTACCCGCTTCCAATGCCGGCCTGATAACTTCGCTGACGGTCTGGCTGCGGCTGGCCATGTATAACAACAGTTCCGTTTCGCGGGTTATAGATTTATTCCTGTTATCCAATAGGATATCCCGGATAGCCTCGCTTACTTTAGTGCCCCCGGGCTCGCGCAAAAATACCACTTTATACTTCTTTTCCAGCAAATACTCATAGAGAAGTTTGGACTGGGTGCTTTTGCCGCTGCATTCCGAGCCTTCGAAGGTGATGAACTTGCCTTTCATAATCTATCCTATCTCAATTTGTAAAATTTTGCGTGTGTCAATGCATGGTTTCCGGGGACGTTTGTTTTGCCCCTGCGTGGCAAAACTGCACTCGGGTCGGCTCGTCGCTCTCACCGATAATGTAGCTCGCTGGTGATCCTTGCCCGCTCCTCGCCTTTACGCCCCTCCAACCACGCCTTGCCACCCGCAAAATCCGCTAAGCCAATAATTAAATCTCAAATTAACTACTTTTTGTCCTTTTTGTCTTGATTTACTGATATAAATTTTATATTAACCGTCTCATTAACTTTACTTTGATCTACCGATACAAATGTTATATTAGTGGCAGTATCAATTGCTATAAATTTACAATCCTTTAATATTTGTCCTCTTATTTGGTCAGCAGCTTTATAATCCTTATTTTTCTTCGCAGAGTCTCTTTCTTGAGCCAACCTTTTCACTTCGGATGTTATTTCTTTAATCTCAATATTAATTGCAAAGATATTTAAATATTCCTGCAATTTACCTTTCAGATACCTAAACGCCTCTTCCTTATCGGTTGATATAAACTTCGCCCCTAAATCCGCCAATTCAAACAAATAAGAAAGCGCCTGAGGAGTATTAAAGTCATCATCCATGGCATTTTGAAACTTCTCACAAATGTTTTCTATCTTTTTCCTATCTGAATCGGAGAATTCTACGACCCCCCTATTTTCTAATACTCCCCAATTGTCAATCTTCGCCAGGCATTCCTCAAAAATTTTCTTCTGCTTCCTTGCTTCTTCAATTTTCTCCTCATTGTAATCTATTGGATGAGAATAATGAGTTGATAAAAAGAACAGTTTCAACAAATCTGCATCTTTATACTTATCCAGAAGATCCTTGATAGTGATGAAATTCCCAAGGGATTTGGACATTTTCTGGCCGTTGATGGTCAGCAGGCCGTGGTGGATCCAGTATTTGGCGAAGGGTTTTCCGGTCAAAGCCTCGGCCTGGGCGATCTCATTTTCGTGGTGGGGGAATATCAGGTCTCTTCCTCCGGCATGAATGTCCAGAGTATCAGTCTTCAGATACTTGGTGCTCATCACTGAACACTCGATATGCCAGCCTGGCCGGCCGTTGCCCCAGGGGCTTTCCCAAAAAGGCTCTCCGGGCTTTGAACTTTTCCAGAGGGCAAAATCCAAAGGGTCCTCTTTGGTCTCATCGGCATCTTTACGTACTCCGGTAAGCATCTGCTCGATGCCCTGGCCGGATAGTTTCCCGTAAGTCTCGAATTTGCGCACGCTGAAATATACCCCGGTAGAGGTCGGGTAAGCGTATCCTTTATCAATAAGCCCCTGGATGAACTTGATCATTTCCGGGATATTCTCGGTTGCCCGGGGCTCAAAATCGGCTTTTTCCAGGCCCAAAGCTTTCAAATCTTCATAGTATCTGGTAATATATTTAGCGACCAGTTCATCCCATTTAACCTTTAGTTCATTTGCCCGGTTGATTATTTTGTCGTCGATATCAGTAATGTTACGTACGAAATTAACCTTAAAACCCCGGTATTTGAGGTATCTTTTGATCACCTCAAAAATGTAAAGGCTGCGGGCGTGGCCGATATGGCAGTCATCGTAAACAGTGACCCCGCAGGAGTAAATGTTCACTTTCTGCGAAGTAACAGGAATAAACTCTTCTTTTTTCTTAGTCAGGGAATTTAGTATAAATATGGCCATCGGGAATTTTATAGATCAGTTTTTCTTTTCCAGTTCTTTTATTCTTTTTTCAAGTTCCTCGAGGTTCTGCATGAGCGGGTCAAGTATATGGATATGGTCAAGGCTGAGCTCGATTTTCTTTCCGTCCTGCTTGGTGATCCTTCCCGGGACCCCCACCACGGTAGAATTCGCCGGAACATCCTTAATGACCACGGCATTGGCGCCGATATAAGAATTGTCTCCGATAGTAATGTTTCCCAGGACCTTTGCTCCCGCTCCGATAACTACGTTATTGCCTATGGTCGGATGGCGCTTGCCTTTTTCCAAACCAGTGCCTCCCAGAGTGGCGCCCTGATACAAAAGCACATTATCGCCGATTATCGAAGTTTCACCGATAACCACCCCCATACCGTGATCAATGAAGAAATCTTTGCCGATGGTAGCCCCGGGATGGATCTCGATCCCGGTAAAAAACCGCGAGGCCTGGCTCACTAAACGGGCGATCAAAAAAAGGTTTCTCTGGTAAAAATAATGGGCGATACGGTGGTGGATCAAAGCGTGCAGCCCCTGATACAAAAGCACCACTTCCAGAATACTCCTGGCTGCGGGGTCCCTTTTCTGGACATTCTTGACTTCCTCGTTGAACAAAACCACGATTATAGCCGTCTTGACCACGAACAAAATTATAAGAAAAAATATAATCTGTAAAATAATCATTTTCTTCTCCTTAGGCAGAGGCCTATACCGCGGCAATTCCGATTAGCCGCGGGTGTTGAGCACAAGCTCATACCGCCGCAATTCTACGCCACAAGGCGATGCCGACACAATTCCCATTAGCGTCGGGCGCAATTAGCGGCGGGTATTAGTCAATATTACCGCCACAAAACAGGCAATGGCTGCTTTGGCCCCAATCTCCCCTAACCCGTTATTAGTTTTAGCCTTAATATTGATCCTCTCTTCGGGAATCCCCAGGGCTGAGCTGATCTTAAGACGCATCGGTTTCTTAAATGGCGCCAGGTTCGGCTCCTGAGCGATGACCACCGCGTCGATGTTCGAAATAATATAATCATTTTTTTTGACCAGGGCAAAAGTTTCAATCAATAATCCGACACTGGAAATATTCTGGTAAGCAGAATCCGTATCCGGGAAATGCTCGCCGATGTCGCCCTCTCCCATTGCGCCCAGTAATGCGTCGCAGAGCGCGTGCAGGAGAGCGTCGCCGTCGGAATGGCCTAAAAGCCCTTTAATATAAGGGATCTCCACTCCTCCCAGGAATAATTTACGATCATCGACCAGGCGGTGAATATCATAACCGATACCGATCTTTTCCATATCAATTCTCCCTGCCTGCCGGCAGGCAGGCTCTTGCTTTTATTATAGCTTCAGCAATAATCAAATCTTCCGGAGTAGTGATCTTGATATTATCGTAAGAACCTTTAATCAGATCAACGCGCTTTTTCAATTTCTCGACCATAGCGGCATCATCGGTAACATCAACATCCTTAAATTTGCGATAAGCCTTAAAAAGCAGGTTTTTCCGGAAGACCTGCGGAGTTTGGATCTCCCAAAGACAATCTCTATCCAATGTCCGTTCAACCGTAAAATTACCTGTGACTTTGTGACCTTGTGACCTTGTGACTTGTTTAATGGTCGCCTTCACCGGCACCCCCAGTATAGCTGCGCCGGTTTTCGCGGCCCGGGTTATCAAAACGGAAATTTCCAGTAGTTTGACGAACGGCCGGGCGGAATCATGGATCAAGACCAGCTGGCTTTGCGGGCTGACTTTATTTAAAGCATTAAATACCGAATCCTGCCGCCGAGCTCCTCCTAAAACCAGTTCCCTGACCTTCTTACACCCGGATTTTTTCACTAAAGTTGCTATCGGCTTGATATTTCCGGAGTTAACCACCAGGATTATCTCCGTAACCTTTGGATGCCGCTCCAAAACTTTGAGGCTGTAATCTATAATCTGACTTTTGCCAAGCTTGACCAAAGGCTTAGCTACGCCGGATTTAAAACGCTTCCCTTTTCCCGCAGCCAAAAGAATCGCCGTTACCCGCATCTTATCTTGAAATCTTAGTGAATATCATCCGGCCCGCAGGAGTCTGCAGGACAGAAGTTACCACGACTTTTATCTCCTGCCCAATAAGCTTGCGCGCTTCCTCTACGACTACCATGGTCCCGTCGTCAAGATATCCTACCCCCTGATTGTATTCCTTGCCTTCTTTCAAGAGCTTAATCTGCATCTGCTCTCCCGGGAAGACCACAGGCTTCAAGGCGTTGGCCAGTTCGTTGATGTTTAAAACTTTTACCCCCTGGAAACTGGCTACGTGATTAAGATTGAAATCCACGGTCAGGATCTTGGCCTGCAACAGCTGGGCAAGCTTGACCAGCTTGGCGTCGACTTCTTTAACCTCCGGGAACTCTTCCTCATGGAGCGAAAGGTTAAGTCCGGACTCTTTCTGGATGGCGTTAAGAATCTCCAGCCCCCTGCGCCCCCGCTGGCGCTTGATAGGATCAGTGGAATCGGCGATCTGCTGTAATTCTTTTAAAACGAACCTGGGAATTACTATTTTGCCTTCCATGAATTTAGTCTTCAAGATATCCTGGATCCTGCCGTCAATGATGGCGCTGGTATCCACGACCGTGACTTCCTCAGCCTGATCCTGCTTGCGTAACCGCACATAGGGAATGATGATATTGAATTCGTCTTTGCCGCGCAGCCCGATCAAAATACCGAAATAGCAGAATATAAGGGTCAATATCACCCGGATGTTAGCCAAAGTTTCCGGGGGCATCTGGGCGACACTAAAAGCATCTCCGACGAGTTTAGCCATGATCAAGCCCAGGATCAGGCCGAACACCGTGCTGGAAAGCCCTCTAACCGAAACCCGACGCATAAAACTTTCCAGCAGGATTATGAGACCGCTGGCCACAGCCCCAAGAACTCCGCCGAGCCAAGTCTGGTTTGCGGTAAAATAACCTACAAGAATACTGGCGACCACAAAAAGAATACGAGCGGATAAAACATTCATAAGCTTCTCCCTTCTGATAATATGTAAATTATGATATGTTACTCTATTTGCTTTTTACGGCTTGCCCGGAAGCGATATCGATCGCAGCTTTTAATGTAGCAACCGGGGTCAATTCAATTTTCTTAAACTTAGTGTTAAGGTTCTTAAGACTGTTCGCAGGCAAAATGCAGTGTTTAAAACCCAGTTTCTCAGCTTCATTGATGCGCGAAGCTGCCTGGGTGACGCTGCGGATCTCACCGGCCAGTCCGACTTCACCCAGGACCATCAGCCCTTCTAACACCGGCTGATCCCGGAAAGCCGAGCTTATTGCCAGGGCTACTGCCAGGTCCGCGGAGGGGTCCTCGATCTTTATCCCTCCGGCGACATTAACGAAAATATCTTCCGCTTCCAGGGAAAGGCCGATCCTTTTCTCCAAAACCGCGACCAACAGGCTCAAACGGTTGAAATCAAAACCTTCCGCCCTTCTGCGGGCATAGCCAAAACTCGATCTGCTTACCAAAGCCTGAATTTCGACCAAAAGCGGCCGGCTGCCTTCGAGCACAGCCACTACCACTGAGCCGGAAACATTTTTCGGTCTTTCCGAAAGAAAGATCTCGGAAGGGTTGCTCACTTCTTTCAAACCTTCGGAGCCCATTTCAAAAACGCCGATCTCATTGGTCGAACCGAACCTGTTCTTAACCGCGCGCAAGATCCGGTAAGCGGAAAACCTGTCGCCCTCAAAATACAAAACAGTATCCACTATATGCTCTAAAACTCTCGGCCCGGCAATAGTCCCTTCCTTGGTCACGTGTCCGATAAGGAATATCGTAGTAGCCGTAGTCTTGGCCAGCTGGGTCAGGATCCCGGCGCATTCCCGCACCTGGGAAACAGAACCCGCAGATGAGCTGATAGACGGCTCGAAAACCACCTGGATGGAATCAATAATTACCAGCTCCGGTTTAAGTTTATTGATATGCTCAGCTATTAAAGACAGATCGGTCTGGTTGACTATATAAAGCAGTCCGCCCGAGCCCGTATGTCCCAGTCTCGCAGCCCTTAATTTAGTCTGGGCTACGGATTCCTCGCCGCTGACATAGAGAACAGTATGGCCTTTTTGGGAAAGCTGGTTGGAGATCTGCAGAGAAATCGTGGATTTGCCTATGCCCGGATCGCCGCCAACAAGAACCACCGAGCCCTTGACGATCCCTCCACCCAAAACCCTGTCCAACTCAACAATATCGGTCTGGATCCTGTTCGATTCTTTGATCTGTACGTCTTTTAAAAGAACCGGCTCCTCTTTGTACAGCGCGGCCCTTTCTTTCGGTTTTCCTGAGGACGGATAAGCGTAATCCTCTTCCACAAAAGAATTCCAACTGTTGCAGTCAGGGCATTTTCCCAGCCATTTTGCCGATTGGCTTCCGCATTTTTGACAGGTAAAAATAGTTTTATTCTTAGCCATGATCTTATAAAGAAGTATAGACCGGTTGTAAAAGTTAAAAAGCCACACTTTACACGTCGCACGTTACATATGAAAGCTTGACATGTGATATGTGACTTGTGACGTGTGACCTTTAAACGTTTATTTCTTTACAGCTTTAGGTTCCGCCTTTTCTTTGGTCTTGATGAAAAGCTTCCAGGGGTGAGCTTTAATATCATTGACCAGCGCATCCAGGTCATTATATAACTTGTCATCGTAAAGAAGCTTGCCCACCGTTCCTTCTTTGTTCTTGATCCTGGTTACGCCGTCATTCAGATTTTTGGCAAGATTATCCACTGAACCAACCACCCCTTTGATCTCGGTGATGCTGGCATCGAGTTTCTGAACGATCGACTTGGCCAACTCTCCGAACTCATGCATGGCTACTGGGTCATTTCCGATCATTGTCGCATTTTCAGGGATAAAATCAGTGTAATTTTTCCCGGGCATTACGTCGATATACTTCTCGCCTAAGATCCCCAGGGTATTAACCCAGACCTGGGAATCAACCGGGATCTTGATATCCTTGCGGATAATGCCGATTATCTCGATCTTGGTGGAATGTTCCTCAGGCCTCGGAACAAGGGCTATCTTCTGGACCTGTCCGACGTCCACCCCGGCAAATCTAACCGGCGCCCCGGGTCTGACCCCGTTAATGAAATTAAATTGGAATTTAACTTTATAAGCCGAAACCTGGTTCTTAAAATCTCCGATAAGAAGGACAAAGATCATTAAAACCACCAGCCCCACAGCGACGAATATCCCGACCTTAAGTTCAACTTTGCTCTTACCGAATATCATATATCCTCCGTTATCTGAAATGTTCTGCAGTTTCGGTTATAGGGCCCTGGGCCAGGCCGTTAATGAACTGGTGGACTATCGGATGGTCCGTATTCTGGATCTCCGACGGAGTACCTTCGGCAATGATCTGCCCCTGATAAAGCATGGCGATCCTGTCCGCTATTTTATAGGCGCTCTTCATATCGTGGGTAACCACAATAGAAGTCACTTTCAATTTATCGTGAAGGCTGACGATCAACTCGTTGATATTATCGGCAGTTATCGGGTCGACCCCGGTAGTCGGCTCGTCATAAAGCAGGATCTCCGGGTTAGTGCAGATCGCGCGGGCCAAAGCCACACGCTTCTTCATCCCGCCGCTCAGCTCCGACGGGTTGAGATTCGAGATCCCCGATAAACCCACCAGAGATAACGATTCCTCCACCCGATCCCAGAGCTCGCTTTCGGAAACATTAGTGTGCTCGATCAATTCAAAACCTACGTTCTCTCCGACCGAAAGAGAATCGAACAAAGCTCCACCCTGGAAAACCATATTCATCCTTTTCCGCAGGGTAAAAATATCTTTATCTTTCAACTCCCAGATATCCTGGCCGTCAATGAATACATTTCCGCTGTCCGGCCGGATCAGCCGCACGATATGCTTGAGCATAACGCTCTTTCCGCAGCCGGAACGGCCGATGACTACCAGGGTCGATCCGCGCTTGACCGAAAGGCTGAGGTTCTTTAAAATCCGGTGGCTGTTAAAACTTTTGGAGACCCCCTTAAGTTCTATTATGTTGTTATCAGTCATTTTTAAGGAAAGATGAAATAAAATAATGCCGTAAAGAAACAGTCGCTGGCGATGATCAGCATAAATGACGTCACCACCGCCCTGGTGGTAGCCTTGCCTACGCCTTCAGCCCCGCCTTCGACGTTAAACCCTTCATAACAGCTTACCCAGGCAATGATCATTCCGAAAAATATGGTCTTGGATAGGCCGGTGAACAGATCCTTGAACAATAACGAATCAAAAGTAATATTCAGGTAGAGCCGTGAGGATATCCCCAGTCTAAAAACACAGATCACCCAGCCGCCTAATATACCGATCAAATCCGCGAACATTGTAAGCAATGGCAGCATTAAAGCCAGAGCGATCAGCCTCGGTACCGCCAAGTATTTTATCGGGTTGGTAGCCAGGGTTTCCAGAGCGTCGATCTGCTCGGTGACCTGCATCGAACCGAGTTCCGCGGTGATCGCCGCTCCCACTCTTCCGGCAACGACTAAAGAGGTGATGATCGGCCCCAATTCCCTGACCAAAGTCAGAGCGACGACACTGGCGATATACATCTCCGAACCCAGCCTCTGCATCAGATATGAAATCTGAAAAGCCAGGATCACACCGAGAAAAAACGAGATAAGCGCCACTAACGGCAGGCTATCCACCCCTGCTTTTTTGGACTGTTCAAAAATTCGCTTTCTTTCAAAGGGAGGAACGAATACCCAATACATACTCTGAGCGGCCAAATTAGTGATCCCCCCGATAAAGTAAATAAAATCCCAGAATTGCGCGACTAAGTTGTTTTTGACTTGGCCTAGCATGATTCGAAAATCAGCTCCCCGTTTTTGCGGCCGACTTTAATGGCCGAGCCGTCCTTGAACCTTTTAGAGATTATCTCCGAAGCCAGAGGATCTTCAAGGAATCTCTGGATGGTCCTTTTTAGAGGTCTGGCCCCGAAAACGGGATCAAAACCTTTTTCCACCAGGAAATCCTTGGCCTCCGCCGAAATTTCCAGCTTTATATTCTGGTCTTTAAGCCTTCGGGCAACATGATCAAGCTCGATCTCTACGATTTTTACCAGGTCTTCCCTGATCAGCGGCCGGAAAACGATGATATCGTCTATACGGTTGAGAAATTCCGGTTTGAAAGTCCGTTTGACCTCTTCCAGAAGTTTGTCTTTCATGTCCTGATAAGTTACTTCTTCCTTCTGATTCTTGAAGCCGATCGCTCCGGTCTTACGGATCAGTTCCGCGCCTACGTTGGAGGTCATGATCACGATCGTGTTGCGGAAATCCACTTTCCGGGCGAAGCTGTCGGTAAGCCGGCCGTCTTCAAAAACCTGCAAGAGCAGATTGAAAACATCCGGATGGGCTTTCTCGATCTCATCCAGAAGTATTACCGAATAAGGCCTGCGCCGGATCTTTTCGGTAAGCTGTCCTCCCTCTTCGTATCCCACGTACCCGGGAGGAGCTCCGATAAGCCGCGAAACATTGAACTTCTCCATATATTCGGACATGTCCAATTGGACCAGGGCGTCTTCATGGCCGAACATGTATTCGGCTAAAGCCCGGGCAAGCAAAGTTTTTCCCACGCCTGTAGGCCCCAGAAAAATAAATGATCCTATTGGCCTGCGGGGATCCTTGATCCCGGCCCGGGAGCGCCTGACCGCGGAAGCAATGGCGGCAATCGCCTCATTCTGGCCGATAACATGCGCATGCAATTGATCCTCTATCTTTAAAAGTTTCTCTCCCTCTTTTTCTTCCAGGCGAAAGATAGGAATCCCCGTCCACTGAGCCACGATCTTAGCGATATCTTCCTCGGTGATCCTGGGTTTGATCTTATCTTTCTGCGCAGACCAGTCCCGATTCAAGCGTTCCAGTTCTTCACGGGCCTGCCTTTCCTGATCTCTTAACGCCGCGGCCTTCTCAAAATCCTGTGCCTTGATATGGACCTCTTTTTCTTTTCTCAAGGCCTCCACTTTAATCTCGAATTCCTTGATCTGGGCAGGAACTACCAAAACGTTAAGCCTGGACCTCGACCCGGTCTCATCGATCAAGTCAATAGCTTTATCGGGCAAAAACCGTCCCGGGATATACCTGTCCGAAAGTTTGGCGGCCGCGAACAATGCCTCGTCGGAGTATTCAACCTTATGGTGAGCCTCATATCTTTCCTTTAAGCCTTTTAAAATATCAACGGTCTGCTCCACCGAAGGAGGCTCGACCATGATAGTCTGGAACCTGCGCTCCAGAGCCGCATCTTTCTCGATATACTTGCGGTATTCGTCCATGGTGGTCGCTCCGATGCACTGGATCTCCCCGCGGGACAACGCCGGCTTTAATATATTGGAGGCGTCAATAGCGCCTTCAGCGGCGCCCGCGCCTACCAGGGTATGCAGTTCGTCGATGAAAATGATCACATCCTGAGAGCGCTTGATCTCTTCCATTACGGCTTTAATTCTTTCCTCGAACTGGCCGCGGTACTTGGTCCCGGCAACCATCAAAGCCAGGTCCAAAACGATGATCCTTTTGTGGCGGATGACCTCGGGAACGTTACCGGCAATGATCAATTGAGCCAAGCCCTCGACAATGGCGGTTTTTCCTACTCCGGCTTCCCCCAAAAGCACCGGGTTATTCTTAGTCCTGCGGCTTAATATCTGGATAACTCTTTCAATTTCGTTACTCCGGTCGATCACCGGATCAAGTTTGTTTTCTTTCGCCAAAGCGGTCAGATCCCTTCCGAAAGCATCCAATGCCGGAGTTTTAGTCTTTGTGCCAGTGGCCCCCACTCCGGGCAGTTCCGAACCCAATACTTCCATAACTTTGTTGCGGACCGTGCTCAAATCAAGATTAAGGTTTAACAATACCTGGGAAGCGACCCCTTCTTCCTCGCGGATAAGCCCCAACAATAAATGCTCGGTACCAATATAATTATGCCCTAACGATCGCGCTTCTTCCGCCGCCAGTTCCAAAGCTTTCTTGGCCCGAGGGGTAAAAGGCAGGTCTCCGATGATCTGGGTCGCCGGTCCGGGCTGGACCAGTTTCTCGATCTCAATACGAATATTCTCCAACGAGACCCCCATTTTTTCCAGGACTGTGGCTGCCACCCCTTCGCCTTCCCGGATCAACCCTAGAAGGATATGTTCCGTTCCGATATAATCATGGTTGAAACGCTTGGCTTCCTCTTTTGCCAGAATGATCACTTTTCTTGCCCGTTCCGTAAACCGATTAAACATATTATTTCTCCTCGTTAAATATTTAAATAAAACACATGTAACGTGTGACTTGCGGCATGCGACTTTGTTATTTATTAAGCCGGGATCGGATTATCTCCGCCCTTTTAAGATCCCTTTCCGCAGAGCTTAACTTCTTATTCTCGATCTTCTGAAGATGCGCCGGTTGAGTAATTATAAAAAGCTCGTTTATGGCGCGCCGGTTTATTTCTTTAACTATGCCCAGGTCGCAGCCCAGCCGGACTAAAGACATTAATTCCGTGGTCTCCTGACTGGTGATTATATGCGCGCTTTTCAAGATCCCGAAGCTGCGGTTTATCTTATCCTCGAGCATAGCCCGGTTCTGGTTTAAAAGCAGTTCCCGGGCCTGGTTTTCCTGCTCAATGATCTGGCGGATAAGCCCGTTGATATTATCGATGATCTCACTTTCACTGTGGCCCAGAGAAACCTGATTAGAAATCTGGAAAAAGTTGCCCGTGGCCTGAGTGCCTTCTCCGTATAAACCCCGGGTGGCAAAGCTCAATTTGGCTATCGCGGCCAGGACCTGATTGATCTGGCGGGTCATGACCAGAGCCGGCAAATGCAGCATGACCGATCCGCGCATACCCGTGCCGGTATTTGTGGGGCAAGCGGTAAGATAGCCCCATTCCGGAGAAAAAGCGTAAGCAATTTCTTTGGCAAAACAATCGTCGATCTTATTAATAATATTGTAGCCTTCGAAGAGGTTAAATCCCGACTGCATCACCTGGATCCTTAAATGGTCCTCTTCGTTGACCATGATCGAAATGATCTCGTCATCGTCGATGATCACCGATTTGGAATCGGTCTTCTGGGCATGCTCGTAAGACATCAGGTGCCTTTCAACCAGAAACTGCTTATCTACGGCATCCAGGTCAACGAGTTTAAACACCGTCGCTTTTTTCAGGTATTCTATCTTAGCCGCCGCATCCTCGATCGATTCGGCGATCTGCTTAGACTGTTTCTTGCTCGCCCAGTGAGGAAAAGGCGCTTTATCGATATTACGGGCAAAACGGATCCGGCTGGAAATCACGATATCCGAATTCGGTCCGGAACCTTTAAGCCATTCGCTGGTATGTTGGAGCAAATCGACGATATTCATAAATATTTGGTTTCTTAAGGCTGCCCTTTGGAGGCGTCTTTTTCCTGTAATTCCTTGATCTGGTCGCGGATCTTGGCTGCTTCTTCGTAAGCTTCATCCTCAATAGCCTTTTGCAGCCGGCAGCGCAGATCCTGCAGATCAAGCGCTTTTTTCCTGGGTTGTTTTCCGGTCGATATTTTGACCGGGCACTTTCCGCAATGGGACCCTGAGCCGTGGATCCTTTTTAATAACGGGGTCAGGAATTTCTTGAAAGTAACATAACACTCCCCGCAGCCCAGCCTGCCGATTTTTTTGAAATCTTTATAAATCAAACCGCAGTTAGGGCATTTGAGCGCGGAGAGTTCCTTTTCCTCGGACGGCTTCTCGAAATCCGCCAGCCCCGCCAAAAGATCCGATAATCCGAACTGAGACTCCATCTGGGAACTTTTTTTTCTGGCGCATTCTTCACACAGATGCAGTTCGCTCATCTGGTCGTCAACTATCTCGGTCAAATGCACTGTCGCCGGATTCTTATTGCAAATGTCGCATAACATATTTTTACTCCGGAATTAATATTTGGTTCCTTCTTTTCTGGTAAGTTCCTTGAATTTCCCGGTCAATTTACCGGTAATTTTGCCGGGCTTACCGCTGCCGATAACCCTGCCGTCGACCTTGACTATCGGCACGATCTCCGCGGCGGTGCCGGTAATAAAACTTTCGTCGGCGATATAAACTTCGTGCCGGGTAAGAACATGCTCGTGGACCGGGATATCGGCATAGGACGCGATCTCCAGCACCGAATCGCGGGTAATCCCTCTTAAGGTCCCCATGCATTGCGGAGGAGTGTAAAGCTCGTTGCGCTTTACGATAAAAAGATTATCCCCGGTGCATTCCGCGACATAACCTAAAGAATCCATCATGATCGCCTCATCGTAACCGCAGTTGACCGCCTCGATCTTAGCCAAAATATTATTCAGGTAATTCAAGGACTTTATCTGCGGGTTAACCATTTCCGGCATATTCCGCACTGTGGGCACGGTAATGATCGACATTCCCTGGGTATAGTATTTTTCAGGATACAAAGCGATCTTATCGGCGATAATAATCACCGAGCTGTTATCCTGGCATTTGCGCGGGTCAAGCCCCAGATCACCCACGCCCCTGGTCACAATAAGCCTGATGTAAGCGTTTTCCAGATTGTTGGCTTTAAGAGTGCCCACCACGGCTTTGACCATCTGTTCCTGGGTCAAAGGGATCTTGAGCATTATTGAATGAGCCGATTCATAGAGGCGCACGATATGCTCTTTTAATTTAAACACCAAACGGTTATAAGCCCGGATGCCTTCAAACACACCGTCGCCGTATAAAAGTCCGTGGTCGAACACGGAAATTTTTGCTTCATCTTTTCCGTAAAATTTTCCATCGATATATATCTTCATCATTACCCTCCTGAATTAAACCATTATCCCGTCTTTTAAGTGATAAATCTTCTGAGTCCTGGCCGCCAATTCCTCGTTATGAGTAACCAGAAGAATCGTCATCAATCTTTCCTGATTAATTTTTTTTAACAAACCGATTATTTCTGAGCTTGAACCGGAATCAAGATTTCCCGTAGGCTCATCGCAAAGAAGCAATTTGGGCCCGTTCATCAATGCTCTGACGATCGCCACCCGCTGCTTTTCTCCGCCGGAAAGCTGGTTGGGAAAATGAGCGATTCTTTCCTCCAAGTCTACCTGATCAAGTAATCCCAGCGCCTTTTCCCGGGCTGCGGCGATTTCCGCCTTATTCGCTCCGGAGATCAAAACCGGCATTAACACATTCTCCAGGACGTTGAACTCAGAAAGAAGATGGTAAAATTGAAAAACAAACCCGATCCGGGAATTCCGGATCCGCGAAAGTTGCGGATCCGTGAGTTTGTAAAGATCATCCCCCTCAAAAACTATACTGCCCTGGCTCGGGGAATCAAGACCGCCCATAATATGCAAAAGCGTGGACTTTCCCGCGCCGCTCGGGCCGACCAGAGCCGCGAAACGGCCAACTTCCAGCTTAAAATTAACCCCTTTTAAAACATGAAGCTCTTTATCGCTCTCGTCGGTATAAACCTTATGTACGTTTATCGCTTCTATCATCTATTCGTAGCGCAAAGCCTCAACCGGAACCAGGCGCGCTGCCTTATTTGCGGGGTAGAACGTCGATACAAAAGTGATCACAAGCGCCGAGGTAATGATCAAAGCCACATCCGGCCAGAACTCTATAGCTACCGGAAGCCGGTTAATATAATAAATATCCTGGGGAAGCTTGATAAACTGGTACTTTTTCAAAAGTAAACAAAGTATGAACCCGCCGCTAGAACCCAAAAAAGTCCCCAGAGAGCCAATGATCAATCCCTCATAGGTAAAAATTCTGCGGATATCCCCGGAACTCATTCCCAATGCTTTCAATATCCCGATATCCTTGGTTTTATCCACGACCAGGACCACCAGGGTGCTGATAATATTAAAAGACGCCACCAGGATGATCAAAGTCAGGATTATGAACATGGTCAGCTTCTCAAGCTTGAGCGCCGCAAAAAAACTCTGGTTGGCTTCCATCCAAGTCTTAAGATTATAATCAAAGCCCAAAACCTTTTGGATCTTATCCCTGACCTTGTCCGCAGCGAACATGTTATCCAGCTTGAGCGCGACCGCGCTTATCCCCCGGCCCATTTCCAGGATATTTTGCCCGGTTTGCAAATTGACCAAGAGCAGATTCAAATCATAATCGTACATCCCGGACTTGAAAATTCCGGCGATCTTCAATTTATACTGCTTCCCGAACGGGGAATAGATCTTAAGCTCTGAACCAACCTTCAGCCCCAGATACAGAGCCAGTTCTTTACCCACTATCACCGTGCCGGGGACTAAATCCTGAAAGCTTCCATTTATAACATAATCTTTGATCTTAGTGACATACTGCTCTCTCTCAGGTTCGATCCCTTTTAACCCTAAAGCCATGAACCTATGTTCTTCTTCGATCAAGACCTGGCCCTGCACATAAGGGCTGAGAGCTTTCACTTCGGAATAACTTTTTAATTTAGCGGCCATAGACTCGAACTCGGAGTAATCCATCGGCCGCACGCCCGATATAGCGATGTGCGAAAAATTCCCGACGATCTTATCGCGCAAATCCCGGTCAAACCCGGTCATTACTCCGATGACCACGATAAGCGCCATTACCCCGATGGCGATCCCCATGACCGAGATCACGCTGATCAGAGAAATAAATTTCTCTTTTCTTTTAGTCAAAAGATAGCGCCAGCTGATAAAAAGATTAACCGACATCTTGGGTCTTACTTTCTTCGACGATATTCCTTAAGAGCGGGAAAAGAATGACTTCCCGGATAGAAGCCTGATTAGTTAAAAGCATGACCAGGCGATCAATTCCCACGCCCAGCCCGCCCGCAGGAGGCATGCCGTGTTCAAGAGCCAGCACATAATCCTCATCTACGCTTTTGGCCCCGGATTCTCCCGGATCTTTTACCTCTTCCTCAAATCGCTGCTTCTGTTCTGCAGGGTCGTTCAACTCCGAGTAAGCATTCCCGACCTCCATACCTGCGATGAAAAGCTCGAACCTCTCGGAGATCAGCGGGTTATCCGGACGGGTCTTGGCTAACGGGCAAAGGACTGTATAATAATCAGTGACAAAAGTCGGGTTTATCGACATATCCGCTTCCAGGGTTTCTTCAATTACTTTATTGATCTGGGTCCGGCTTAATTTATCCTTATCCTTGGCAAACCCGGCTTTCTTCAATTTATCCAACATTACCTCTGCCGGGTGCTGTGGCTCAATGCCAAATTTACTTTTTACCAGATCCACAAACGATACTCTCTTCCAGGGCGGAGTGAAATCCACAGTCTTATCTTGGTAAGTAAACTGCAGGGTGCCAAAAACCTCCTGGGCCACGCTGACCACCAAACTTTCGCACAAATGCATCATCGACTCGAAATTAGCGTAAGCGGCATAAACCTCAAGCATGGTAAACTCAGGGTTATGCTTAACGGAAACTCCTTCGTTGCGGAAAGATCGGTTTATCTCGAAAACCCGCTCTAACCCGCCGACCAGAAGCCGCTTAAGATAGAGCTCCGGAGCTATACGCAGGAACAAATCCATATCGTATTCATTATGATGCGTCTTAAAAGGGCGGCCGGCCGCGCCACCGGCAATAGGATGCATCATCGGAGTTTCTACTTCCAGAAATCCCTTATTCTCCAGATAGTTTCGAACACTCCGGATGATCTGGGAACGCATAACAAAAACTTTTTTCACCTCTTCGTTGGAAACCAGATCAAGGTAGCGCTGGCGATAACGGGCTTCGACGTCTTTTAAACCATGCCATTTCTCCGGCAAGGGGCGCAAAGCTTTCGATAAAACAATGAATTCCAGGACCTTGATTGTGAGCTCTCCGGTATGGGTCTTAAAAAGCTCCCCGGCCACTCCGATAAAATCTGCAACTTCAATGTTATCTAATAGTTTAAATCTTTCCGGATTAAGATTGTCCACTTTGATATAAAGCTGGATCTTGCCGGTAGAATCCCGCAAATCCGCAAAAATCACCTTCCCGTGGCCTCTTTTAGCCATCAACCGGCCGCAAACATGAACTTTCTTGCCTTCCTGAAAATTGGCGATTATCTGGCCGATATCCAGGCGTCCGGGGTAGGGTTTGTCAAAAACCACGACTCCGGCTTGCTTTAAAAGCTGGGCTTTGTCTTTTCTCTGTTGGATGATCTCATTAATTTCCATAATTCAATTATTATATAGTATATCCCTCTTCCAGTCAAGCTTATTAGAAGCTTGACTAGGGCCTAAATTCAAGGAAATTGGGGTTAAAATTAATTACCAGGAAGGCAGATTGAAGCGGGATTATCACAGATAACTACCGTCTTTCAAATATCCGGCATAATCCTTAACCGCTTCTTCGAGACTATAAAATTTGTGTTTACAGCCGGTTGATTTCAGTTTTCTCAGATCCGCCTGGGTAAAATACTGGTATTTATCCCTAATTTCCAGCGGCATATCGATGTATTCGATGTTCGGCTTCAAGCCTAAAGCGCCAAACATGGCACAGGCCAGGTCATTCCAGGAACGGGCCTTGCCGCTGCCGACATTAAATATCCCTCTTTTACTTTTATGTTCCAGGAAATAATAAACGATATCCACCGCGTCTTTAACATAAATAAAATCCCTTTTCTGTTCGCCGTCAGCAAAATCTTTTCGGCAAGATCTAAACAGGCGGATCTTTTTCTCCTTTACGACACTGTCGAAATTCTTGGCGATGACGCTGCGCATTTCTTCTTTATGGTACTCATTAGGACCGAAAACGTTGAAAAATTTAAATCCGGCTACTTTGTTGGAAAGGCGGTTCTTGATCAGCCATAGATCGAATAATTGCTTGGAATAGCCGTACATGTTCAAAGGCTTAAGCTTGAGCGTAGCTTTATCCTGGTCGCTGTAGCCTAACTCGCCGTTTCCGTAAGTAGCGGCGGAGGATGCGTATAAAAACTGGACTTTCTGCCCGAGGCACCACTGGGCCAGCCGTTTGGAATACATGTAATTATTTTCCATTAAATACGCGGCGTTTGTTTCCAGGGTGGAGGAACAAGCTCCCATGTGGATCACCGCATCAATCTTGCCTTTAAACTTATTCTTCTCTAGGTCAACCAGGAATTTATCCTTATCAATGTAATCCAAAACTTCTTTTCCGACAAGATTTCTCCATTTCGGGGAAGAATCCAGATGGTCGACCACAATGATATCGGATAGCCCCTGGGAATTGAGCTTCCGAATTAAGCAGCTCCCGATAAACCCCGCGCCTCCCGTAACTACGATCTTCATATTCAGCCTCTTGAATTTTTGGGTTTTTTGCTTTCTATATCATAAAAGCAAAACCATTTTTAGTCAACAATATTTCATTGAAATTAAGCCGTTTTTTGTGTATAATTTTACTGTAATCAAAAAAAGGAGAACCTATGTTAGAAAAACGCAAAGCTGACCGGCTTCCCACCAGCGAAGAAACTTTGCTCTCCAAAGATGACGGCCAGAAAACCGGAGTAAAACTGATCGATATCAGCCTCGGAGGA
>JAPLLS010000131.1 GCA_026387435.1 Candidatus Omnitrophota bacterium
TGAAGTTGGATCTGCTTGCTGATAGAATGTACTTCTCTAATTATGACCGGCCTTATCAATTTCACGAGGTAACCGGGATATTGGGAGTCGCCAAATGATGAAGCGCATTTTTGATCTTACCCTGGCCGGTATTTTATTGTTTTTTCTCGGCCTGCCGATGCTTTTTATCGCCTGGGCGATAAAAATGACTTCCCGGGCACCGGTATTGTATTGGGCGGACCGGGTGGGGCTCAATAATAAAATTTTTAAAATGCCAAAATTCAGGACAATGAGATTAGAGACACCCGCTGTGGCAACGCATCTGTTAGTCGATCCTGACAAATATTTGACTCCCGCAGGCAGATTTTTAAGAAAAACCAGCCTGGATGAATTACCGCAGTTATTTAATATTTTAAAAGGCGACATGAGTTTTGTCGGGCCGAGGCCCGCTTTGTTCAATCAAGACGATTTAATAGCGCTCAGGACGCTTAAGGGGATTCACCGGGTGATACCGGGCTTAACAGGGTGGGCGCAAATAAATGGGAGAGATGATCTGGCTATCCCCGTTAAGGTCGAGTTTGACGAATACTATATTCGGAATTATTCGTTCTGGCTGGATATGAACATTTTGTTTATAACTCTTCAAAAAGTGATCAGAAAAGAGGGTGTGCAGCATTAAATTGCAAATTCTCCTGATGTAGTATATAATAAAGTTTCGATTGGCCGACAATCGCTATCAGATAACAAGAGGAAACTTCTATATGAATATAAAACACTATATAGTAAACTATCGCCGTCCACTCATTGTTTTTGTTCATTTTCTATTAGTTGGTATTTCTTATTGGATGGCGTTTTACCTGCGTTTCGAATTCTCCCTGGGCAGTTATTACTGGGCGGTCTTTCTGAAAACTCTTCCGATTGTCATTGTGCTAAAGATGGTGGTTTTCTACCGCACCGGGATATTCTCTGGTCTGTGGCGTTATGTCAGTATCGGTGATTTGTGGCTGATCTTCAAAGCCAATACTATTTCTACTTTGTTCTTCGTGCTGGGAGTGGTTTTGATAAATGGTCTCAAAGGTTTTCCCCGTTCAGTATTTATCATCGATTTTATCGTCAGTGTGAGTTTGACCGCAGGAGTAAGGTTTTTTACCCGGTTATTCCGGGAAAGGTTTAAGCCGGCTATCGTATATAAGAAATACAACACTTTGATCGTTGGAGCCGGCCAGGCCGGCATCCTGATGTTAAAAGAATGCCGGAATAATCCCTCAATTGGAATGTTCGTTAAAGGTTTTATCGATGATGACCCGGCCAAGAAAAACCAGGTGATCTACGGAGTGCGGGTCTGGGGAAATCGTAAGGATATCCGCGAAACGGTAAAAAAACTGGCTGTCGAAGTGATCGTTTTAGCCATACCTTCACAGAAAGGGGAAGTTGTCCGGGATATCCTCTCGCATTGCCAGATCCAAGGCGTAAAGATCAAGATCGTCCCGGGACTGGAAAAGATCATAAGCGGAGAGCTGGAGATCCGGCCGCGGGAAGTGCAGCCGGAAGATCTCCTGGGCAGGGAGATCGTCAAAGTCAACGAAACGGAGATCAAACGTTACACTCTGAACAAAAGGATCCTGGTGACCGGTGCGGGAGGCTCGATCGGCTCGGAGTTATGCCGCCAGCTTTCTGCTTATTCTCCGGAACAGATCATTCTTCTTGATCATAACGAAAACGACGTTTATTTCCTGATAGTGGAATTAAAAGCGAAGTATCCCCAGGTTAAGTTCACTACGGTTATCGGCGACATCAAGGATATCAGTTTGCTCAAGTACGTTTTTACTAAATACCAGCCCAAGGTGGTTTTTCATTCCGCAGCGCATAAACACGTGCCTCTAATGCAGGATAACCCGATCGCCGCGGTGAAAAATAATATCCTGGGAAGCCGGAATCTTATTTACGCGGCAAATCATTATTTGGTTGAA
>JAPLLS010000053.1 GCA_026387435.1 Candidatus Omnitrophota bacterium
GCTGGACCTGGTTATCTCCCATCATCCTCAAGGGGCGGCTTACGCGGGTTTACATGAGGTAATGCGCCTTCAGGTCGACTTGTTAAAAGAAGTTGGAATAAACGATAAAGTCGCCCTGGGTCTGCTCGAGGATAGGATGCAAGAGGTCGCGCGTAAAACTGCTCCGGCCAACCACATGCGCTCGGTTGATGCCGCCGCGCTTTTGGATTTGCCGTTTATGTGCGTGCATACTCCCGCAGACAACCATGTCTGGAGTTATCTTAGCGAGTTGTTCGCCAGAAATAAGCCGTCTAATGTGGGGGCTATTTTAGAAATGTTAAAGGCCATACCCGAATACGCTCTTGCCGAAGAAAGGCTGGCCGGGCCGAAGCTGGCCCTGGGAAATCCCAATCGTTCTTGCGGCAAAATCCTGGTGGATATGACCGGAGGCACGGAAGGCTCGAAAGAGGTCTTCGATAAATTGTATAAATGCGGGATCCGGACCCTGGTGGCCATGCATTTGGGGGAAGAGCATTTCAAAAAGGTCAAAGGATCGGGGTTAAGCGTTGTCGTCGCCGGGCATATCTCGTCGGATACTTTAGGGTTGAACCTGCTTTTGGACAGGATCGAGAAAATCCAGAAATTTTCCGTCATTTCCTGTTCGGGCTTTACCAGATACAGAAGAACTTAATATGGCCGGTTTAATAGATGAAAGCATCCTTAACGACATTTTGACCCGGGTCAATATCGTCGAGGTTATCTCCGAATATATCCCGCTAAAGCGTACGGGAAGGAATTTTAAAGCTTGCTGTCCTTTTCATCAGGAAAAAACCGCGTCTTTCGTGGTTTCGCTGGATAAGCAGATTTATCATTGTTTCGGCTGCGGTGCCGGAGGGAATGTTTTTAGTTTTTTGATGGCCTACGAACGCCTGGAGTTCCCCGAGGCGGTAGAGATTTTGGCCAAAAAAGCCGGAGTGATGCTGGAGCAGAGATCCACTCAGGTCAATAAAAGCTCTGAAGCCAACAGCCAGCTGCGTAAAATTAACCAACTGGCCGCGGATTTTTATGGCAATATCCTTCATTCCCCGGAAGGAGCCAAGGCCCGGGAATATCTGATTAAAAGAGGGATCAAGCAGGAGACGGCCAAACAATTTTCCCTGGGATTTTCCCGAGATTGCTGGGACAGCCTTTGTGCGCATTTAAGGTCGAACGATTTCAGTTTAAGCTTGATCGAAAAAGCCGGTTTAGCTATTCCCAAGGAAGCGGGCGGTTATTATGACCGTTTTCGCAACAGGATAATCTTTCCGATTTTTGACATTAAATCATCCTGTATCGGATTCGGAGCCAGAGTTACCGACCAGAGTCTTCCTAAGTATATTAATTCTCCGGAAACTCCGATTTACAGGAAAGGCCATAACCTTTACGGCTTCAATCTGGCCAAGGATGCGGTAAGAGATTCCGATTTTGTGGCGGTGGTCGAAGGTTACCTGGATTGTATTATTCCTTTCCAGCACGGAATGCATAATATCGTCGCTTCACAGGGTACCGCCTTGACCCCGGACCAGGCCCGGCTTATTAAAAGATATACTCATAACGTGGTCATGGTTTATGACGGCGATCTGGCCGGTGAGCTGGCTACTTTGCGTTCTTTGGAAATTTTTATCGAAGAGGAAATGAGCGTCAGGATTGCGCCTCTTCCCTCGGGATACGACCCGGATACCTATGTCAGGAAATTCGGGATCGACAGCCTTAATAAACTGGTCGGTGATGCCGATAACCTGTTTGATTATCAGTTAAAGGTCCTTAAACGGAAGTATGATTCTAAGGATTCCGAGGGCAAAGCCAAGATAGCGTCAATAATGCTGGCAACCATCAGGAAGCTTAAGGATGCGATATTGCGCGATGAGTACATCAGAAAGCTTTCGGATAAGCTCGATGTAGACGAGTCTTTTGTGCGTGATGTTTATAACAATCTTAAAGCCGAGAATACCGTAGGAGATATAGTTTCGGCAAGTTTCAATAAGCTGGCCAAGACTAATCCGACCGAGAAGCTCTTAATGAAGCTGATGCTTGAGGAAACGGAATTGGTCAGTCAGATAAAAGACAGGGTCGATCCGGATGATTTCCAGGACAAGCTAATTTCCAGAATTGTCAAAACTATGTTCGATCTTTCCACTCAGGGGAAAAACTGTTCTACCCATAATTTATTGAATTATTTGGGAGAGGCCGATCTTTCTCAAATTGTTTGCGAATCGACTTTTATGCCGGAAGTATCGGGAACTGAAAAAGAAAAAATAATCGATGACTGCATCCTGCGGCTGAAAAAGAACAAACAGCAATTGAACAGGAAAAGATTGCAGGAAGCGATAAAGCTGGCGGAAACTGCCGGCAACGAAGAAGAGCTTAATAAATTAAAAGAAGAGTTCAATTCATTGATAAAACAGGGTTAAGAGAGGAAAAACATGAAGAAGAAAGTATTTACTAAAGTAACTTACACCAAGGAAGACGTCGAAAAAATCATCGCCCTGGGAAGACAGAAAGGCTTTATTACTTACGATGAGGTAAATGACATGCTCCCGGAAGGGGTTTCGTCTTCCGAGGACATCGATCATATATTTGATATACTCGGGAACGAAGATATTCCGATCGTGGAGACCGGCGAGGAAGCCGAGTCCGAGAAACAGGCTGTAGCGGCCAAAGAAGAAACACTGGCAGAGCCGAGCAAATCCGAAGAGCAGTTCTTCCCTCTGGATGATCCGGTAAAGATGTACCTTAAGCAGATGGGCTCGATCTCCTTATTGACCAGGGACGAAGAGATCAATCTGGCCAAGAAGATCGAGGAAGCGGAGACTAAGTTCGCCGAGTCGGTCCTGGCGACAAAATTTGCCCGCGTGCAGATCCTGGCGGTCGTGGACGAGATCTTTGAAGGCAAATTGAATTTAGAAGAAGTAATGAAGGGCGAGATCAAGACCAGCATTAAAAGTATCCTCAATAAATACCAGAGGATCTGCGAGCGCCTGAAACGCACCCGCAGCCTTGAGAAATCGCTCGAACTTTTCTTTCAGTTCAATTTTACCACCGCGGTTGTCGAAAAAGCGATAGCCAAGCTGTCCAAACTGGTCAAAGAGCTGGATGTTTTGGAACGCAACAAAAAACGCAATAACAGCCGCCGCCAGCAGATTCTCAGGGAGATCGGCGAGCCTTACGCCAAGATCAAAGAGCAGATGAAAGCTATCAAGATCTGCCATGTAAAATTCAACCGCGCCAAAGAAAGACTGGTCGCGGCCAACCTGCGCCTGGTAGTATCGATAGCCAAAAAATACAATAACCGCGGATTGTCGTTTTTGGATTTGATCCAGGAGGGGAATATCGGGCTGATGCGGGCGGTAGAAAAATTCGAATACAAAAGAGGCTATAAGTTTTCCACCTACGCTACCTGGTGGATCAGGCAAGCGATCACCCGGGCCATTGCCGACCAGGCCAGGACGATCAGGATCCCGGTGCATATGACCGAGACGATCAATAAGATCATCCGCTTCACCCGGATGTTCCTGCAGAAATACGACCGTGAGCCGAATCCCGACGAGATCGCGGCCAAGATGCGCCTTTCCCAGGATAAAGTCAAGGCGATACTTAAATTCGCCCAGAAACCGATCTCTTTGCAGATGCCTATCGGCGACGAAGGGGATACTCATTTCGGGGATTTCATCCAGGATAAAAAGATCGCCTCTCCGGCTAACACCGCGGTAAGATCCATGCTTAAAGAAGAGATGAATTCTATCCTGGACACTTTGAACGATAAAGAAAAAAAGATCCTGGTGCTGCGTTTCGGGATAAACGACGGCTGTCCCAGGACCCTTGAAGAGGTCGGTAATATCTTTAAGGTGACCCGCGAAAGGATCCGTCAGATAGAAGCCAAAGTCCTCAAAAAACTCAGACATCCCACTCGTTCCAGAAGGTTACGTTCATTTCTGGACATGAGCCTGGCTCATGAAAGGGAATACTAAGGGGTGGAGAGTGTTTTTTCGCCTAATGATCGGCAAACTTGCACTAGGTTTAATTTTCTGGCCGTTTTTAATTTCCGCCTGCGCTGCAGAAAACCCGAAAAAGATCTGCTTTAAGGATACCTGCGTTTCCGTCGAGATCGCTGACAACGAAATTTCGCGCTCCAGGGGGCTGATGTTTCGAGAATCCCTGGCTCAGGACTGCGGGATGCTGTTTATTTTTCCCTCCGAAGATATTTATAGCTTCTGGATGAAAAATACCAAGATCGATCTGGATATGATCTGGCTGGATAAGGATTTGCAGGTCGTGGAGATCAAATCTTTCGTGCCCAGCTGTAAAATACCTGATTGTCCGAGTTATACCCCCAAAGTTCAAGCTAAGTTCGTGCTGGAAGTAAATGCCGGGTTTGCCGCAATTCATAAAATAAAGATCAACAACAAAGCTTATTTTAAAAATGATCGATTTTAATTCCGAGTTGAACCCGTCGCAACTGGAGGTTGTCAATTGCGTAGATGGAGCGGTCCTGGTTATCGCCGGAGCCGGCTCGGGGAAAACCCGGGTCATCGAGTACCGGGTCTTGAACCTCATTCAGAAAAATATCCCTCCCCAGTCCATCTTACTGCTTACTTTTACCCGCAGGGCAGCCAATTCCATGCTTTCCCGGGCATCCAGCCATGAACCCCGGGCTAAACTGGTCGAAGGGGGCACGTTCCATTCTTTCGCTTATTCTATCCTGAAAAAATATTCCCAATTGATCGGTTTCGATAATTTTTCCATCCTTGATGAGGACGATTCACAGGAAGCCCTGGGATTGTCCGCTAAAAAACTGGGAGTTTACGAAATTAACAAGAAATTCCCCAAGAAGGACACTTTAAAAAAAATAATCAGCATGTCTATCAACAAGGAAAGGTCTATCGGGGATATCCTGGAAAAAGAATACCCGGATTTTTATGACTACGCGAGCATAATCGAGAGGATCAAGAACGATTACCAGCGTTATAAGATAGAAAAAGCCTATTTTGATTTTGATGACCTTTTAATCTACTTGAGGATTCTTCTTACCAAGAATGAGCCCTTGAGAAAGGAGCTCTCGCGGAAATACAGATATATCATGATCGACGAGTATCAGGATACCAACAAACCCCAGGCCGCCATAGCTTATCTTTTGGGTAAAGATCACGGCAATGTCATGGTCGTCGGAGACGACGCCCAGAGTATTTACGGATTTCGCGGTGCGACCCATGAGAACATCATGGAATTTCCCAAGCTTTTTCCCGGATGCCGGATGATCAAGCTCGAGGCCAATTACCGCAGCCATCAGAAGATCCTCGACGTCGCTAACGCCGTCCTCAACGACATGAAAAGCAAATTTTCCAAAAGCCTGGTTTCTGCCGGTAAAAACTCCGGCGATAAGCCCGAGCTTTTATTATTCCGCAACGGCTATGAAGAGGCGGAATGGATCGCGCAAAAGTTACAAGAGATCCGCGACCAGCAGGGTATCCCTTTTTGCCAGCAGGCTGTGCTTTTCCGCTCCGCTTATGTTTCCATTCCCCTTCAAGTGGAGCTGGGCCGGATCGGGATCCCGTTTCAGGTCTTCGGCGGCCTTAAATTCTACGAAACCGCCCATGTTAAGGATTTGGTCAGCCATCTTAAGGTAATGGCTAATCCCAAGGATGAACTGGCCTGGGCCAGGATCATCACTTTGCTGGATGGGGTCGGTCCGAAAACCGCGCAGAATATAATTTCCAAGATCGACCCGGGCCGGGGATTCCCCGCCCTGTTAAAAACCTGTTTTTCCGGGCAGGGGAAGGGGAAAAAATACGAACACGAGCTGCGTAAACTTACCGAGGTCCTGGAGCGCGCTTGTAAACCGGAAATAAAACTCTCGGAAAGCCTCGGATTGCTTATCGACTACTACTACCCGATCCTCAAAGAAAAGTTCGACGACTGGCAGCAAAGGATCAACGATCTTGAGGCTTTAAAAGATATCTCCGTAAAATACTCGTCTTTAAGGGATTTTCTGGCCGATTTTGCCATCGATCCTCCGGAAAAAAATGCCCCGGCGACAAACCCGGAACAAGAAGAAAAGCCATTGTGTTTATCGACCATTCATTCCGCCAAAGGCCTGGAGTGGGATTGTGTTTTTCTGATCGGACTGGTCGAAGGAGTTTTGCCGGTCAGTTTCTCCCTGGATGACGAAGAAGGGATAGAGGAAGAGCACCGGCTTTTTTACGTTGCCCTGACCCGGGCGAAAAAGCACCTTTATCTTGCCGTCCATTACGAAAACCACGGGTTTTCCTATAACCAGTTCAATCAGATTTCCAGGTTTATCGACTCCCCGGAAGTTTTATCCCGGCTCGAGCAGAAAGCGGGTTTGAATCAGTATGAACAAGACAGCACTTTCTGATGCCAATTTTATCCAGGTTTTCATCGTTGAAGCTTCCGCCGGATCAGGAAAGACTTATACCCTGGCCAAAAGATACGTCTCACTTCTGCTTGACCCCCGGCTGAAACCGCAAGATATCCCCCTAAGTGCGATCCTTGCCATTACTTTTACCAACAAGGCCGCGTTTGAAATGAAAGCCAGGATCCTGGAACTTTTGAAAAAGATCGCTTTGGATAAATTCACTACCGTTGAAGAGAAACAGGATATCCTGAGCGCCATCGGCGGCAATGAAAAGAAACTGCGGCAAAAAGCGTATCTGGCGCTGGATACGTTGATCAGAAATTACAATTTCTTCCAGGTGCAGACCATAGACAGCTTCATCAATGCCTTATTATCGGGCTGCGCTTTTAAATTGAACCTCTCGGCAAACTTCCGGATCAAAAACGATTACAGCCAGTACCTGCGTTACAGCCTTGACCTCTGGAGAACCTGCTGGTTTATACCAACACCTACGGCAATAATTTCAGGAAATTCAAAGGTTCCAGCGCGGATTTGATTTTTCTCAAGAAAAAGATTTTTCACTTGCTGGAAAAGCTGAATATTTCGCTGCCTGAAGGTACCGATAAACGTTTTCAAGCCAAGCTGGAAAAGCTGACCGCTCAAAAAAATGGCGGTATCGGCCTGGAAGATGTTTCCGCGTTTTTTGACCGCGATAAGTTCCCGGCTAATAAAGGAGCAAAGGTCGGCAAAAAGATCATTGAAACCTGGGAAACTTTGCGCAAAAATATCCGTGAGCTTTGCGAAACCGAAGCCTTTGTTCTTTTTAACTGTTACATTGATATGTTCGAACAATTTTTTCAGGAGTTTAAGTCCGCCGCCGTCAAGGAAGTTGGTGTTTTTTTAGCAGATCTTAACCGGCAGGCCATGCAGCTTTTTGACAGCCAGTTTGTCACGGTTCCTGAATTGTATTTTCGGCTTTCCAGCCGTTTCAAAAATTATTTGATCGACGAGTTCCAGGATACCAGTTTTCTGCAGTGGAAAAATATTTTTCCTTTGATCGAGGACGGTCTTTCTTCGGCAGGCACTTTGTTTTACGTGGGCGATAAGAAACAGGCGATCTACCGTTTTCGCGGGGGAGAAGTGCAGCTGTTCGATCAGGTAAAAAGCGAGCTTGCGGCTTTTTGCCAGGAAGAGAGTGTTTTGAGCAAAAATTACCGTTCCCGGCAAGAAATAGTCAGGTTCAACAATAACCTGTTTTCCACCGATAATCTGACCCGGGCGATAAATGCCATAAACGAGAAAAAAAGCGGCTCAGCCATATCATTGAACGGGGAAGATATCCTGGATATCGTTTCTTTTT
>JAPLLS010000017.1 GCA_026387435.1 Candidatus Omnitrophota bacterium
TTCTACTTTATTATTGCAACGGTCCAGTATCCATTCTAACACCCTCACATTCTCCCGAAAACCCGGCCAAAGAAATTCGCCGTTTTTATCTGCCCTAAACCAATTCACGTGAAAAATCTTAGGGAGCTTAACCATTTTTTCGCCCATCTGAAGCCAATGCCGGAAATATTCCGCCATATTATAGCCGCAAAAAGGAAGCATAGCCATGGGGTCCCGGCGCACCTCACCCTGTTTTCCGTACTGGGCGGCGGTGCGCTCCGAAGCCATGGTCGCGCCCACAAAAACTCCGTGCTGCCAGTTAAAAGATTCATAAACCAGAGGCGCCACGTGCTTCCGCCGGCCGCCAAATATGATCGCCGAGATCGGAACTCCGTGCGGCTGTTCCAAACGACATGACGCTGAAGGACATTGAGAGATCGGAGTAGTGAAACGGCTGTTGGGATGCGCTCCCAGGACCGGCTTGCCGTCTTTGTCGATCATCCCCGGCTTCCAAGGCTTGCCCTGCCAATCAATACCTCTGGTCGGCAGCTCTCCATCCGCGCCTTCCCACCAGACTGTGCCGTCGGGCTTTAAAAGAACGTTGGTATAAATTGTATTCTTTCTGATGGTTTCGACCATGTTCGGATTGCTTTTAGAGTTTGTTCCGGGTGCAACTCCGAAGAAACCGGTTTCGGGATTGACCGCCCACAAAGCTCCGTCGGTATCAATGCGCATCCAGGCAATATCATCTCCTACTGTCCAGACCCGGTAACCTTTTTTCTTTAATCCCTCTGGCGGGACAAGAAGAGCGAGGTTGGTTTTTCCGCAAGCGCTGGGAAACGCGGCGGCAATGTACCTGATCCTTCCCGTAGGGTCTTCGATACCCATGATCAGCATATGTTCGGCAAACCATTTTTCTTTTTTGGCCTGGTAACTGGCGATCCGCAAAGAAAGGCATTTTTTACCCAATAATACGTTTCCGCCGTAACCGGAGCCTACGCTCCAGATGGCGTTATCTTCCGGGAAGTGCAGGATCAGCCTTCTGTTTATATCCAAATCCGCCAAGGAATGCAGGCAATGGGTGAATTCGCCGTCGCCGCCCAATTGCTTAAGCACATCCGCGCCTACCCTGGTCATGATCTCCATATTCAAAACCACATACCGGGAATCGGTAACCTCGACTCCGATCTTGGAAAAAGGCGATCCCACCGGACCCATGGAAAAAGGAATAACGTACATCGTCCTTCCTTTCATCGAACCTTTAAAGATATCCCTGGCCTTCTGATAGGCATCTTTAGGCTCCATCCAGTTATTGGTTGGCCCGGCAGACTCTTTTTCCCGGGTGCAGATATAAGTCAAATGCTCGGTCCGGGCAACGTCATTAGGATTAGTTCGGTGCAGGAAAGATCCCGGAAGTTTGTCGCTGTTTAATGGGATAAGTTCTCCTCCGGCAACACCTTCTTTTTCCAGCCTGGCTTTCTCTTCGGCCGATCCGTCGATCCAAACGACATCATCCGGCTCGCAAAGGCGACTGCATTTTTCGACCCATTCAATAAGTTTTTTATGATGCGTGGGATGCTTGGTCATCTGAAGTTTCTCCTTTTACTTTCCGTGCAACAAATAATTATGCGCGCTAAACGCGGCCTGAGCCGCATCTCCGCAGGCCGTAACAACCTGGTAAAGATTCTTGGCCCGGCAATCACCGCAAGCGAAGACGCCGTCAATAGAACAAATCATTTTATCATCAGTAATTATAAATCCCGCAGCGTCGGTAGCCAACTGTTTTTTTAGAAAATCCGCGCAAGGCTTGATGCCGACAAAAATAAATACTCCCTGGCAGGCGATCGAACCCGAGACACCGGTAAGCACATTTTTTACCTTAACCGCAGCAACTTTATTTTCCCCAGAAATTTCCTCAACCACACTGTCTAAAAAGAAACTGATCCTGGGATTTGCTTTAGCCTTCTCCTGCAGGATCTCGGCGGCCCGCAATTCTTTCCTGCGGTGGATGACCGTTACTTTAGCGGCATAAGCAGTTAGAAATATCGCCTCTTCGATCGCTTTATCCCCGCCTCCGACCACCACTACTTCCTTGTTGCGAAAAAACGGCGCGTCGCAGGTAGCGCAAAAAGAAACTCCCCGGCCGACGAATTTTTCTTCTCCGGGAATGCCCAGGCGTTTCCACTGCGCGCCGCTGGCAACGATAACGCTTTTAGCGCTGAAATCCCTTTCCGCAGTTTTGACCTTAAAAGGGTATTCAGCTTGGGAACTATCGGTTTCCAGGCCGGTTACTTGGGCGCTTTCGATCTGGGCGCCCGCTTCTTTAGCCTGATCAACCATTCTCCGCATCAACTCAAACGAAGAAATCCCTCCCGGAAAACCCGGATAATTCTCGATAGTTGCCGAAGTGATGATCTGGCCGCCGACTGCGGTTTTTTCCAGGATCAGGGTTTTCATCCGGAATCTTCCGGCGTAAAGCCCGGCAG
Organism: Candidatus Omnitrophota bacterium; assembly: GCA_026387435.1. Taxonomy (GTDB): domain Bacteria; phylum Omnitrophota; class Gorgyraeia; order Gygaellales; family Profunditerraquicolaceae; genus JAPLLS01. Next base: position 2,466 of record JAPLLS010000017.1, read on the forward strand.
TAAGCCCTCCCGGCCCTGCTCCGATAATGATCACGTCATACATAACACTTCCTTTTGTTTAATTATTTTTTAAAGACAACTCTGCCTGTAAGTTCGCTCGGCTTCAAAAGAACTGCGGACCAGAGGCCCGGATAAAACCGACTTAAAACCCAGGGTTAATGCTTTTTGGCGATAATCCAGAAATCTTTCCGGACTTATAAATTCGCTTATCTGCTCATGGTCCGGCGAAGGCGCTAAATACTGGCCTAAGATCAGAATATCGCAGCCGCTGGACCTGAGATCTTTCATCGTGCTGATCACCTCATCTTCCGTTTCCGAAAGCCCCAGCATCAGGGAAGATTTAGTAACTATTAAACTATCCAATTGCTTTAAAGTTCTCAACAGCTCCAAAGAACGCCAATAATCCGCTTCCGGCCTCAAATGACGGTATAGCCGGCTGACAGTTTCGATGTTATGGCCGATCACCACCGGCTGGGCCTGTAATACTGATTTAAGAGCAGCAATCTTGCCTTGAAAATCCGGGATCAATATTTCGACTAAAACCGCAGGACAAATCTTACGAATAGCTTTAATAGTATTCGAGAACTGGCTTGCTCCTCCGTCATCCAGGTCATCTCTGCAAACCGAAGTAATCACCGCGTAGGTGATTTTCAAGTCATTAATTACTTCGGCGATCCTCTGCGGTTCCGTTTCATCCGGACCGGGAAGGAGTCCTTTAGACTTACAGACCGCGCAGAATCTGCAGGATCTGGTGCAAACCAAGCCCAGGATCATGAAAGTCAATTTTCGTTGTTTAAAACACAAAGGCAGATTTGGGCATTTTGCTTCAACGCAAACCGTATTTATCCCGGCGCTGCCAAGCCGGCGGCTGTTCTCCAGGCATTCTAAAGAGGGAATTTCCTGTTTAAACCAATCAGGAAGACCGGTCCGGAAAACTTCACAATTTCGAGCGCTTGTCTTCTGATTGCAGGAGTTTTTCATTCGCCAGATTAGCCAGTTTTTTCTTCAAGGCAATTTTCTTCAACAACGACGCGTAATCCACGATCAATTTTCCGTCAAGATGGTCGATCTCATGTTGAAAAACACAAGCCAGCAGATCCTGGGCCTCGATTTTCAGCGGATCGCCGTTTTCATCCAGGGCTTCCACGCAGACTTTTCTGGCGCGTTTAACCATGATATAAATACCCGGCACGCTCAAACAGCCTTCCTCAAAAGATTGCCGTCCGGATTTGCTGACGATCCGAGGATTAACCAGTTTATAAAGACCTGAGCCGATATCCACCACGATCATCCGGCAACTAAGCCCGACTTGAGGAGCAGCCAGCCCTACGCCTTTAGATTCGTACATCCGCCGGGCCATTTGGCTCAAAATACCGGAATGCTCCGGATTGACCCGGGCTATCTTCTTGGCTTTTTTTCTCAGTATCGGATCGCCTACAATTCTAATTTTTAATTCGGTTGCGCTCATTGACTTTTACGACCTTGGCTTTTACGGATTTTGCGACCTCATCAGCCACCAGGAAATAGGATAAGATTATAACTTCATCCTGCACGCAGGCACCCCGGGCAGCCGGTCCGTTCAAACAGATCACTCCGGAATTCTTCTTGCCGGCAATAGCGTAAGTTTCCAGCCGCATCCCGGTATTCAGGTTTAAAACCTCGACTTTTTCTCCTGGAAGGATATCCGCCGCAGCCAAAAGCGCGGAATCGACAGTGATAGATCCCTCGTAAAAAAGATTAGCCTCGGTGACCCGGCAACAATGGATCTTGGATTTCAACATCGTTCTCATCATGATTTTATCCTTTTTAATATAGAATAGCCTTAACCAGCTCTTCGCCGAATTCCCGGGCGGCGAACGGACCGGCGGCGGTGATAATTTTCCCGTCTTTTTCCACGTTGGCGCCGGAATATTTAGCGCCGGCTACCAACAGCTGCCCGGAATCCGATGACCAGACCGTAGCCCGTTTGTCTTTTAATATCCCGGCCTTGGCGAGTATGACCGGAGCAACGCAGATCGCTGCGACGACCTTGTTGCCAGAATAAGCGTCCCTGGCTATTTTATGGGCCACAGGATCATTCCAGTATTGAATGGCCCCTGCCCCTCCGACAAATATTATTGCGTCAAAATCATTGACGTTGATGTCCTTGACCATGATCTGCGGTTGGAATGTCCTGTTTTCCACGCCCCGGGCAAGATCTAAAGTCACGGAAGCCACCTGAACTTCTATCCCGGCATCCTCCAGTATCTGTTTAGGCTGGAACAATTCTTCTTCCTTAAACTGGTTCTGGGCTATGATCATCACTGCTTTTTTCATGGTAGCCTCCTCTCCCTGAGTTGTCTTGGCCCAGAGAGAAATAAAAACGAACATTACAATTGCCGTCAAAAATAATCCGTATTTCCTTCCCATATCTCAAACCCTGATCGCGGTAACCGCCACGCAATCCGCCACGTCATCCGCAGAACATCCGCGAGAAAGGTCGCTGCACGGTTTTTTCAGACCCATCAGAAGCGGTCCCAATGCCCTGGCCCGGGCCAATCGCTCGGTCATCTTATAGCAGATATTCCCGGCATCCAGATTGGGAAATATCAATACGTTGGCTTTCCCGCCCACCGGGCTGTCCGGATATTTTATTTTAGCCACTTCCGGGACTATCGCCGCGTCGACCTGCAGTTCTCCGTCGGCCGAAAGCCCCGGTTCCATTTCTTTAAGGATCTTCAAAGCTTCCCGGATCTTATCGATCGATTTTCCTTTAGCCGAGCCTTTGGTGGAATAGCTCAAAAATGCGATCCTGGGAATAAAACCAAGCACCTTGGCTCCCAATTCCGCGGCGGCTATCCCGATGCAAGCCAGCTGGCGGGCATTAGGTTCGGGCACTAACCCGCAATCAGCGAAAATAAAAGTCCCTTCATCGCCAAAAACGCAGTCCGGAACCGCCATAATAAAACAACTGGAAGCGATCATCAGCCTTTCATCGATCCCTATGCCGGTTATCGCCGCACGGCAGACATCGGCGGTAGTATGAGCCGCTCCGGCGACAAAACCGTCCACTCTTCCGTCGCGGGTGAGCATGGCGGCGTAATAGAGCGGATCTTCGAAAAGTTTTTCTACGCTGGCTATATCGATGCCCTTGGCCTTGCGCAGCTCGTAGAATTCCTGGATATATTTTTTCTTGAGATCCGGATCGATCTTGTCCGGAGTTAGTAAAAGCGGTTTGGCTATCCCTTCCGTCTCAATGATCTTGACCGATTCCGAAACCCTCTTATCGTTATACTCAGGCAGAGCGATCGTTCTTTTATTGCTTCTGGCTTTTTCCCGGATCTTTTTTATAGTGTCCATATCACATCCCCTTTAGTATTTTATTTAGGTCAACATAATCCTTGACCAGTTTTACCGCCATGTTTATTTTAGCGGTATTCTCAGGCCGGATCTTAACCGTCAAATCGTGTATCAATGAAGACACCGTGTAAGTATCCAAGGAAGCCAATAATACCGGGATCTTCGCTTCCTCCAGCAAACTCATCATTTCTTTTTCCGGCATCATCCCCCCGGAAATGACCAACCCGGATAATTTCAACCTGTCTTTATCGGAATCCCGATAGCAGCTTAAAGCCGCCTTGACCATTTCGTCGCTGTCGCCGGGAGTGATCAAAAGGCTGTCGTCAACCATATAGCGCAGAGCGTTAGAAGGCCTCATCGCTCCCACGATAACTTTGGAAATATAAGATTCCAGGAAATCGCCGCCGCAAAGAAGCTGAAAATTCGTCTCTTCCAGGATCTGTTTTACCGTGGGGTATGAAAGGCTGGGGTTAAAAGGAATAACACCCAGAACATCAATACCTTTCCATTGCAGCCCTTTGCGGACCATATCGTTGATCTTGTCGAATTTCTCCGGCAGGACTTTATTGATGATGACCCCCAGGACCTTTACTCCCTCTTTATCAAAAAGCGCCTTGTTCAAAACTATTTCGTCTATCGGCCGTCCTACCCCCCCGGAAGAAACAATGATTACTTTTGAGCCCAGAAGCTTGGAAACCGTAGCGTTGGAATGATCAAAGACCGATCCTACTCCGGCGTGGCCCGTGCCTTCGATAACCACCAACTCCTGGCCCCGGCAGATCCGGCGGAATGATTCGTTGATCTGCCTGGTGATCAGGCTTTTATTCGGCCGGGAGATATATTTCTCAGTAAAGCCCTTCTCTACGGCGATAGGGCTCATGTCCTTTAAACTGCTTTTGATCCCTATCCGGCAAACTTCTTCAATGAGGATCGAATCTTCGTCGATCTTAAGCCCGTCTTCCTCGAGATAGCGCTGGCCGATGGGCTTGATGAAACCCACTTTTTTGAAACGCTGCTGAAAATTACAGATCAATCCCAGCGATACCGTCGTCTTTCCGTCATTCTGCTTCGTCGCCGCGATGAAAATTTTCTTCATTTAAATTGCCTGAATGATCTCAAGAAATCAAATATTAGCAACGATCTTCTTTTTCAGATCAACCTTGCTCAAAGCTCCGACTACCTGTTCCATCACCTTGCCGTTTTTGAAGAACATTAAAGTCGGGATGGACATGATCCCGAACTGCCCGGCGATGTTGGGATTTTCGTCAACATCGACCTTACCGACCTTGATCTTCTGGTCAAACTCTTTGGCCAGCTCTTCAACTACGGGAGCGATCATTTTGCAGGGGCCGCACCAGGTAGCCCAGAAATCCACCAGGACCGGCAAAGCGGATTCAATGACCTCTTTTTTGAAATTACTGTCGGTTAAATGCACTGTTCCCATTGCTTTACCTCTTTGGTTTAATATGATTTGTGAAATTCTTTAGGCGGACTATTAGATTAACATAAAATTTATGGCTTAGCAAGTTATTTCACCGGGCAGGCAAAAAAATCGATTGGGATAATAACTATCGGTAGTATAATACCTTCAAGATGATTAAAAAGACCATTATCGGAGTAGGCATTCCCCAGAGTATTTCGGATGAGTTAAAACTCCATTTCACTCCCGAAATATTCGAGTTTTTGAATTTTCCCTCTGCCCAGGAACTGCTTACTAATCTTAAAAAGCCCAAGATCAGCCTGATTTTTATCTACAATGTCCTCCCCGACCTGAAAAACTGCCAGGAACTTTGCATTGCCCTGCGGGCGGAACCAAATATCGAAACGGTGCCGATCATCATCATTTCCCATGGCAAGGAAAACAAGGAAGAAAAAATAACCATGCTTAGAAGCGGTTTGATCGACAGCTACGTAAGTTCCCTGGGGACGACCGAAGAACTGGCAGCTTACGCCAACGTCTTTTTGCAAAGGTCCGCCCTCGAAGAAGAACTGGAAATCAAAAACGCGCTGCTTAACAACCTTTCCATTACCGACGAATTGACCAAACTCTTCAACCGCAGGTATCTTATTCAGCGGCTGGATGAAGAATTAAATAAAGAAAAACGTTATAACTACCCCCATACGGTCCTACTCAGGCTGATCAAAAAGGTCGAAGAGTATAATTTTGGCTTTCACGAAAATCTTTTGAAGTTCACGATAAGTATCGGCCTTTTAACCGTAGATAACAAAGACGATACCAACGTTGACTCTCTTTTCCGCGCCCTGGATAAACAACTCTACGAGGCAAAGAACAGCGGCCGGAACAAGATCTGCGGCGGACTGTACAAAAACCTGCATTAACCCGTTGTTTTCGGAATGCTGCGGGAAAAATACCCTCCGGTCAGAGCGTCGAGATAAGCGTTAAGCTCCAGGATCCTTAATTCTTTATCCCTTATTTTATTTTTATCCCAAATATCCAGCGCATTTAATTCAGTTTTTAGCCGGATACGCTCAAAGTAGATCTTGGTCACTTCATCAAGGATATCGTTGCGCAATTGCACGGTCAAACGGGATCGCACGTCGATCGATGTTTGGTCGTCGCTCCAGACAAGATCACCCAGATTCCAGCTTAATCTGACATCCCAATCCAATGAATCCCGGCCTCTTCTCAGATCATCATCGAGTTCTTTTGTTGTTGATCCGGATTCCCAGTGCCAGAGATCGGTTGTATCCCGGTTAAGCCCCAGGCTAATTTGAGGCAGCCAGGCTTTTTTCGCCGCCTTTATACGCCATTGCCGGATTTTCTCCGGTTCAACTTCGGCGAACTTCATCGCCGCTTGCTGAACTGCCGCGATTTCCGGCTCGCTGCCTAAAAAACCTGGCTTCCCGTCATTTTGACTTGCAGAGATTTCGTCGCGAACATCATTTTGAGATTTAAACAAGCCTTTACTGGAAGCGGCAAATAGATCAGCACAAACTCCCAGCCATAAACCGTTTATCTTGCCGGAAACCAGCCGCAAAGACAAATCCCTCCATTTATCTTCTTGAAAAATATAAATTCCTGAACTGGTTGCCGCATAAATTTGGGAGTTGGGATTTATGGCCAGGAACCTGACCTCTTTAGAATTCAGCCCCTGGTCGGGAATTGATTTCCAGGAATTACCTTTGTTAAAACTTTGGTAGATCCCGGAGCTGGTGGCCAGGAAAACACGGCCCGGATCTTGCGGGTCAATTGCTATATACCTGATAGTTGAGAATAATTCCTCCTCTTCCTTATCTTCTTCCTGAAACTCCTGGTCCTGGCCGTTTTCCGCAGGATGTGCGGAGAAAACTTTATCCCAGCTTACAGAGTTATTTTCCGTCCGGAAAACCCCTTCAATGCACGCCGCGTAGACCGGAGATCCCGTTTTCAGATCGCCCGCTATTGCCAAAACTTTGGAATAACCCAATTGGTTCGCCTGCCGCTTCCAGCTTTTTCCCAAGTCAGCACTTACGAAAAGCCCTCCCTTAGTGGCTAAATAAATCCGCCCTCCTAAAACTGCCAGCGACAAGCAATCTTTTTCCGAACTGTTCTGGCCCTGGAATATCCTTTTCCAGGAATTGGATTTGTCCGGGCTGTAAAACAGGCCGTTTTTTGTTGCCGCATATAACGAATCTTTGCTTGGGGAGCCATAAACCAGAGAATTAATTGACCTATTCTCTCCTTTCAATGAAAAAACATAACTCCAATTCTTGCCGGAGTCAGTGCTTTGGAAAATCCCCTGATCAGACCCGAAATAAATATTTTGCGGCTTTTTAGGATCGACGAGGACCGCGCTTACATTCAAATGCCCGTCCCCGATATCCTCCCAAACAACCTCAGCTGCCAAAATCAGTCTAAACGAAGCCAAAACCACGAATGCAATCACGCCGAGATACACAATCAGTTTCCCCATGTTTCTCTCCTTTCTATTAGGTTATCAAGTTTTACCCCTCACCTTAATAGACGAAGGAGCCGGAAAAATCTAACAGCTTTTTATAAAAATATTTTTTCGTAACTTTGCGGTATTGTGAATTTCATGAATTTGATAGGTGCGTGACGGAATGAATGCGGGTGGCAAGGTGTGGTTGAAGGGGCGTAAAAACGAGGAGCCGGCAGGGATTGCCAAAAACAAAGCGGGAGCACCCTGATTTTCACAGGTTGCTCCCGTTTTTACCAGCCCACATGAAACCGAGTTGTTCTTCCCTTAGCTTGCTTACCTTAGCTGGCTAATTTCACAAACGCTCCTATCCGGCTGTTAATTGAACTCTCCTGCCGGAATTTGAATAATTAAAATCCATGGTTATTGATAATACCTCGATTTTAATTGGAATTTGATCATTCTTAAAACCAAAGGAATCGGCCTTAAATCGAATTTATCCAGTAATATCCCAGCCCGAAAATTATTTTCCTCCAATTTAATGATCCAAACCACTTTTCCGCGAAGGTAAATCTGTTCTCTATTATCCGGCATTGCCAGGCAAACTTGAACCGAAGCGTCTAAAGGCAGCCTTTCGTTAAGCGTAATCCCCACTCCCTGTTCACAGATATCGCGGGTTATCGAGTGGAATTCGCGGTAGGAACCCAGATCGGTTTCATCACAGGAAAGCGATATTTCGTAACGGGGTAGTTTTCTTCGTTCCATAGAATCCCATGGGCGCATATGATCTCCTTATGGTTATAAAATAAAAATGCCACGTATCGTTAAAGAATTATTTCTCTTTATTGACCCGTGGCGAGGGTTTTTTGTCGACCCGCGGCTTAACTTTTTAAGAGCACTTTCAAAATCAATTTATCTTCGAACAAAATATAGCTTATTCTCAGGGCATTTACAAGGGCAAATCAGGCTTTTTTTGAAAGCGCTTTCAATCCTAACGATCCAAAGAAAGCAATTCCGCCTGTGCCGATTTGTAATCGGGGGTTTCGACGCCGTAATAGATCTCCTGAGCCTGGCGCAAATATTCCCGGGCCAGGTTCTTCTGGTTTTTTGTTTTGTAAAGCCGGCCCAGGCTAAAACTTGCCGCAGCCAATTCCATCCGGCCGTTAATTGACTTGGCGAGGGAGATCGCTTTCTTGAAGTACTCTTCAGCCTGAGGCAGATTATCCATCTCCATATACAGCTCGCCGAGCATGCAGTAATCGCTGGAAATACTCGGCAGGTTACCCTGGTCCTCGTCGATTTTAAGGCCCTTGAGGTAACAAACCAGCGCCTTCTGATACTCCTTTTCCCAAACAAAGATCTCTCCCAGGTTGAAATAATAATCACTGACTTCATTCTTGAGGTTAAGCTGGTTAAAAACTTTCAGACTCTTGTTATAAAATTCCTTCGCGGTGTTATAGTCCTCTTTATTGGCGAACAATAACCCCAGGTCAAAATAATCACAGGCCAAATTATACCGGTATTTACGGTAAAACTGTTTTCCCCGGTTGATCTCCGAACTTTTAGTCAAAAACTGCAGGGCCAGATCGTTTTCTTCTTTATCCATATGCCAAACCGCGAGTTTCCTTAAAACCAAAGCTTCGTTTAATTTGTCGTTGTTCTTGCGGCTTAAATCTACCGCTTTCTGGTAAAACTCGTAGGCCTTGGGGTAAAGGCCGGTCTGGTGGTAAAACCAACCGATCATGATATAAGAATCCGCCAAGTGGCGAAAATCGTTTTTACTCTGGCTTTGCAGAACATACTCAAAATAATATTTCAGCGCCTCATCTTTTTTGCCCTGGCGGAAATAGCTATCCGCGAGAAACGGGTAAACATCCAGGAATCCGGGATATTTAGAGATGATCTTCCGGGTAATACTGATGACTTGAGCGTTCTTGCCGGCTTTAAATAAACCTTGAGACTTTTTAAACAGGTAATATGCGGTAGGGTTAAGGCTGGGCGCAATGACAGCCGCGGAAACCAATAACGCGGCAAAAAGCAGGCTCAAGAATATTACCAACAACTTTCTTTTATGCTTTCGATACAACCCTGTTCCGGTTTTAGCTGAAGAAAACTTTGCTTTAGGCTCGCCGGGAAACAAAACGAAATCCGGGTCACCGTAAAGGATATAACCCGCCCAGAGGCAGGAATTAACCCCGTAATCCTTGATCAGCCGCAAACGGGACAGCCTTATTGACTTGCCTACGGAGTTACCTTTGAGCAGCTGAAGATAAAACTCCCGGGCAAAAACAAGGCTTACCGGATCCTCGATCCGCTGAATTACTCCTACATAATGCCTTACTCCCGAGAAAAGGAAAGCCGAAGCCAGACTGTAAGTTTTTTCCTGATAATCCTGGTCGATGCCGGCTTTGTTGACCTGGGCTGACTGGCAGGCGTTGGAAAATACCAGAGAAGGCATTAGAGTATCCGCCCCCATGGCCAGGATGTCGCTGGTAGTAAACCTGCCGTCACGCAAAAGCCAGCCGGTTTTCTGGGGATCGGATTTCTCGTATTCACAGTGGCCGGCAAAATGGACGATATCGTATTCCCGCAAAGCTTTCTTGACGAAAAGCGTGTCAATATCCGTGGACTTGAAATCTATAGACACCTTTTCCCGGGCTTTGTCGAACTGGTTGCGGATATTGATCCCCTCCTCGTAGGCGCCTTTCAAATCGGCGGTGGGGTCGGCCAAAATCAGCATCCTGGGTTTCCCGGTAATATTGCGGCTGCGCGGCTGGGCTTGCTCCTGCTGGGAACAGATCAACCGGCCGACGTTGAATTTCAAGGCCAGGAATTCGCTGCCGTCATAAAGAAGTTCCCAGGGAATACTGACCAGTTCTTCTTCCAAAGACAGAACCAGGTCCCTGCTTCCCGTTGACTTAAGCTTTGACTTGACTGACCGGGTTAAAAGCTGCTCCCAAAGAAGCTGGCCGTGTTTTTTAAGGCTGGAAATCGAATCCGGATCAAGATCCGATCGTTTACGCTGGCGGTTAAGGATAGCAATTATTTCCTGACAGACCCGGGAAACGTCTTCAAAAGAAACCGCGCACAGGCTGTAATGGCTGACGGTCCGGACCGAATCCCCGGCCTCCGAAACGCTCATCTTCAGCCGGTTCTCGCTGCGGAATATTTCCAAAACCAAAGTATTGGAATTACCTAAAAACATAGTTTTACTACACTTTTATGTCTATTAAAATACTGGCCACATTATCCCGAAGGCTGGATATTTCAACGGTGTATTTGCCTAATAAGACATGCTCAAAAACGACCTTCCCCGATTCAGCAAGGTAAGACTCAAGTTCCAGATCGCCTTTGATCAGGCTGACCCTCAGATCTTTGATAATCTCCTGTGACTGTTTGTTTTTCATGATCACCTTGAGATCAAAATTATTGCTTTCTTTTGCCGTTATTTTTACCTCAACCCGGATATCCCCGAAATCTTTGAGGATAGTGACTTCATCCTTGAAATCACTGATCTTCCGGCTGCGCAGGACCGCGGCCGGGATCAGTTCCTGGCCGACCAGCACATCTCCGGAAGTATTTATCAAATTCAGCATCCTTTCTTTCGCCTGAAGCATGATCTCCAGGATCCGGCTGGATATCGCCTTATCGATCAACGCCCGGCTCTCATCCAGAAGTTTTTCCGGCGGCTCTAATTCCTGCACTGACTGAAGTTTGATCGTCGCGGCGAGGATCTGGCTGCAGGTATCGCAGGAAAGAATGTGCTCTTTAATCCGCACTGTTTCCTGGGGTGGAAGCTGATTCTGGACAAAAGCGATAAAATCTTGCTCGTCAGGATGCGCTCCTGATTCCTTCGGAAGTTTAGCTTTCCATCTCTCATAGACAGCTTTGATCAATTTCACCAAATCCGTGTTCATTTTCGATCTTCTCCTCTTAAGATAATAGACGAAAAAATCCGATTAATCTAACTTTTAACCTTATTCGGGCAGGACAAAGCCCTTGCCTTTAAAACAATCTTTGAGCCGCTCGATTATCCGGCTGCGGCGCATATCTATCACTCCCCGGGAAACCCGGAAGAAATTTTTCAGGTCTTCCAGGCTCAATCCCATCCTGATGTTCAATTCCAGAAAAAGTTTATCGTCCAGATCCAGCCTCTGGATACAGTCGGTTAAAGTTTCAGCTTTTTCTTTTTTAACCAGCTCTTCGCTGGCGGATAGAGAGCGATAGGGAATTATTTCGCTTAAAGTCAGCTCACCTTGCATTGGTTCGTCTATCGAAACCAGGGAATATTTATTCTTGCGCAAATAATCCAGGGAGAAATTAATGGTTACCTGCCTTAGCCAGCTGGCCAGGCTGGCCTTGTTCTTACCCCGGTATGTTTTTAATTTCTTAAAGTTGTTTTGGATCAGGCTCGCGATTATTTCGTGGAAGATCTCTTCTACTACGGAGGGTTCAAAAACATGTCCTTTGATTCTTATAATGCTGTTGATATAACTATAGATCAGGCGGCAGTACTTTTGTAAGAATTCTTCCCAGGCAATCTTATCTGCCTTGACGCATCTCTGAACAAAATCCAGGTCGTCCATAATGTTTTAATTATAACACTAAAAAGCATATAATTAAAGACTTTTTAAAACTATTTTTACATGTTTTATACTTTTGGAAGATCCTTTAAAGCCTTTTTAATCTCATGCGAAGGATAAGCGTAATTTCTTAGCTCTCCGGCCAAATACTTGTCATAGGAAGCCATATCCAGGAAACCATGGCCGCTGAAATTAAAAACCACGCATTTATTCTTCTGCGTTCGGGCTATGTCGATCACCGCCTTAATGGCGTGCGCGGTTTCCGGAGCCGGCAGCGTGCCTTCGGTTTTGGTAAACAGAACCGCGGCTTTAAAAATATCCAGTTGGTTGCAGGATACCGCGTCAATCACTTTATTGGCGTGCAAGGCGCTGACTAAAGGCGAGCAGCCGTGGTAACGCAACCCTCCGGCATGGATCCCCGGAGGAATGAATTTATATCCCAGGGTGCACATTTTCAACAGCGGGGTCAAACAGGCCATATCCCCGAAATCATAAGCGTACAGCCCTTTAGTCAAGCTTGGGCAGGCTGAAGGCTCGACGGCAATGATCTTGAAATTCGCGCCTTTGACTTTATCTTTGATAAAAGGAAAAGTAAATCCGCCGAAATTGCTTCCTCCGCCGACGCAGGCGATCAGGAAATCAGGCTTTTCTCCGGCCAGCTTCAACTGCTTTTGAGTTTCCAGGCCGATAACCGTCTGGTGCAGTAAAACATGGTTAAGAACGCTTCCCAGGGCGTAGCGGGTATCTTTGCTCTTCACCGCATCCTCTACAGCTTCGGAAATGGCGATGCCCAAAGATCCCTGGCAGTGCGGATCATGCTTGAGGACCATCTTCCCGCTTTCGGTCATCTCGGACGGAGATGGAATGACTTCCGAACCCCAGATATGCATCAAGGATTTCCGGAACGGTTTCTGATGATAGCTGACTTTAACCATATACACCCGGCATTTCAGGCCGAAAGCATTGCAGGCAAAACTTAAAGCCGCGCCCCATTGGCCGGCGCCGGTTTCCGTGGTCAAGCGCTTGATCCCTTCTTTTTTGTTATAGTAAGCCTGGGGAACCGCGGTATTGAGCTTATGGCTTCCCGCCGGAGAAACAGATTCATCTTTATAATAGATCCGGCAGGTAGTCTTTAAAGCTTTTTCCAGGCGCACCGCCCGTTTCAAAGGAGTCGGCCTCCAGATGCGGTAAATATCCCTTATTTCATCGGGAATATCGATCCAGCGCTCTTGACTCATTTCCTGCTTGATCAGGCTCATCGGGAATATCGCGGCCAGATCTTTAGGATTCAGCGGTTTCTTAGTCCCGGGGTGGATGGGCGGAGAAAGTTTAAAGGGAAGATCAGCCGCCACGTTATACCACTGTTGGGGAATTTCTTTTTCGCTTAACATAAACTTGGTATTATCCATGTTTCCTCCTTTGATTTACTAGCGTCCCGCCTCTTTTATCATCGATAAGATCTCGCTGTTATTATCAGCCTCCAGCAATTTTTCCAAAGATACCGGTAGAACTAAAGACCAATTCCGGTCATTAACCGTGCCCGGCGTATTATACCTGTAAATATAGGCATCATCCTTGAAATTATCCCCCAGGTAAAGCCAGTCAGTGATCAGGTTGATCACGAAAACCGAAGCGCTTCCCAGGACGTATTGCAATATCGCTTTGACGGTCTCTTTATCGCAGGCCTCCCTCATTTCTCCGCTGAGACCGAGAAGTTTCCAGAGCTTTTCTTTTTCATGATAGGAATTTTTGTACAAATCGATGAAATCCCGAAGTTCGCCATGGCTTTTGCCCAGGTTATGAACCAGAAGATCTACGGAATCAATCTCATCCAGCCAGCGCAACCTGCCGTGCCGGGAAAGTTCGGGATGAAAAAATTTTTCTTTAGCCAGGCTGAAATCTATCCCCCGCTCTAAACATTTACGCACGAAAAGCTTTTCGTCCACGGTCCCGGCTTCATTTTCCCACCAGGCCGGCCAATTGGTGGTATCATGCGTGGAAAGCATGGCCACCGCGAATTCGCGGTACTCCTCAGGCTGGAGAAAATCGTGGCGGCTGTCCCACTCTTTGGTCCAACGCTGGACTTCGTTGCCGGGGATCCCCAGCTCCTTAAGAGCTTTGGGGCAAGACTTAGGGATGACTCCCAGGTCTTCGGCGCAAAGCAGAATCCCGGTGTTATTGAGCATGAAGCTCAGGATCTTGCGGCCGTGGGCTTCCCAGAGATGCTCGTCTTTGGGATCAAAAGTCCCGTGCAAGCCCATATTTTCCTCAGGGTCATGATAAGGAATGCTCCAGATCCGGAATAAACCGACCACGTGGTCAATGCGCAGGATATCATAGAAATTTTCGGCGTATTTGAGTTTTTCTTCTAAATACACTCCACCGTCGGAAAATATTTTTTCCCAGTTATAGGTGGGAGTGCCCCAGCGCTGGCCTTTAGCGCAATACATGTCCGGAGGCGCTCCGGCGACAAAATCCAGTTTGAAGTACTCGGGGTGAGCCCAAGCATCCGCGGAATCACGGGAAACCAGGATCGGCAGATCACCTTTCAATAAAATATTCTTTTCTTTGGCGTAATCCCTGACTTCCTTGAACTGCTGATAAAGCTGCCATTGCAGCCATTTATGGAAAAGTACCGTTCTCTCCTGCTCCCCGAGCAGGGTCTGCAGCGCCGAAGGATCCCGGTCGCGGTATTTTTCTTCCCAGTCAAACCAGGCTTTTCCCTGTTCCAGGAACTTAAGAGTATTAAAAAGCGCGAAGTCGTCGAGCCAGTAAGAATTTTCCCGGATAAATTTTTTGAATGCCGGGGAATCATCTTCGGCTTTATCGAAAATATCCCATAATACTTTGAGTTTTTCCGCTTTTAACCGGTAATCAACGTAAAGTTTTCCGACAGGAAAAGAATTTTTAAGCTCCGAGATCCGGGATTTAAGAGCTTTCTTTCCCGCGCCTGGCAACCGGTTTAAATTCAGATAGAGCGGCTCCAGGGCAAATGAACTGGTGGAATCATAGGGGCAGAAACTCATCCCCATTTCATTCATCGGTAAAAGCTGAAGGATAGAATTGCCGGAGATCTGACACCAGTCGATCAACGATCTCAAGTCAACGAGATCGCCAATACCGATCGAATCCTGGGAATAAACGGAAAACAACGGCACCAGGACTCCGGAGCGTTTTCCGGTCTTGATCTTCTCCCACTTCTTGCGGGAATACGTAGCTAAAAGCGAACTTTCCAGATCGTTAATTTTTGTTTTAAGTTCCATGGATAATATTATACACGTTTATCCCGCCAATCAAGATAAAATATGAAACCGCTTTCCCAAATAAGCAAATATCGCCTTGAAATTTCGAACTTTATATGGCATTCTTGTTATAGAACATTGCTGTTCACAATCTCAACAGGAGGTTAGTGATAGCGCAAGCTTCGAGGATTATCTCCTCATCAAAGGGCCCTTCATCTGAAGGGCCTTTTGATTTAAAGCCCCAATAACCTTTGGGCGTTCTTATAAAGGATATTCTCTTTTAATTCCCCCGGAATACCAATCTTATCCAGGTAATCCAGATCGGTTTTCTGGTCCCGGATCGGGAAATCGGTCCCGAAAAGAATACGGTCCGGCCTATGGCTTAAAAGCAGTTCCCGGGCCTGGTTATCCGGCAAATATCCGAAAAACGCGGAAGTATCGAAATAAATATCTTTTCCCAAAAGGAATTTATTAACCTCTTCCCACTGCCTGAACCCGCCGAAATGCGCGGCGATCATTTTCAAGCCCGGGAATCTTTTACGCACGTTCCAAAGCCTTTCCGGGGTAGCTCTGATCACCAACTCCGGAGACAATTCCTCGCCGCTGTGAAATAACAGGCATAATCCCAGCTTTTCGATCTCTTCATAGAGGGGAAAAACCTTTTCATCATCCACGAAGAATTCCTGGAAACTCGGCTGAAGCTTTATTCCCGGGGACTTATCCTGGATCCGTTTTAATTCTTTTTTCCACCCTGAGTATTCCGGGTGCAGAGCGCAAAAGAATTTTATCCTCGGTTCTTTGAGGCTGAATAACCAGTTATTTATAGAAACGACCTGCTCGGGGCGGGTGGCTACCGCGCAGATGACGCTAAGATCGACGGAATTCCTGTCCATGAAACTCAGCAGGGTTTTTACGGTGGGATCGCCGCATAACTTAACGGTATAATGCTCCTCCAGGTGCTCCCGGGCTTTCAGGGAGACCTTGTCCGGCCAGGCATGAGTATGGATATCGATGATCATTTAAAACTCGTAAAGCTCTTCTTCTAATACCTTAAAACCTTCTTTGATCAAAACTTTCTTGACCGCCAAAGTATCTTTGACCTCAACGCAGAACACCGCTTCTTTACTGGATTGCAAAACAAATCCGTAGGCATCAAGGATGTTAACGCTGTGTTTCATAAAAACGTCGGCCAGCTTAAGGAAACTTCCCGGCTTATCTTTAAGAGCTATGGCCAGGATCTCCTTGAGCGCGCAGGCGAACCCCTTGTCCGCTAAAGCCAGATGAGCGGCTTCCGGCTTATCCACGATCATTCTCATCAGCCCGTATTCTCCCCGGTCCTGCAGGGTCATGGTCCGCACATTGATCTTTTTTTCCGAAAGAACCCCGGCCACCGAGCGCAATCTTCCGGGCCTGTTCTCGACGAAAATATTCAGTTCTTTAGCCATCGTGTTCCTCCCCATTATAATTTGTATTTTCTAAAGTTTTACCCTGTTATCAACAACGCGTTTTGCTTTGCCTTCAAATACCGGCAGGCTTCCCGGTTCATGGAGTTCGACTGCCGGGTGGATGATTATCGACGCCCGCAATTCTTCGACGATCCGGGATTTAAGCGCGTCGATCTCCGCAAGGTTGCCGCTGAACATTTTGGAGTAAATTTCGACCTTGACGACCAGTTTATCCAAAGTCCCCTCTTTTTCCAGGTAGATCTGATAATTCGTGCCGACTTGCGGAATGCGCATGATCACTTCTTCTATTTGCGACGGGTAAACGTTGACGCCGTTGATGATCAGCATATCATCGGTCCTTCCGAGGATCCGGGAAATCCGGCGGTGGGTCCTTTTACAGCCGCAAAGTCCTTTATGGATGGCCGCGATATCGCGGGTGCGGTAACGCAGCAATGGAGTCGCCCGGCGGGTCAAATTCGTCAGAACGATCTCTCCTTCTTTGTCTTCTCCCAGGGATTCCCCAGTCTTGGGATCGATCACTTCCAGTAAATAAGTATCCTCCCAGACATGCATCCCGCATTTGTGCGCGCATTCAAATCCCACTCCCGGGCCGTTCATTTCGCTTAAGCCGTAGGAATTATACACATCGATCTTAAAGAGCTGCTCCACCTTCTTGCGGGTATTCTCGGAATACGGCTCCGCTCCCAAATAAGCTTTCCGCAGCCGCAGGTCCTTTAACTCCACCCCGGACTCTCCGAGTTTGGAATGAATATGCAAAATATAACTGGGGGTTATGTGCAAAATAGTTGAACCAAAATCCTTCATCAGCTGGATCTGGCGTTTGGTATTGCCTCCGCCCATGGGGATCACGGTCAAGCCCACTTTTTCCGCGCCGTAATGCAGCCCCAGACCGCCGGTGAACATCCCGTAACTCATCATATTCTGGAAGACGTCCTCATTGGTAGCTCCGGTAGCCACGATCGAACGGGCGACCAGTTCCGCCCAATGGTTAATGTCGTTCTTGGTGTGATAGATCACCGTCGGGGTCCCGGTAGTCCCGCTTGACGTATGCAGCCTGACCACATCCTTCATGTCCACGGCCAGCAGGCCGTTAGGATAACACTCTCTCAAATCATCCTTGGTCGTCAAAGGGATCTTCTTATAATCTTCCCAGTGCTTGATATCGTCCGCGGAATTGATCCCGGCCTTCTTCAGCCTGGGCTTATAAAACTGGGTCTTTAAAGCACAGCTGACGGTTTCCTTGAGACGTTTAAGCTGCAGAACTTTTAACGCGGCTTTATCGATGGTTTCAATTTCCTTATCCCAGAAATTAATCTCCATTTTAAAGGTCTCCTATTTCTTTCCTGCCGATGACCTTGATCTTTTTTTTCTTTAAAAGCACGATGGCCTTGTCCGGCTCGTCAAAACGGAAAACCAGGATCGCTTTATCTGACTTGCGCTCGACAAACCCGTACATATATTCCACGTTGATATCGCTCACAGAAAGTACCTTGAGGATATCCGCGAGCCCTCCCGGTTTATCCGCTACTTCCACGGCTACGATATCGGTAAGGCTGGCCACAAAACCATGCTTCTTCAACAGGGCGGCGGTCGCTTCGGGCTTGTCCACGACGATACGCAGGATCCCGAACTGTTCGCTCTCGGCCACGGTTAAAGCACGGATATTCACCTTGTTCTTGCCTAAAAGCGAGCAGACATCAAAAAGCCTGCCTTTGCGGTTCTCCAGGAATATGGAAATCTGGGTAAGTTTCATATTTTACTCCTTCTCTACCGGAACAACCTACGCGGTTGCTTTAGGTTATAGTACTCGTTTATCGACGACCCGCTTGGCCTTGCCTTCGCTTCTAGCGATGGTCTTGGGCTCGACGAGCTTAACCTTGACGTAAACACCAAGCACCGAATCGATCTCTTTCTTGATCTTATCTTCAAAAGCACGCAGCTGCTTGATCTCGTCGGAAAATATCTTCTGGTCCACTTCCACCCACACTTCCAGTTCATCCAGCTCATTGGCCCTGCGGTCGACGATCAACTGGTAGTGAGGCAGCGTTCCCTCGATACCCAGCAGTACGTGTTCGATCTGCGAGGGGAAAACGTTGATCCCCCGGACAATGATCATGTCGTCGGTCCGGCCGGAGATCTTGCTGATCCTGGGGCTGGTCCGGCCGCATTTGCATTTTTCATATTTAATGCTCACGATATCCCGGGTGCGGTAGCGGATCAAAGGTATCCCTCTTTTAGTCAGGGTGGTGATCACTAGCTCGCCTTTATTGCCTTCTTTGACCTGGTGTCCGGTTTTCGGGTCGATGATCTCGGGATAAAACACGTCGGAAAAAAGATGCAGTCCGGTTTTATGCGTGCACTCCTGGGCCACTCCCGGCCCGATGATCTCGGATAAACCGTAGATATCGGTAGCCAGCATGTTCCAGGTGTTCTCGATCTCTTTGCGCATCGCCTCGCTCCACGGCTCGGCTCCGAAAACACCGATCTTCCAACTGGAATCCCGTGGTTTGAGCCCTAACTCTTTGGCTTCTTCAGCCATATACATGGCGTAGCTGGGAGTGCAAGCGAGGATCCGGGGTTTGAAATCGTTCATGATCTTAAGCTGTCGTTTAGTCTGTCCTGAAGAAGCGGGAATGATCACCAGCCCCATTTCCATGGCTCCGTAATGAGCGCCCAGGCCTCCGGTAAAAAGCCCGTAACCGTAGGCGATCTGGATCAGGTCGTGCGGCACGGCGCCCGCGCAGCAAAAGGCCCTGGCCATCACCTCACCCCATAATTTCAGGTCTTCCTTGGTATAACCGACTACCGTGGGGTTTCCGGTCGTGCCGCTGGAAACATGGATCTCCGCCAGATTCTTAGGCTGAACGGAGAATAATCCGAAAGGATAGTTATCGCGCAGGTCTTCTTTGACCGTAAAAGGAAGTTTTTTGATATCGTCGATGCTTTTGATCTCCCAGGGCTTGATCCCGGCCGCGTCGAATTTCTTTTTATAAACGGGATTGTTCTGATAGACATACTCCGCGATATCCTTGAGCCGCTCGCTCTGGATATTCTTCAGGTCTTCCAAGTCCATGCATTCCATCTTCTCGTTCCAGATCATGACAGCCTCACCTCTTTTCTCGCTTTTTGAAAAACCGCGATATTCTCTTTCAGATTCTTATTTTTGAAAGCAGCCTCCAGGGCCTTTAACCAGTTATTTTCCTTGATCGGCAGACGCTCCGAAAGAACGCCCAATAAGTAAGTATTCAGGTATTTCGCTCCCTGTTCCAGATGCGCCCCCTTATCGATATATCCGGTCAGATCCTCACCGCCCGGGCGCAGGATTTCCTTTAAACGCGTTGACTCATCTTTATGGAATGAGACCAGAAAATCCGCTCCTCCTTGGGGAATAAGCGGAGAATAGACAGTTTTGCCGAAACGCAGATGCGATTCCACTGACCCTCCCCGCTGGGCCATGCCGTGGACCTCGGATTTTTTCACGTGATAGCCTTCCAAGAGCGCGGCCTGGCCTAAGATCTCCGCGGCAGTCAAAACCCCCTGGCCTCCGGTCCCGCAAAAGAATACGTTAATGGTCTGGGATTTATTCATTTTTCCTTAATGCTTGCGCAGGGCAGGAATTCACGCAAAGGTTACAGCCCACGCAGAACTTTCCGTTGATCTTGATCAAACCGTTCTCGTCTTTACGTAATGCCGGGCAATCCAGACCCAGACAGAGATAACACTTTTTACATTTAGTTTCTTCTAAAACAGGAGGCTTTAATTTGGTCCGCTCGATCAACCGGCAGGGAGTGCGTACGATAATCACCGATAAAGCGTCGGCATTGACCCTGGACTTTACCAACTCTTCCAGGGCCTTAATATCATAAGCGCCGATCACATCCACATTATCCGCGCCACAAACGCGGCAGAGATCTTCCAGGATCAATTTTTTGGTAGGTTCGCCCTTGATCGTGATCCCCACCGCCGGATGCGGCTGGTTGCCGGTCATGGCGGTCGTGGAATTATCCAGGATAATGATCAGCCCTTTAGTCTGGTTATAAGCCAAGTTGATCAGCCCGGTCACCCCGGAATGGACAAAAGTAGAATCGCCGATCACTCCTACGACATCCCTCCCCAAGACTTTCTTAAAACCCTCGAAAAAAGTAACCCCGCTGCCCATGCATAAGCAGGTATGCAGCGCCTGCATCGGCGCTAAAGCGCCCAGAGTATAACAACCGATGTCTCCGGTAACCGTTAAACGAAGTTTTTTGAGCACCGAAAAAACCGAGCGGTGCGGACAGCCCGGGCACATCACCGCCTTACGGCTGGTCTGGGGAACGTATTTACGAACTTTGCCTTTAACGATATCCGGAATGTCTTCGGGCCTAAGCTCTCCCACCCGGAAAGACGGGTCTTTAGCTTTGAATTTGATCCCCGCCAGCAATAGTTGTTCTTCCATATACGGCTCGAGCTCTTCGATGACAAAAATCTTTTTTACTTTTTTGGCGAATTCCCGGGCTAATTCCGAGGGAAAGGGAAAAGTCATCCCCAACTTCAGGAATGAGGCTTGAGGATACATTTCCCGGGCGTAAAGATAAGATACGCCGCTGGTGATGAATCCGATCTTTTTATCGTTGATCTCGATCTTATTCAGCGTCGATCTTTCGGAATAAGCTTTTAATTTCAAGACTCTCTTTTCCAGCTCGATGTGCTTCTGGAAGGCGTTCTTGGGGACCATGACATACTTCCTCCTACTCCCACATAAGCGGAAGTCATCAAGGGGTCCATGGCCACGTTGAGGCCCACGTGTTTTGAGGCGTAAAGCGAGCGCGCTCCGGCGATAGAAGCGGCCAGAGCCACTTCATAAGCTACTTTTTCGTTTACCGACCATTGAGTATTGACTTCGGGAAATTTAGAAAGGTATTCCAGGATCTCGGTAGCCGGAGTGCCCGGGTAAGACGCGGCAAAGCCCACCCCTTCTTCGTAAGCTGCCTGGGCCAGGGCTTGGTCTCCGGAAAGAAACAGTATTTTCTTAGATTGGTTATCCATGAGAAATTTATTATACACTTTTTAGAGGAAATAATCAAGAATTTAGGGACGGTCCTCAGCTAAGATTTAAAGTGTCCCTCCCTTCAAAAAGGGAGGGACACTTTAAGATCAAACTGAAACCTTGCTTAGCTTTAGAACTTGAATTCAAGCTGAGTGCGCACGAAGATAGCCGGATCAGCGTCTTTGGTGTAGAAACCGCGATTGCCGGTGTTGGGAATAAAATACTCTCCTAATAAATAGGCGCATACACTTTTGTTGAAAGTGTAATCCAGCTTAGCCAGGATCAGCTGGCCGCGGTCCTTGCCGGTGCCGGAGAAGTTGTAATTAGAGCTTACTCCGGTAACCAGTTCATTAGCCCGCAGGAAACTGTAGCTTAAGTTGAACTTGGCTTTATCCGTGGGTTTGACGGTCACGCCTAAGCGGTACATCTGCAGGTTGGTCCAGTAAGAGTTGCCTGATTCATACTGGAAGGACTGGGCGTAAAGTTCTGAGTAGATCGGAAAACGGCACCATAAGGGATTCCAGCCTTCCCTTTTGGCTGTGCCCTGTTTGTCTCCGGAAAGATAAACATATCCGCCGGAAAGCTGAGGTTTCCAGAGGGCATCTTTAAGATCATAGTCAGCGAATAAATAACCGCCCAATGCCGTGCGGTCCTCAGATCCGTATTTTCCGAACTGGTCGGCTATTTGCGCGTGGAAAGTCCAGGGAGCGGTGATGTACTTGCTGAAAACACCCAGGGTATTGATCTTGCCGGTTTGCGACTGATAATATGAACCGTAATCATCATCTTCCCGTTTGAACATATAATAGGGCTCAAAGGCCAGATCTTTGATCGACCTGTTCTTCAGGTAAAGAACATACCCTTCTTCCGCGGTCACGTTGAGCGCCACCGGAGTTTTATCCTCATTAATTACCGGAAGCCAGATGTCATCGCGGGGATTATTGATGTAGAGGAAATCAAGGGTATTCTTGTCGTCGATATCCCAGCTGGACTTGAGCGCGTTGAAATAGAACGTGCGCGAGCCGTCTCCGGGAGTGCCGTCGCAGATCAGGAAATTCTCGCCGTAAAGGCCGAGCAAATCCTGGCGGCCGAGACGAAAACTAACCGGCACAGCCGATGATTTTTTTATATCCAGGTAAAGGTTGTCGAAAATAATCTCATCCGGATCCCAGTGGCGATGATCACTATAATACATTTTGCGGCCGGAACTGCCCAGCAAATTATAGCTTTTGATCTCGTTGGTCAATTTGGCGTAAAAGCTCAAAGCTTCCTGGTAATCCGCCTGGCCCCAGATGCTGGTCTTGAACCTGAAAAAATTTCGGTCGCCACCGCCGTAATACTGGCTATTCATATCCTGGTTGTTTTTCCAGAATTCATGGCGCAGCCGCTCGTAGAAACCGGCTTTAAACTGCAGATCCTGGTTGTCACCGGCAAAAACGCTGGGCGCGAACACCGCCGTTGCCAACACTGCCATCATCAACAGACTCAAGAAACGTCGTAACATCCTGTTCCTCCTTTAGGTTAAATGTGTTTAAAACAAGCCTCGAGATGGTCCTTAGGCAGTTTTTTGGTGAATGAGCTGACTAAAAACGCCGTAATCAAAGAGATCGGCAAAATGATTACGATCGGGTCGACCACGCTCCAGGGATACTGCGATAACGTGGGCTGGCTAAAAATGAATTTACACAAGCCGATCGCCACCGCCTCTTTCTGGTGGACAAATAACAGCCAGAATACATTGCCGAAAAATCCGACCAGCATGCTGGCGATAACCCCGGACTTGGTCATGCCCTTGAAATAAAGGGCTCCGATATAAGCCGGCAAGAATGTGCTCGCGCACAACCCGAAGAATATCGCGGTAGCGATGGCGATGACATTATCCGGCAGCTTATACCCCAGGATCACGGTGACCAATACGCCGACGAGAATCCCGACTTTGGTCAAAGCCACCGTGTGTTTGGGATTTTTACCGCGCAGCAGACCTCTTTCCAAGAAATCCCTGCCGAACGCGGTTCCCAGAGAATGAAACTGGGAGCTTGAGGTAGACATTGCCGCGGAAAGCAAAGTAAGCATAAAAACATAGACAAACCAGGTCGGAAGCGCGCTGTTGATGTAGATAGGGATTATTTTGTCGACATTTCCCTTGGCTACCGCGACCGAGATCGCGCCGAACTGAGGATTGTTGACAAAATACACGTTGGACAACGCCCCGACCACAAAGGCCACGCCGGTCATACAGAGGATAAAAATCCCTCCTACTCCCACTGCCCGATTCAGCTCTTTATTACTTTTCACGGTCATAAATGGGCCAAAACTCCTATTCCTACGCCCATAACAATAGTAGATACCAGGTTCCACCACAACTCCGAACCCATTGCCGGCATATGCGTCCAGCCTAAATGGCCTTTGGCTGCCAGGGCTGCCGGGACCTTGTCGGCGATAGCGGTCAGCGCTTGATGCGCTACAGCTACGCCACCTAATTTTACGTAGGTAAAAACCAAAAGTATAGACATACCCACGAACATGATCGTGCCTTGCAGAGCGTCGGTATACATCACGCCTTTCAAGCCGCCGGCAAAAACATAGGCCACGATGATCAGGGTATAGATCAAGATCGCAACATTAAAGTTGATGAGATTCGGGAAAGTGGATTCCAGGAAACGGGCTGCTCCGATCAAAACTGCGGCAGCGTAAATGGGCATGAACAAAAAAATGACCAGACCTCCGAAACCTTGCACGAAAGTCGATTTAAACCTCCGGCCCAGAAGTTCCGGGAAGGTGTGCACGTCGAGATTATGGCCGATCTTGCGGGTGCGTTTACCGAAAACGATAAAAGCGATGAATATTCCCACAAAAATATTCAAAAACGTCAGCCATAACAACCCCATTCCGAATAAGCCTGCCGCCCCGCCGAAACCCACGATCGCCGAGGTGCTGATAAAAGTGGCTCCGTAGGAAAGAGCCATGACCATCGGATGAGCTTTTCTTCCGGCGACCAGATAATCCGATGCGTTTTTTGTCTTGCTGTATCCATAGTAGCCAAGATAACCGATGGCAAACAGGTATATGACTACCAGGATCGTTAAAAGAAAAATATTTTCCATGATTTCCTCCTCGGGAAATTATAGTTCTTCTTTAACAACCTCTTCGTCTTTAACCCATTTGACATCTTCCTGGTATACCTGTTCTTCGCCTTTATTCCAATTGATCGCGCCGTAAATCACGCATAAAACCACGCTCAAAATACAGAGCAGATACGCTATCCACACTCCGGGATCAGGAATTCCCAACATAGAACCTCCTCGAATTTTCCCAACCATTTTTTTAGAAGGAAAATTCGACCCCGAGCGCAGATAGCGCGAGGGGGAATCTTCTCTCTTACCAGAAAGAGAAAATTCGACCCCGAGCGCAGATAGCGCGAGGGGGAATCTTCTCTCTTACCTAACTGTTGGAGGAAATTCAACCCCGAGGCGGGAGACGCCGAGGGGGAATTTCCCTTTAGCGGCACATGCCGCTCCTATCTATTCTAATCCCCGCCGGCCTCTTCAGGTGCGCCGCTCAGGAAAGAAATAAGGTATGCTCAACCGGTCCCGTAGACACTAAGTAGACCATTATCACTTACGAGGTGATACTGGTACGGCTATGCGGTTGGTAAGGCTGCCGATGCCTTCGATCTGCACTTCGACCCTGTCACCGGGGCGCATCGGTCCTACCCCGGAAGGGGTTCCTGTTGAGATCACGTCGCCCGGGAGCAAAGTCATGACCCGGGAAATAAAACTGATCAGATGATCTATGGGAAAAATGAAATTCGCGGTGCAGGAATCCTGTTTAATTTTATCGTTTAATAGACAGCTTATTTTAAGATTAGAAGGATCCAGACTGGTTTCTATCCACGGGCCGATGGGGCAAAAAGTATCGAAGGACTTAGCCCTGGTCCACTGAACGTCTTTGTTCTGCAGGTCTCGGGCGGTAACGTCGTTAAGGCAGGTGTAACCCAGGATATGTTTAAAAGCTCGGCGAGCAGGAATATTCTTAGCTTCTTTTTTGATGACAATAGCCAGTTCCGCTTCATAATCCAGACGTTTTACTCCGGGAGGATAAACAATATTTTCCCTATGGGCAATCACAGCGGTTGGCGGCTTTAAAAAGATTACCGGTTCTTTGGGTATTGCCATCTTAAGTTCTCGGGCGTGATCACGATAATTCAAACCGACTAATATTACTTTCGAAGGTTGAGTGGGAGTAAGGATTTTTACTTTTGATAAAGGGATTAAGTTACGGGAAGGTTTTACAGACTTAAAGGGGCTTTCGGATAAAACCACGACGGAATTTTCTTTGAGAATACCCCATCCGGTCTTACCTGAATGTCGGAATCTTAGGATCCGCATACTTTTTTAGACCTTTAGAGCCAGCCAGCCATGGCCAGTGCGCAAATAGTTTTTGCGTCTTTAAGCTTTTTCTTTTTGAACAGCTTTTTGATCTGAGATCTGTTAAAAACTTTTACCTGGATAACTTCGTCTTTCTCGGCCGCGACTTCTTTTTTAAACAAACGTTCTGCTTTAAATATCGCGATCTTTTCTGTGGAATAACCGGGCACCGGATAGATCTCGCCGAGCAAACTGAATTTTTCGGCGGAGTAACCGGTTTCTTCGACTATTTCCCTGCGGGCGCAGGCAATTACAGATTCTTTCTTGTTCAACGTTCCGGCAGGTAACTCATAAAGATAGCCGTTTATGACCGGCCGGAACTGGCGCAAGAGCAATATTTTGTCTTGGGAAATGACCGGCACGATCAGCGCCGCGCCAATATGATCAACAACTTCCAAGCGGGCCATGTAACCATTAGGCAGGCGTTGACGTTTTATTGAAACACTGATGAGCTTGCCCTTAAAAACCCGCTTGTTCTTCAACATCCGGGATCAATACTTAAAGTAATTAGCAGGCGTAGTCTGAGCGATGTATTTTACCGCCTCGATTATGCAGACCCGGATCGCTTTTTCCATGGGAGTATTGGCGTAACCGCCTAATCCTACCCCGAGGGCAGTATTCCCCAGAAATCCGCCGAAGATCCCGCCGGCAATATCAGAAGCCTGGCCCTGAACCCGGGTAGCCGATAAAACTTCTGAAGTTGAAGTATCGATAATGCGGATATCCAAAGCCATATGGGCTTTGTTCATCGAACCTCCGATCACCGCGCCTAACAAACTTCCTCCTAGGGTTCCGCCTGCGCCTAACCCGCCACCGCCACCACTTGCTTGCGGCTCGAATTCAGTGACCGCCGCAGTAATGATAATATCCGCGGTCTTGATCTGGCCTCTTTGCGCGCTGGACTGCCCGGAAGCAGCTGCTCCTGAAGCTCCCAATTGCTGTTCCTGCATGACCGCGTCCAGGACCTGGCGTTCCACCACCCGGAAACGGTTACTGTTAACTAAAGCGGTAACCAACATTTCCCTAAGACCCGTACCGATCTCACCATAAGCTTTAGCCGCTTTAATATCGAAATTGGCAACCGCGATCTTAGCCCTGGGTCCGTTGTAAGGCGGCATGGCCTGGGTTCCGGCATTGTTATCTACCTGAGCCGTAGGCTGCAGCCCCGCGCAGCCTAAAGAAGGCAGGATCAAACAAATCATCAAAGCTAACAAAAATTTCCGCATCTTTCCCCTCCCTTTAGTTAACACTGGACATTACTGAAATTTTATACCGGAAAACCCGATTATTCAATACAAATATTTATTATTTTAATATATCTTCTTTAGATGCGCCCGGCTGAAATAATGGCGGAGTATTTCCTGATAACTTTTACCTAACTTGGACATGCCGCAGGAACCTGCCTGGCACATACCCACGCCGTGGCCCCAGCCTCCGCCGTAAAAAATAAAATCTTTAGGAGCGTGATTTTTGCCGTATTTGGTCTCGACCTTGAACATGCTGCTGCGTAAATTACCCAGAACTTTACGAATGTTCAATTCTTTCTCGATAACGCAGGAAGAGTCAAGGCCAACGATCTTTAATTTATCCACGTGTCCGGAAGGATTGCGCCTGGTGACGACGATCCTTTTAATCTCGCCCACTGCGGAAAAATTATCGATCATCTTCCGTAATTGCTGCGCGGAATAGATCCTTATCCAGCGAAAACCGCTTAATTTGCTATACTCGGGAATATTACAGTAAATGCCGGCAGGCGGATCTTTAAGCCATGACTCCATTTCAAAAGGTGAAAGCGGAAAAACCGGTTTACGAGTCTCATCCATATCTTCTATCCCGGTAAAGTAAGCAACGGCTTCCTTATCGCCGAAAATATTATCCTGGGTATGGCCGCCGCAATTGGAAGAATAGATCGCGTCCACCGCTTTGGAATTATACTCAAGGATCATTCCCCGGGTAGAGTCAACCGCCATATTGCCCAGCTCTGTCTCTTTTTCCACTCCGGAATAAACCTGGCAATGCACTTCCGCGCAAAGATCGAACCCGTCGCTTCTGTGGCGGCCGAGTTTAGCCACGGTTTCGCTCCGGGCGGCTACAGCCTGAGCCTTAAGCGCTTCCTGCGGCCAGTTAGTGGGCATTTCCGCCGGAACCACCCCGTAAAGATATTCTTCCACGCTTAAAACATTGATGATCTTGATGATCCCGTTATCGATGCTCAGCTCCATCTCCCCCCGGTAAGAACGGTCTTCGGCGCTGGACCAGAAATTATTACTTCCGAATTTGACGTCGAATAAAGTAACCGTGCCTTCGGGCTTCTCGGGTCTGACCACTACCGGTTCGTCGACAACCATATTCTCTACTTTCCCCCGGGTGATAAGCAACCTGTCGGCTCCGCTTCTGCGCGTTTTTGTTCTGCGGCTCCATAAAGGTTATTTTTTCGTAAAGCTTTAAAGCCTCTTTATAACTTCCAACTTTAAAAAGGATATCCGCCCAGTATTCGTAGATCTGCTCGATGCTGGCGTCGATAAAACTCAAAGCTTTGTATTCCTGCGCGGATTCTTCCAACCTATTCTGACGGTAATAAATGTCGGCCAAAGAAAGGCGGGCAATTACGTTGTTGCTATCCACATCCAGCGCTTTATGAAAGTACTCCAGAGCTGCGGCATCGTTTCCTTTTTCCTGGTAGCATAAACCCAGGGTTATCAACGCTTCCCGGTCATTAGCCGTGATCTGGGATAACCGCTCAAGCACGCTGATCGACTGTTCAAGCTGGCCGTTAAGGTAATACATCCTGCCCAGGTATCCGAGCAGGCGGAAATCATCCTTGAACTTGATCCTGGCGGCGTTTAGAACTTTGATCCCCAGTTCATAACGGGCCATATCCTTGAAGATCGCCGCCAGGTTAAGATATCCGGATATTTCGTTTCTTTCGGCGGAATTCCGATACATCTTGATCGAGGAGTTGAATCCGCCGTTATTATAAATTTCCGCGGGTTGGGCTTGGACAAAAGAAATGCCGGACAAAAAAAGGCAGGCCAAGATAAAAAGAATTATGCTCTTTTTTCTGGGTATCATTAAAAAGAT
>JAPLLS010000031.1 GCA_026387435.1 Candidatus Omnitrophota bacterium
AAGACCAGCGCAACAAAAGTAATTTCTTTTTCCCTGGTTTCTTCGTTATTGTTTTTCGCGGTTTCCAACTTCGGTGTCTGGCTGATGGGCTGGTATCCCCGCACTACTGCGGGCCTGGTCCAGTGCTACGCCATGGCTTTACCTTTCTTACGCGATTTTACGGCTTCAACTTTAGTCTATTCGGCGATATTTTTCGGGTCCTATGAGCTTATTGCCCATTCGATCAAAAACGAGAAATTAGCCTCGGTTCTTTTAAAGAAGTAACTTTCTAATTTGTACGGTTAGGGAAGGCCGTGAAAAGCGGCCACAGTCCCGCTGCTGTATCCCTGTGTTGGACCCTTTAAACTCCACGTTTAAAACGGAAAAAACCACTGGCAATCTGCCGGGAAGGTTAGTTTAAAGGACAGGGGAGTCAGAAGACCTGCCGTAATAAATATAGATGCTTGTTCCTGATTCGTGGAGAAATCGGGGGAAATTACAGGGTATCCCTTGATTTTAGCCTTTATGGCTAGGATCAAGGTTTTTTTTACGGAGGCACCATGAAAGGGTTTTTAAAGAAGTCGGTCTTGTTTTTCACAGCCTTAACCATTACCTTCATCCTGGTCGGCTTGTTATTCGCCGAAGAGGGGGTTGATCTTGAAAAGATCGTAGTTACGCCGTATCGTTACGAAGACGAAATCAATAAAGCGCCAACCGCGCTCAGTGTTATTGGCCAGGCGCAAATCCGGCAATCAAACGCACAGACTATACCTGATCTTTTACGGAGCCAGACCGGCATTGTCGTACGCGACTGGTACGGTAACAACACAAAAGTATCCACTGATATAAGAGGATTCGGAGAACAGGCTGGTGTTAATACGGTCGTACTCATTGACGGGCGCAGGATAAATGAGGTCGATCTTTCTGGCTCTGACTGGACACAAATCCCCCTAAATCAGGTTGAGAAGATAGAGGTTCTGCGCGGCAGCGCAGGCGCGGTGCTCTACGGTGAAAATGCATCCGGAGGAGTTATAAATATAATCACAAAAAAAGGGACAGGCAAGCCGGCCTGGGAGATTGAGGCGCAGGCAGGAAGCTATGATCTGAATAAACAAATCATCAGCGTCGGCGGTTCTCAAAAAGCGCTCTCATACTATGTATCAACAAGTCGCGGCTCAACGCACGGCTACAGGGAAAACAGCCATTATAAAGCTGAAGACTTTTCATCCCGGCTCAACTTTGAAATAAACCCCGACTTTTCATTGCGGCTGAGTAACGGATTGCACTATTCCAATTACGGATTACCGGGAGAGCTTTCTGATGTGGATTTGCAGGCAATGCCGCGCACGTCGTCAAAATACGGGGATGACTATGCCAAGGATCATGACTGGTATGTAAATACCGGAGCGACGAGATCATTTGACGATTGGGGCAAGCTTGACCTGGATGCGTCGTTTCGCAGCAGGAATGTCGATACATTCTGGAGGGTGTTTTACGGCGGATGGGGAAATCCTATACGCAAAGAACAAATCGATACATTCGGATTAACTCCAAAATATATCCTGGATAAGCCTGTCGCGAACCACGGCAACACGCTCATCGCGGGCATAGATCTTTACCGCGCGGATTATTCGTCGGACGTGTCCGATTATTCGGATGTGGAGCAGGAATTCACCCGCGTAAATAAAATATCAAAAGGATACTATGTGCACGACGAATTTGCCGTTTTGGAAAATCTGTTCGCCTCAGGCTGTTGGCGTTATGAGAAAGCTGAATATGAGTTTGATTATCATAACGCCCCTGGCACTGATACGCTCGACACAAATATCAGCCCTTCGAAAAAAGCGTATAATGCCGGCCTGGCGTGGAGATACACGGATAATGCAAGCATTTTCGGCAATATCAGCCAGAGTTTCCGGTTTCCCGCTACTGACGAATATGCAATAACCTGGCCCAGCCACGGAATAGACACCACCCTCAAGCCTCAAATGGCAAAAGACTACGAGATAGGGATCAAACATCGTTTCAATTCTAAGCTAAAGGCTGACCTGACAATATTTAGGATGGATATAGAAAATGAGCTGTACTATGATTATGCGTCGTACTCAAATAAAAACTATGATAAGACGCGGCATGAAGGAGCAGAATTGGGGCTTGAGGCAGGGCTGGGCCGGAATTTAATTCTAAAAGGAAATTATTCTTATACGCGCGGCCTGTTTCACGAGGGCACATATGACAAGAAAACTATACCAATGGTGCCGCGTAACAAAGCGAGCGTCGGAATTAATTATTTATTTACAAAGAAACTGACATTAAATGTCACGGAGAATTATGTGGGTGAGCGCTTTTTTATAAACGATCAAGCTAATGCGCTTTCGCGATTAAACGGTTATTTTACCGCTGATATGAACGTTTCGTATGTTTATCGCAGCCTGACAGCCACATTCGGGATCAACAATATACTCAACAGGAAATATTCCGAATACGCAACATGCAATCCGACAACCGGCAAAAAAGTATATTATCCTTCGCCCGGGCGCAACTTTATCGCAAAATTCACTTATCGTTTTTAAAAAACCGAAAAAGGGAAAGAAATAGGGGACGGTTCTCATTTATTTTTAAATGGGAATCGGCCTTGGAAATAAATGAGAACCGTCCCCGGTTTTTCCTTGACAAGCTTTCCAATAGGGAATATATTGATTAAAAAGAGAAAAGATATGCCTTCCGATAGGAATTTTCAATTAGCCTTGGTTTTTTCCCTGCTCGCTCACACCGCGATGGTCATTAATTATCCCGGTTTTAACTTGCTGCCTTTTGCCAAAAAGCCCCTGATGGTCAAGATCTCGTATCTTAAAAATCCGCCGCAGCTCACTGAAACTCAAAAACAGATGCTTTCCAGGAAGGCGCATCAGGTAAAACTTCCGTCGCAGGTAAGCGCTTTTGACAAAAACAGCCTGATCCCTCCCTCGAATAAAGAAATCCTAAAACTAAACCGCCCGGCTTTACCCCATCAGCAGGCGTTGATCAAGCCGGCGATCATCAAACCTGACATTATTGCCGTAAAAAAGAAGATCACTCTTCCTCCGGTGGATATGGAGAAGATGAATAACCCGACTTACGTAAGTTATTACCAGTTTGTCCGGGAAAAGATCCGCAGAGCCGCTTATCAGAACTTCAGCCGCTCCGAAACAGGAGAGGTCTACATGGCTTTTGTCATTTCCTCGACCGGGATACTAAGAGACGTCCGCTTGATCGAAGAAAAATCATCGCCAAATTACTATTTAAGGGAAACCGCGCTCAGGTCTATCCGGGACGCCTCGCCGTTCCCGCTTTTTCCCAAGGAACTTGACTACCCGCAATTATCATTTAACGTGATTATTTCCTTTGAGATAGAATGAGGGATTTGACGGGTTGACATAGTCGAAATATATGTTATAATCATAATATAATAATAGATGGAATAGCCACGGTTCATCTGTTAGAAAGACATTTTATGCTTAACAGAACAAATGAATCGAGGCGGTCTCCGCGTATAAATTTTTCCGGCCCTCTGAGTTGTCAAGTTAGAGGTTCCCAGGAAGTTACCAATACTGTCAGCGAAGATCTAAGCGCCTCCGGGGTCAAATTCATCTCCGGAGAGTTCATCCCTCCGAATACTCCGGTAATGCTGGAGATCAATCTGCTCTCGCAAGTAATCAGGCCAATAGCCCAAATCGTCTGGTCAATGCCTTTTCCCCGTCAGGATAAATTTCATTTAGGAGCCGAATTTCTTGAATGGGACCCTCAGGAAAAGAAAAGACTTAATGATTTTTTAAACATGCAGTTAAAACAACAATAAAGGAGTTTAAAGCTACCATGGCAGACACAGAACAAAAACCAGCAGCGCAAGAAAAACCTGTAGTTGAAAAACAGACTAACTGTCTGGGCTGCAACAAGCCCTTAAAAAAACTAAGAAGCTATTACCGTAACGGGAAATTTTTCTGCACCAAAAAGTGCTGGCTTAAATCCATAAAAAAGAAAGAACCCGCGGAAGGGGAAGGTGCGAAATAAAATGAGAAAACAGGAGAGAAGATTAAATCCGCGTATCGATCAGAAACTTCCGATCAGCGTCGTTACTAACGGATATGATTTTGTCACCAGTACTCATAATATAAGCTGCCTGGGCGCGTATTGCACTATTGACAAATACGTCCCGCCTTTTACCAAGGTCCGGATCAAACTTAATCTTCCCATCGCTCAAAACGGCGTAAAGAGCAACTACGATGTGGACTGCACCGGAGTTGTCGTAAGAAGCGAAGACGACCCCGACGGCAAATTCAATGTCGCCATATTCTTTAACGAGATCAAAGATCAACCCCGGCAAAAAATAGCCCAATACGTCAAGCAATTTATCGGCTAAATTACCATGGGAAAAATAGTTTCCCCAAACCCGGTAAAGCTTGTGATCGGATTGATATTCAAAGACGAAGAATTCCTCAAGAAAGCTGAAGGGATTCTTCGTCGCCATTTCGGAAGCACTGATTATGCAAGCCCGGTCATTCCTTTCAGCTACACCGATTATTACCGGGAAGAATTCGGCGTTGGGCTAAAAAGGAAATTTCTGTGTTTTACTAAACTGGTCCCTTCCGAGCGTCTGGCCGCGATAAAAGTTCTGACTAATAAGATCGAAACAAAATTATCCCAAAAAAATTCCCGCAAAATAAATATCGACCCCGGCTATCTGACGATGGCCAAACTGGTCCTGGCTTCAACCAAAGATTACAGCCATAGGATCTACTTGGATAAAGGGATCTTTGCCGAAGTAACCCTGGTTTACCAGAAGAACAGCTTCCAGCCCCGGGAATGGACTTATCCCGATTACCGGACTCCGGAATACATCCGGATTTTCCTAGAGATCAGAAAACTCTATGCCCAACAAATTAACCAATACAACCTACGAGGTTGTATATGAAACCATCTTATCTAAAAACATTCGAAACTGGAAAACTGGAAAAAACGGCGCAAGAGGCTTTCACACTTCTAGGATCCTGCGTTATTTGCCCGCGCAAGTGCAAAGTCGATCGCCTAAAAGATCAAAAAGGTTTCTGCAAAACCGGGCTGAAAGCCAGGGTCTACAGCTTCATGGTTCATCACGGAGAAGAGCCTCCGGTATCGGGGGAGAACGGTTCAGGAACCATATTTTTTGCCGGCTGCAATATGGCCTGCGTTTATTGCCAGAATTACGAGTTCAGCCAGGAGAGCTGCCCGGCCAGGGAAGTCGACAGCCGGGAATTAGCCAACATCATGCTTGAGCTCCAGAATATCCGCTGCCACAACATCAACTTGGTGACCCCGACCCATGTCCTGCCGCAGATCCTCAAAGCTTTGCTGATCGCCATTCCTGAAGGCCTTAATATTCCCCTGGTCTATAACACCAGCGGTTATGAGTTGGCGGAAATGATAGCGCTTCTGGAAGGTATCGTCGATATTTATCTGCCGGATATGCGCTACGCGGATAACGAAACGGCAATAAAATACTCATCAGCTGCGAATTACCCCGGATACAATCAAAAAGCCTTGAAAGAAATGCAGCGCCAGGTGGGAGTTGCGCAAATAGACAAATCCGGTATAATAAACAAAGGTCTGGTCATCCGCCACCTGGTTCTTCCTCAAGATCTATCCGGAACCGGGAAGATCATGGAATTTATTGCCCGGGAACTTCCTAAAGAGACATACATCAGCCTGATGAGCCAGTATATGCCTTGTTATAAATCCGGTAAATTCCCGGAATTAAGCCGGAGGATAAACATGAAAGAATATGAGCAAGCTGGATAATTGCCCGGAATTCATCATCTCTTATTATGCCGCTGTTAAAGCCGGGGCCACGGTAGTTGCCATAAACTACATGTATAAAATGGAGGAAACTAAGTTTATCCTCCAGGACAGCCAGGCTGCCGGGATCATCACCTCCCGGCCGTACATTCAGCTGGCTGAAGAGCTGCGGCTGCGCGTTGATTGTCTGAAACATATTATCTGCACTTCCGCGGCGTTAAAACCGCATATCCTTGATTTTTCTGAGATCAAAAAAGAAAATACCTCAATATTAAAAAAACTATCGATTTCCGGAACGGACATTGCGGTTATCCTTTATACCTCCGGAACCACCGGCCATCCCAAAGGCGCGATGCTGACCCATAATAATCTGGTTTCCAACGCTCTGGACTGCGCGGCCAATCTCAAACCTAATTCCCGGGACACTTTTATCTGCATACTGCCTTTATTCCATTCCTTTGCCGCTACAGTTTGCATGAACCTGCCGCTTTTGGTAGGAGGGAAGATCGTGGTCATGAAATCTTTAAAACCCTTCAAACGGGTGATCCGGGCGATAAGGAACAACCGGGTCAGCATATTTACCGGGATCCCTTCGATCTACACTCTCTTAAAAAACATTAAACTTCCGGGAATATTCGCCAGTCCTTTGATCAAACTCTTTAATCCGGTAAGGTTGTGCATTTCCGGGGCTGCGGCGCTTCCGGTAGAAACCTTCAAATCTTTTGAAAAAAAATTCCGGATTCCTTTGATCGAAGGCTATGGGCTGACTGAAGCGTCTCCGGTGGTTACCCTTAATCCTATCAAAGGGCTGCGTAAACCGGGTTCGATCGGCCTGAGCTTAGCCGGCAGCGTGGAAATAAAGATAGTCGACGATAAAGGTAACGAGTTAACCGTTGGCAAGGTCGGCGAACTGCTGGTCAAAGGGCCGAATGTAATGACCGGTTATTTAAATGAACCGGAAGCGACTTCTCAGGCCTTAAAAGACGGCTGGCTTTACACCGGAGATATGGCTAAGATGGATAAAGACGGATACTTTTATATCGTCGGCAGGAAAAAGGAAATGGTCAATGTCCGGGGGCTGAATGTCTATCCCCGGGAGATAGAAGAGGTGCTTTATCAGAATCCCAAGATCAAAGAAGCCGCGATAATCGGTATTCCCGATGAGCATAGGGGGGAGGTGCCCAAAGGCTTCGTAGTCCTTAAAGACGAAATCCAAGCCAGCGAACGCGAAATTATCCAGTATTTACGGGACCGCCTGGCTCCTTATAAGATCCCTAGAAACATCGAATTCAGAAAATCACTTCCCAAAAACTCCAGCGGCAAGATCCTTAAACGAATCCTTCAAGATGAAGAAAAAAAATAATAAGTTCTTCGCCAGAACCCTGAAATATCTCTATTTGAAGCTTTTTCGCACTCATGATACGCCGCAGAGGATAGCTTTGGGCCTAGGAATAGGTGTCTTTCTGGGTATTTTGCCCGGCGCAGGGCCGATTGCCGCGCTGATAGGGGCATCGATCTTTCGGGCTAACCGGGCTGCTGCGGTAGCAGGCGCGCTGCTTACCAATACCTGGACCAGCCTTTTAACAATTGTCTTGTCAATCAAAGTTGGCGCTGGTATAATGCATTTAAATTGGCATGATTTATACAACCAATGGCAGATCCTGTTAAAAGATTTTCATTGGAAATCATTATTGCAGTTATCGTTCTTAAAGATAGTTTTTCCTGTCCTGGTCGGTTATTTGATTATCTCGGCGATCCTGGGAATAACAACTTATCTTATCAGCTTGTTAATACTGCAGTTAAGAAAATCTAAAAAATAAGCATGTTTAAAACTGTTTTCATTCTATTGATATTAGCCGGGTTTCTAGCTGAAATGTCTTTCTTTGCATTAGGCCAATCCGATCAATCAGAAATCTTAACAATTACAGCATATTATCCCTCACCTTACGGGGTATACCGAAACTTGAAACTGAATCCCACCAACGCCCAACCCAGCGGATCAGCTTTTAGCCAGGGGGTGATGTATTTTGACAATAATACAAACATGAAAATTATCCGGTACTATAACGGCAACAGTTGGGTTAATCTTACGGGACCAGGCCAACAACCCGATTATTGGTTGCCAAGCGGAACAAATATTTTTAACAACAATACCGGCAGAGTAGGCATAGGCACATCGTCACCGCAGTATAAATTACACGTCAGCGGTGACATCAAGGCTAACGGTGACATCAAGGCTAACGGAAAAGTATGCGACGGGACCAAATGCCTTAATGATTGTCTTTTCTAGATAAGGGTGCTCAATGCATAAAATTATCTCAGTTTTCTGTATACTTTGTTCTTTGTCCTCGATTGTTTTTGCGCAATCGAACACCACTGAATCCCTGACTATTACCACATATTATCCCTCACCTTACGGAGTGTACCGGAACTTGAAACTGAATCCCACTACCACCCAACCTAGCAGCTCACCGTCAAACGAGGGAGTGATGTATTTTGACAATAATACGAACATGAAAATGATCCGGTACTATAACGGCACCGGGTGGGTTAATCTGACGGAACCAGCCCCGCAACCCAATTATTGGTTGCCAAGCGGAACAGATATTTATAACAACAATACCGGCAATGTGGGTATAGGCACATCGTCACCTCAGTCTAAATTACATGTCAATGGTGACATCAAGGCTAACAATAACATCAATGCCACCGGCGATGTATGCGATGGGACCAAATGCCTTAGTGATTGTGTTACGTCATGCCCGGGATGCCCAAGCGGCACATCGTGCTTAGCGCCGTGCACCGGAGTATGTCCAAGCGGCACATCGTGCTTAGCGCCGTGCACCGGGGTATGTCCAAGCGGCACGTCGTGCTTAGCGCCGTGCACCTTGGGATGCCCAAGCGGCCAATCGTGCCAGGACCCTGTTGTCCCTTGCCTGACAGGTCAGCCATGTACATTTTGTCCTTCCGGCAATACCTGCCAACCTCCTGCAGCTGGGCCGATATATGTTTTAACGATGCGCTATTTAAAAATTACTCGGACCGATTCGCC
Organism: Candidatus Omnitrophota bacterium; assembly: GCA_026387435.1. Lineage (GTDB taxonomy): Bacteria > Omnitrophota > Gorgyraeia > Gygaellales > Profunditerraquicolaceae > JAPLLS01. Next base: position 8,843 of record JAPLLS010000031.1, read on the forward strand.
TTCTTACGTTTGTTGGAACTCTGAGGTTCCCTGCGGGCTTTTTGAACCTCAATGCCCGGCCGGAACTCATACTCAATGGTATTGGAATGCTCTAACCGGGACAAATCCCCCGACCTTGTTTACGACTTATATAAGAGTTTGTGTCGCTGACTAAAAAGCACGTAAATAGGAGAGAGGTAGTCATGAAAATCAAATTTGTTTTTGGAGTGTTATTACTGGTTTTTATCCCCGCGTTAGCTTTCTCTCAAACCAATAAAACCGAATCACTTTCATTTACTACATATTTTCCTTCTCCTGATGCGGTATTCACTAGAATGGAAGTCAGAAATAAACTTATTGTGGGAAATATCTCTGATTCTCACACTTCAGGAATCACCAGTATAAATGACATTACAAAAGACCAGGTTTTTGTGGCTGACAGCATAATCCTAGGCTCGCAAACCACACAGCCATCAATTCCTCGCGATGGACAGTTATATTTTAATAATTCTACGGCTCCGGGTGGAAAAACATTGGAATTTTATAACGGGACCGGAACCTGGCAAAAACTTGGTTCCTGATAAAAACATAACAAAGGAGAAATAGTGTTTAAAACCGCCTTCCTGTTTTTAACATTAGTATTTCTTCAAGCCGGAATTCCTTTTTTCGCTTTAGGCCAATCCAACACCTCCGAAACCTTGACCATTAGTACCTATTACCCCTCGCCATACGGGGTTTACCGTAACCTGGAAGTGAAGAGGGGGCTGGCAGTAGGGGGGAGCGGTTACGACACTGTAAATAACCTTGAAGATGGACAACTATATATCAATAGCAGCGTAATATTGAATTCTTTGAAGACTTACCCGCCTTCTCCGTGGCATGCTGGCCAGCTGATTTACTATGTGGGCGCAGGAGAAAAAACACTAAAATACTACAACGGAACCCAGTGGATAAATTTCACTGGTTCCGCCACATCTGTACCAACTTGCGGCTCCAGTAACGCCCAAACATTGGGTTCCGCACCAACCACGAATTTGTGCGATGTCGGCACTAATTCAACTGTGGGGGGGGGTTCCGGACCATGGACCTGGACCTGCACTCAAGGAACTAACACCACTAACTGCATCGCGATTCCTAACAATTTACCGGAGGCGATCTGCGGAGCCAGTAACGGAGCGACCCTGACTGCCGCACCAACCACAGATCTGTGCATTGTAGGTACTCCTACGACTCCTTCCGGATCCGGCCCCTGGATCTGGTCATGTAAGAACGGTACTTATTCTTGCCCCTGTATTGCCAATTCCGCTGCCATACCTTCGGCGATCTGCGGTTCCAGCAACGGCCAGTTATTTACTTCTGCGCCAGCTACTAACTTATGCGCCATCGGCACACCTTCAACTCCTTCCGGTTCAGGTCCCTGGTTGTGGAACTGCACCACAGCAGCAGGATCATGTCCTTGCATTGCGGGTTTATTAACTCCGCCGGCCTGTGGCACAAGCAACGGACAGACTCTCAAGTCCGCACCGACTACCAATTTGTGCGCCATCGGAACCAATACTACCGTAACCGGCACCGGACCCTGGACCTGGAAATGTCAAAACTCCGCAGGTTCCAAGAACTGCCAGGCTAATGTCTGTGTTAAACAGCCTCACTATCCGGCGAAAAAATGCGGAGCCCGAACCTACTCCGATGGTTGGCATCCCGGGTGTGGCTCATGGTACGTTGCCAATAGCTGTACGACAAGAGAAACATGGGGAGTAAGTGACACATGCGTATTTCAGTCATTATGTCTGTGGACTGCCAAACTCGCCTGTACTCTTTATTCCTGCAGCGAATCATGTACCAATGACTGGGACGGCACCTACAGCTGTCCGCCATAAAAAAGAACGAGAACAATGAAACAAAATACGGGGTCTACCGCAACCTGGAAGTGAAGAGGGGGCTGGCAGTAGAGGATATCACCAAGGGGCCTTTAGCTAGCATGGATAACCTCAAAAACAACAGCGTAGTTCTGAATGCTTTACCCACTACTCCGGGAGATTCCAACGGCACAGCCGGCCAAGTGATCTATGTTGGCGGCACTGATAAAATGATCAAAATCCGCCATATTATTTCACAAATACTGTTGTAGTCTGCGTAAAATAAAATCCAATTAATCCACTTCAAAATAAAATCTCTTCCCGATAAATAACGCACATATTACCAGATTTCTCTGTGGATATTTCCCGCAATAAAGTTCATAAAATAAATAATCCCGGTAAGTCTAAGTAAGTCAAAAAGTGCTTATCCACAAGTTATTATCATTTATTGCAACTCTTTGTTCAACAACAAGTTGAGCAATTTTCGCTATTATATCAAGTTAACATAAGATATATTATACGCCCAAGTGCGACATTCAAGATTAAATAAAAAAGAGTGTCTTTAGGGGCTTATATGGCTTCCTTGGGGCTTTCTTGTTTTTCTAGATACTTTCTGATCTTGGCTAATTGCTTATCATTAGGCTTAGTTTTATCTTTCAGCCACCTTTGAATTGTCCGCTCACTCACTCCAATAAATTCAGCCAGATCCTTTGTTTCATAACTGCCGCTGTAGAAATGAAATTTGTGTAACTCATACCACTCTTCAAGATTTTTATCCATCCAAAGGCTCCATTGTTGACATTCCTGTTTTTATTTATTTTATCACATTTCTGGCTAATTTTGCCAAAATTATGGCAATTTTAGGATTATATGAAACCGAATTCTTTCTGTTCCTGCTTGGCTTGGGGATCTTTGTCGAAGGTTTTGTCGATCACTTTCTGGTGGGCGCTGATCAAGTAATGGCCTCCCCGGATCTTTAAGATCTTGCCATTAACCAAAGCATCAGCCATACTTTTGTGGGCCTTCTTTAATATCCGGCTAAAGGTTTGTTGAGATATATGCATAGCCCGGGCTGCCTTTTTCTGGTCCAGGCCCAGGCAATCTGCCAGCCTTATTGCCTCAAACTCCTCCATTGCCAGTTCAGCCTCATCAGGCCTTCCAGGCCTGCCCCTGGGGCTAAATTGGATGATCTTAGGGTCATCCTTAACTAATCTGCGCTTTTTAGGCCGCCCCTTAGGCTTCATATTTAACACCCTGGTTATTCTGAGTACCTACCCATTAATATTATTCTAATTTACCCTGGGAACTTTGTCAAGTAAGAAAATTAACCCTTAGTACAACCTCGCAGGTTGTACAGGGTTCTTATTTGTGCTATACTAATTAGCATATGGAACTAAAACAAAAACTTGAACTCAGAAAACTGTTGGCTCCGGAAATGCGCCAGTCTTTAAAGATCCTGGCTTTGCCGCTATTGGACCTTAAGAACCTGGTTGATGCCGAAATGCTGGATAATCCGCTCCTGGAAGAATACCAACCGGAAACCAAGCAAGAGAAAGCCGAATCCCAGGAAAACCTGGAAAAATTGCTGGATTCCCTCCCCCCTGCCGAAGAAGATTACGGAAAACCCCTTGATACCAGTCAAGATGACAATAAAGAAAACAAACAAGACTTCGCCTTAAGCCTGATTACTAAGAAGATGTCTCTTTTGGACATCCTTTTAAGGCAGCTGGGCATGTTTGCTGAAACCGATGAAGAGCTGCGTATCGGCCAGGAAATTATCGGAAATATCGATGAAAACGGTTATCTTAAGACTTCTTTGGAGCAGATCTGCCAGACTTTGAATGTTCCTTTGGCTCAAGGAGAAAAGACCCTGGCCTTGATCCAGCAATTCGAACCCGCTGGCGTAGCCTGCCGGGATATCCAGGAATGCCTTTTGATCCAGCTCAAACTAAGCAATATTAGCGATCCCATACTGGAAAAAATAATCAAATTTCATCTAGATGACGTAGCCAAGAAGAACTACTCCAAAATAGCCAAAGAACTCAAAGAACCCCAGGAAAAGGTCGACCTTCTGATCAAAAAGATCACTAAACTCAACCCCAAACCCGGCCGGGATTATTGCACGGATGCCATTCAACAGATCATCCCGGATGTGGTTATCGAAGAAGACGAAGAAAAACTGGTGATCAAGATCAATAACGAAAACATCCCGCACTTGATGATCAATAAATCCTACCGGGAAATGATCAAAAAAGGCAACCTTGACCAACAAACCCGGGAATTTCTGACCACCAAACTCCAGCGAGCCTATGAAATACTCCGCGCGGTTTCCAAGCGCCAAAGCACTTTAAGGATGGTCATGGAAACTATTGTCGGGATCCAAGAACAAGCTATCCGTGAAGATTTGTCCTTGCTTAAACCGCTAACTTTCGCCCAGGTCGCCGAAAAGATCAAAATGCACGAAAGCACAGTTTGCCGGGTAGTGATGACTAAATACGCTCAAACTCCCCGGGGAACCATTGCCCACAAGGATTTCTTTCCCAGCCGTCTGCGCCAGAATGACGCCGAAGGCGAAAGCGTATCTTCTCAGCAGATCAAGAACCTGATCCAGGAAATGATCGCCGAAGAAAATAAAAAACAGCCTTTAAGCGATGAGGATATCGTGAAGTTAGTGCAGGAAAGATACTCTTTGAACGTGGCCAGGCGCACCATCGCCAAATACCGCGAAGAATTGAAGATCCTCTCTTCTATCTACCGAAAAGAACGATAAAAAAATATTTGATCCTCACACCTTCTGCAAAATCACATTAAACCGTTCAAAGACCTTATCGAGATCAAAACTCTCGCCTATTCGAATAACAGGTATTAATTCCGTTGATATCTGCCTGTGAAGTAATTCTATAGATTTTTGATCCAGGCCAAAGTTGCTCGAATAGTTCGCTCTGTATTTCTCATCTTCAAGTTTCTTCTTGAAGATAGATAGAAAATGCCTGTCCTTAAAATCAAACTTGGCTTCGGCGATAAACCATAAATCATAATAGTCACGAATTGCCACTTCTTTTCTCGTGATCGCGGCTTTAAGTTTTTCTGCTACGGCTTCGTTATATGTAAGGGATAATATTTTGTTTTTAGGGATTAGGTCCTCTTCCGTAAACGGATCCTTAAAAAAATGTGTTATGGCATTATGAACCGGCTTTTCAATCGGTGTTTGCCTAAGAGAAACCTCAAATTTTATGTTTTCATCCTTTCCTGTAATAAATGACGGGTAAGAGATGTTGAACACATACTGAGTGGAATTGCTGGCTCCTTCTCCTTCAGGTTTCTCGCTTTTTAACTCCAAGAGTTTTAGCAATGCAGGCATCTTCTCCCTTATCGGCGTCATTGCACGCGACCGCTTAGAACGAGTTTCCAGGCCCTCAGGCCTGAAGTATGTAAAGTCAATATCTTCGCTTAACCTGTGATAATTAAGGTGAATTTTATTTAAAAGCGTCCCGCTTTTGAAAACCAAACTTTGGCTTAAATGTGACTCTACGCTGTTCAAGATAATCGTTAAATAATAATCCTTCTCGATTATCTCAAGCCTGAAGTTATACTTCTGGGCGATAAATGGTATTATTTTTTCAAGCTTATCTCTATCCATTGACGATAACTCTCCATCTCTTATCAGCTTTACCTTTTTTTATATCCGTATCGTACAAAAAAGAATACCCCTTTATTCCCGTATCGATTTTGCCAAGTAGTTTCCGGGACTCTCCCAGCCTCTCCAAAAAATATCCCATGCGCCTGCGGATTACCTGAACGGGATATCGGGCGATATAATCCACAAGGACTTTCACATCCATATTCTTTAGTTGTTCGGCTAAAATATCAGAGGCTTTCTTTACATCATAAAATCCAAATGCGTCTATCAAAGCGCGTTCTTTTGAAGCGAAATCGATGTCCTCCCTATTGATCCTTCGAGACTCCAAGCCATATATTCTATCGGGCAGTACTTTAATAAGCTTAAACCTGACTCCGCCAACTGCTTTCTTTAAAGAATATTTATCATTTACTACATGTATCATTTGCGCGACCTGTTCGGTAAAGCCGTAAGAGTTAAATACACTGGAGTAACCTATATAATATTTTGCTCCATTTAGCAGCGCTTTTGCGATCACATATTCGTTACCTGCCCATTTCCCTCCGGGAGCTTTCATTGGAATAAAAAGATAAGTATTCTTTATGATCTTCCTAAGCCTCTTTTTTTCCAGCAGCTTCTTTATTAAATACGCGCTTTTTTGCGTGGTACCACAAAAGCGGTTTATTTCCTCTTTGGTATAGACTTCTTTTCCTTCAAACTCAAGACGAGACAAGAGATCTATTTCTTTAGAAGAAAGTGTCCTTTTTACTATTACTTCTGGTTTCATACTTCACCCCCCTGAGTGCTTTTTGATGAACTAAAAATAGTATACTATAGGAAGGTATATTTGTCAATAAAATATCATTTCCGGCCGGAAGGAAAAATAGGGTCGGTTGTCTCCATTATTTTAGAGGAGTTTTTCCAGGTAAGCTGACTTGCTGGGCATGTGCTCTTTAAACGGAGTGTACAAAGCGTCGACCGCCTGGCCGATGACCTTGTGCATGACTTGCAGATTTTCCGGGCTGAACCTTACCGGCGAAACTTCCAGCGCCCCCAGATTGATGGCTCCGATCGCCTCTTCTTCAGTTCCAAAAGGTAAGATCATCGAAGATTTCAGATAAGGACGGTTAAGATATTTCTTGATCCGGTTATCTGAAAGCTTATCGTCTATCAATAACGGCCGGTTCTCCATCACCGCGGTGGCGCAAAGGCCGTTTCCCAGCTTAATATGAGTGTTTTTGATCACACTTTCCGGCAACCCGCGGGCCGCGCGAATAGTCAGCTCTTCTTTCTTCTTATCCAAAAGCATTATTGAACCCATATCCGCTCCGCTGATCTGCAAAGCCAGGTCCAATAAAACTTCCAGCATGCCTTTGAATCTCTCGAACAGCGCGGCCGGAAATCTTTTCCCGTCTCTGGAATTTTCGTGAGCTAAAGCCAGGATGAATTCACTGAATTTAACGATCAATTCCATCAAGGTTTGAGCCCGATGAAAAGATATTACCCTGACCTGGGATATCGCATCCCATAACTTATCTAAATCCGCATCCAGCTCATCAGCGAGGTTTTTATAGCTGTCTTTAGGCTTGCGCATGACCAGAACTACCGGGCCTAAGATAATATAAGCTAAAACTTTAGTGTTTAGTTTTACGGGGGCGAAGAAATTATGGAATCCCGAAGGGCAGACAAAACTTAAATTGCGGTCAACTACGGATTTTCCTCCCAGAAAAGTCGGCAGACAATCACCGCAGACTTCCATCCCGTAAGTCGAATCTTTAAGGAAATTTTGACAAAGCTGACTCTGGCCGCTGGGAGTAGTGATCAACTTACCCTCAGGGTCGATCGTGCGCAGGCTGATATTGGTCATTGAAGAAAATATATCCTGGATCTTCTGCCAATCCTGGTCGTTGACCAAATCCTTGAAATCTGGCTGTTTCCGTGGCCTACCGAACATTTTTTATTCCCGCGGTTCCCCTTTTTTGTTTTAATAATCCGTAGCGGAGCATCTTTTTATAAAGAGTAGTCCGGTTTATCCCTAATACCTGGGCCGCTTCGTTGCGATTCCAATCCACCGAATCCAAAGCTCTGGTGATCAAATCTTTTTCCGGGTCTTTGAGCGCTTCTTTTAATTTATGGTTTTCCTCTTTTAATTCTCCCCGGCTTCTATGCGCCATTAAGCTTTCCGGAAAATCTTCCGGGACTATCATCGGCCCTTGAGTCAGAATTACCCCCCTCTCGATCACGTTTTCCAACTCGCGGATGTTTCCCGGCCAGTTGTAACTCATAAGAATAGACAAGGCTTTATCGGATACCCCGTCTATTTTTTTACTTACCCTTTTAGAGTGCTTGATCACAAATTCTTTAGCTAAAAGCGGGATATCTACTTTGCGGTCACGCAGATGCGGCAGTTCGATGGAAATAATATTTAAACGGTAAAACAGATCTTTACGGAACGTGCCTCTGGCGATCAGGTCTTGCAGACTTTGATTGGTCGCGGCAATAACCCGGACATCGACTTTCTGGGTATTGGACTCCCCTACCCTCTCGAACTCCCCTTCCTGCAGGACTCTTAGAAGCTTAACCTGTAAATTAGGGGTGCAGGCATCAATTTCGTCCAAGAAGATCGTCCCGCCATCAGCCAGTTCGAACCTGCCGACTTTATCCTTGATCGCGCCGGTAAAAGCACCTTTGACATGGCCAAAAAGCTCGGATTCCAGCAAAGTCTCGGTTAAAGCCCCGCAGCTGACTTCCACAAAGGGCTTGCCTTTCTCCAGCTCATTACACTCATGGATAGCGTGAGCGACCAAATGTTTTCCGGTCCCGGATTCGCCGTTAATAAGCACCGTAGAACGAGTAGTGCAGATCGCCTCGATCAGAGTGTAGATCTTCTGCATCTTCTCGTCTTTACCCACGATATTGTAAAACCGCTCCCTGGTGGCTGCGGAAAGCTGCTCTTTTAATTTGATATTCTCGTCCACGAGCTCTTTTTGCTGAACCAGCCTTTCTAAAACCACCCGGATCTCGTTATCGATGATCGGCTTGGTGATATAATCGAATGCGCCCTGCTTGATCGCCTCAACGGCGTTCTCAATACTGCCGTAACCGGTGATCATGATCACCGAAGTAGCCGGGAATTTCTCTTTAATTTCATTTAAAAGATGTATCCCGTCCAGCTCCGGCATCTTCATATCCGAAATAACGATATCCGCCAGATAATCCTTAAGCATGTTCAAAGCCTCACGGCCGTTACTGGCGCTGGACACCGTATAGCCTTCCAGGGTCAGAAATTCACTTAAAGACCTCCTGACCAGCGGCTCATCATCAACCACCAAAATATTGACTTTTTTCTGGGAATTATTATACATGTTCAATGAATTTTTTCGGGATTATCACCCGGAAAGTGCTACCCTCTCCACAGAGGCTTTCCACTTCAATACCGCCTTCATACCGGTTGATTATTTCCCGGCAGATCGAAAGCCCTAAACCGGTCCCTTGATCGGCATTTTTAGTGGTAAAAAACGCTTCGAATATCTTGGTTCTGATCTCAGGCGGGATCCCGACTCCGGAATCCTTAAAGATCACCTCTACGTAAGAATCTTTCAGATCAGAGGTAATGCTCAGTTTCCCTCCCCCGGGCATGGCATCCAAGGCATTCTTAATGATATTTATAAAAACATGGGCGATACCGATATCCAGCATCTTTATTTTTCTGGGGCTGAAATTAGTAATTATATCCACATTGCCGCGCATCCTCTCGGCGAATACGCTTAAAGAATCTTCGACGCAAGTCTGCACGTCAACATAAGTCTTAACCCTGGCACTGATCTGATTGACCTGATGGGAGAACTGCAACAAAGACTTGGTGGTATTTTCAATCCGGTTCAAGCCTTTTTTGATCTCCAGAAGATATTCCCTGGTCACAGAATTGTTGTCCACCTGATTTAAAAGCATGTTGGTGAAACGGATGATCCCATCCAGAGGATTATTGATCTCATGAACAACGCCTGCCGCCAGTTTTCCTACCGAGGCGTATTTTTCGAGCATGGATTTTTGCTTATCCAATGCTTCTTTTTCCCTTTTTAATTTTTCGGCCAGGCAAATGTTATAAGCAATGACCCCGGCGTATTGCACCAGGCTGGTGGCGAAATCCAGGTCTTGCTCGGTAAAAGGCTCGCCGGAAGCCTTGTCAGCCAGGTTGATGACCCCCAATACTCCGTCCGGGCTGGCCAGAGGCACGGAAATAAAAGATTTTGTCTGATAGTGCTTGAATCCGTTCTTATGAAAACGGATATCCCGGTCAATATCCTTGACCAAAACCGGAGTCTTATCGGCGATGACTTTTCCGGTGACCCCCTCCCCGATCTGGAATTTGATGCCTTTAACCGGTATTTGGTGGGCATTATAAAATGATTCCAGGACCAGTTCCTTGGTCTTCGAGTCAAAGAGGAACAACGATCCGCATTCCACCTTGAATAAAGCCATGATCTCCCGCAAGGTCTCCTGCAGGAAACTCTTGACCAGTAATTCAGCTTCGATACAGGTATCGTTGGGTTTGTCTACCATTTATTTCTTTAAAAGCGCTTTAGCCGGTTTAATAAACTTGCTGTCCGGATACTCCTTGATCAATCTTTCCACGGTTTCTTTAACTTTCAGGTCGTCTTTCAATTCTTTCTTGTAGATCAAAACCATTTCCCAGAACACCGTATCCACTTTCACCTGGGCCTTGAATTTATCGATAATGGTATTTAAAGTACTCAGAGAATTCTGCCAATCTTTGGTAGCGCCGTAGCAAGCAGCGATCAAATTATAAGCCCGGAGAGCCAGCTGTGAATCAGGATACTTCGCGGCCAAAGAACGATAATGATCTATAGCCTGGCCAAAAGCGGCAAGCATCTTATCCGGCTGGAATTTTACTTTGTAATATTGGGCGATATAAACCGGAGCCTCCATCCCGCGGACAGTCAAAGGATAACCGGCAATAAGCTTATTATACTGCTCCAAGGCAAATTCCCATTTATCTTCAGCCTGATAAGACTGGCCGATCAAAAACAAAGCCTCGGAACAGACCACCGCAGATTTAGAGTATTTAGCCATTATGCTTTTAAAGCGCTTGCGGGAATCCTCAAATTCATTTTTGGCCGCGTAAAGCCTGGCCACGAGGAATTGGGATTCAACCGCTAAAATATTATTCGGGTTTTTGGCCACGAAATCATCCAGCTGTTTTACGACCCTCTCCAACTCATTAGGCGGAATGCCTGCGGGATTTTTAAAGATACTATCCGCCTGCTTCTTGACTTTCCAATATTCCCTTTCAATGGCGTACTGGTCGTTTGAGCAGCCGCAAAGAGCCAGGATCAAAACAAAACAAACAGGTATTAATCTAGCTTTTCTCATTTTGAGTCTCTATTTTGTAAAAATAAAACAGTTGTTGAAACCGTGATCAACAAGTCAATAACGAACGAATTAAGGACCGCCGCGAGAATACAAACATATAAAACCGCTTCCGGAAAAACCTTACTGATCAATAATGGAGTATTATACTGCAGGACTATTATCGGTATATAAGTCAAAAGTGGCAACCCGATCAAAACCACGGTAGGTAAGAACAATTTAAAAAATAACCCCAAGGATCTTCCCATAGCTTGAAACACCTTATTATTCTCCAGCACTAATAAAGGAATAGAGTACGCGAATAACCCCTGGATCAAAAGCACGACTAAAATGTTTATGGCGATCACAACCGGGCCTAACCAAGCTTTCGGCTTTAAAAACAACAAAGACGAGAATCCCATTTCCACTAACTTTAAAAGTCCAAAAAACAACCCGGTTATTACTAAAACAATGGTAAAAAGCGAAAAGTATTTTTTAAAAGCCGATTTCAAAGAAACAGTCGGCCGGACGGTTTTTTGGTTATAGGCGTCGCTAACCATGAGCACCGCGAATCCGGTCATCAGCGCCCCTAATATACAGGAAAGGAAATTGCGGCTTAACGAACTTAATTTAGGCAACAAAAGAAAGTTGGTGGGATAATGAAGAAACGCTTCCCCAAAGAAAGCTTTGATCGGAGGAGCTAAAACAACATTAAAAGGATGCCTGGGCGCAACATAAAGCAAAAAGAGCACAGCCAGCTCAACCAAAACGAAACAAATATAAGGAATAAATAATTTTGGCTGGCTTCTAAGCGCCTGAAAAACAAGATGATAAGTATTAATTATTGACAGTGATTTTTTCTTATCCACGTTTTGTCTTTGCTTTGTCCTTGATGTTTATTTTTGACAACATAATGAGAAAGTATAACACTCTCCCCCTATTTTGTCAAGACTAAATCCCTAAATTTATCAGTAAGTTACAAAATAATTTCCAAAAACTTCCTTAACAATTTTATTATCTATTTTTCAATAAAAAGACAGAAGTCAAGCTTCTGTCTTCAGTTTGAAACACTATATTTTGTCTTTTACCCATTCATTTTTATGATTCCGTTTAAAAAAGGGGCAAACCAACTTAAAGCTGATTTGCCCCCCTTGCTTTACATTTTCGAAAATGCACCACATTCGGGGGGCATTTAGGCCTTCTTCCTTAACCCAAACAATCCTAAAATACCCAATCCCAATAGCGACATTGTTGCCGGCTCAGGAACCGGAGAAGCCCCTCTACGATCAGCATTAACCGTTAAAGTCGAGTCTTCAAAAATAAAGTCTCCCCTTGTGGCGACTAAGCTTACGTTGAGGACCCCATCATTCAAAAACAACCATGTACTTATAACTCCCCCGTCTAACTCAACATCCTGGGCAGCATTAAAATTACCTATCGCAAACCAAGAATTGTCTAAATAGACAGAAACTCGTTCGCTTGGACTGTCATTATCGTCTTTTAGATTCAAGTACAATTCAGAACTAATAAACGAATCAGTCGAAAGATTATACTGTCCAATAATACTATGTGAGTACGCGTACGGAGTATTCGCGGAATTCAACAGGATATCTGTCGGATCATATACAGAAGTAAACGTAACCGAATATGCCTGTGCTATTCCGCATGTAGCCATAACAAAAAGCAAAACAAAGAAAATCTTCTTCATTATTTTTCACCCCCTTTTCTTTTTAAAATTTTGCTAAAAGGAAAAAAGGCAAAAGCGATTTACTTCTGCCGTTGAAACCTAAGCTTTTCTTTTTAAACCGAACAGCCCTAAAATTCCCAAGCCCAGAAGCGACATGGTCGCCGGTTCTGGAACCGGTGAAGAAACAGGTAGCGTTTGTCCACTGCGTAACCCAATCCATTCGGCTTCGGTAATATAAGGATACTGCCATCCGGCACTAGTGCTGTAAGTAACGTGTTGTCTTATTCTCACGTCATCATTCAGAGATGCCATAAAAAGGAAATTCGCCCCCGAACTGATAGGATCATTAAAAATAAAATTCCACTGAAGATAGTTTGTTGCTGGCCCCGTTGCATATTCCACATTCGGAGAAAGCGGAGAAACACTCCAGCTTGAAGCTGCGCTGGAAGAACCAAAGCTTCTAATTGCCGGAGTTTCAAAAGTTGCCCCGCCAAGATAAAATATAGCAAACTGGTTAAATTGGCCCACTGCCCCTTCTCCCGGATAAACCTCGGTAGAAGATTGCTCAAATCTTTGTCCCCAGCTGTTGCCAAAAAATATGTCACCGACAGGTAAAGCATAGGCTAATGTTGATATACCGAGGAATCCTATTACCAATAAAGAAACTAATTTAATGTTAACTTTCATCACGTTGTTTCTCCTTTGCTAGTTATCGTTTTTACCGCTCAAAACTACTCCGAAAGTCTGGGCCAGGATATTTATATCCGTCCACAGACACATTTTCCTAATATATAAAAGGTCAAATTTGACTTTCTTCTTTACGTCCTCAATAGTTTCGTCGTATTTGTGCTTCACCTGAGCCAGGCCGGTAATTCCGGGCTTGACCAAAAGGCGTTTTTCATAATCGCAGATCTTGATCTTAAGATCACGGACCATTTCCGGTCGCTCCGGACGGGGGCCGACAATACTCATCTCTCCGCGCAAAACATTGATCAATTGAGGTAATTCATCGATCCGGGATTTTCTCAGCATCCTGCCCACTGCGGTAACCCTGGTGTCGTTTTTCTTAGCCCAAACCGCACCTGTACCTTTTTCAGCATCTTGCCTCATTGAGCGCAGTTTTAAGATCCTAAAGATTTTTCCGTTTTTGCCCATTCTCCTCTGGCGGTAAACGATCGGGCCCGGAGAATCAAGTTTGATCAGGATTGTGGCAAACAAGAGTATCGGCGAAGTAATACCCAGCCCGATAACAGACAAAACCACATCCATAACCCGTTTAATCTTATCAAAACCGCGGCGCACATAGCGGACAATAATCCCGCTCAGCCCAGCCAAAATCAAAATAAAAGTGCTGGGCTCCGGAGCATGGCTCTTCTCAGGTATAATGGGATTAACCGGGGAAACTAAATGCTGCCCAAAAGTTTCTTCAGAACTGAATTTTGGACCGTTTAAAAAAGTCACCGCAAAAGATACTTTCCCTCTTAAAGCCGGCTCTAAAACAAACAAAGTCGCAAGCAGCATTAAGATTACGCTGATTTTAGTTGTTTTCGAAATGAATCTTTTGACCAGTTTACGCATTAATTACCTTTCCTGTTCTATTTTGTTTTTTATTACGGGCAATATAGCGCTGTAAAAAGAAATAAATCTCTAGTTGCCTTCTGGCTTCTGCCCAACTCTCCCTAACTTCTTTGACAAAATATTGAATTCTTTCCATAGTATAAGTAAATAAGCATTTTCCGTGCCAACCTCATTTTAAAATAAATACTTTTTTAATTTTTTTAAGTTATTGTATTGCAGGATGTTATACTTCAAAGATTAGAAAATCTAATAATCTCTAAAAAGCAAATAAAAATAAATAACTATTGTTCACTAATTACAACAATAAAGAAAGCGTTTTCAAAGGTATTATTCTTAATTATAAGGAGATAAAGAGGATACGTCTCTTGATTAAAAACAACAGAAATACTGAAGTTGAAACATTATGGGGCGTATTTGGAAAGCAAAGGTGCAATTAAAGCACAAAATTCACGAATTCTCGACAATGCTTCCTGGTCGTTGTTGTTTTCTACCAGGGCAATGACTCTGATCAAGGCCAAGGAAGTCTTTTTTCCCAACAAACGATCCCAGGACATTCTGATCTGTTGGTCAACATAATTAGCGGTATAATGACTGCCGGCCTTATACCAGTAAACCGCTAGTTCCCTGCTATGCTTCTTTTCCATAACCAATTTATTAGCATTAATAGCTGAACTGATTTTCAAAGGAGTTTTTTCCACGACCGCAGCCCCATCCCCTTGCAGGCAAATCTCCGGAGGATGGCTGACTTTACGGTTATCCTGGGAATAAATAACATAAAAATTTATTTTACGGCCCCGGGAATCCTGGTAATCGCGCATGATCAAGTTTTTAGTTTCCAGAAGGTCATAAACTCTTTCATCAAGGGGAATATCCTGCGCCTTCCAATTTCCAACTTCCAAAGGGAAGTTTTTAATTGGACTGTCTTTGCTTTCAACCGGCGCAGAAAAATAAAAACTAAAACCAATGATCCCGCTAATGACTAAAATCAAAATTACCGCGCTAAAAGATTTATTATTTTTCATTCTAAAACCTTTCCTACTAAAACTAGGCTGAAAAAAGCAATCACAAAAACCACAAATCCCATCGCATCATGAAATGATCCCGTGGCAATTTTCGCGCCATACATCTCGCTGACTAAAGTCAAAACCGCGATCCTGATCACGTTGGAAAAAATCGCGATCGGAACAGATGACAAAAACAGAATGACTTTTTTAGTCCGGGATAAACGGCTGAAATAAGCCATCAAGGTTCCCAGGGCGATCAAAGCGATCAAAGAACGGATCCCCGAACAAGGATCTTCCACCACCAGGTAAGAATGCGCAGTTTTGATCACACTACCCTCTCTGATTACCGATAATCCGGTTAACCGGACTAAAAAAACCGCGATCTGAGAAGCTAAAATCTTAAGCCGGAAACTCATATTGGCAATTGCTACCTCAGGAAGCGGGATCATAAAAATCAGAAAGAATATCGGGAATAACAATTTACGCAAAAACTGTTTGCCCAGAAATAACAGCGATAACCCCGGAATGACCAAGAGTAAGGAAAAACCCGAGGAAAAATAGACACTCCACAGGGCGCTTAAAATATAAACTAAAATACCGGGGATAAACAATAACCAGCCTTTGCGGGTAGGCTTGATATTTGTTTTGGCTAATTCTTTTCTTTTCTGCCAAACGATAAAAAGGCTGATAAAAGGAATAAGTATTCCGTGGCTGTAATAAGTCCCGGCGACGTTCCAGCGGTCAAACATCCAAATAAATACGGGGATATAAACGATAAGTACTAAGGCGGCGATAATGGCAAGTTTTATCAGGTAGGTTTTTTTCATTTGGCCTAATTATAGCATTACTTATTAAAAAAATCCAACTGAAAGATCGGCAAAAGGATCGCGAAAACCAGCAAGACCACGATGCCGCCGATAAAAATGATCAGCATCGGCTCGATAAGAGATACCATGGTTTTCACGGTGCGGTTGACCTCGGCCTCGAAATTAGCGGCGATCCTAAAGAGCATTTCAATTAACTCTCCCCCCTCTTCTCCTACCGCGGCCATATTGGAAAGTACCGGCGGGAAAATTTTCTCGGCGCGAAAACAATTACTCAGGCTTGAGCCCTTACTGATCTTTTCTTTAAAAGAGCTTATCTTCTGGCGAAAAAGCCGGTTGTCCACGCTTAAAGCCACTACGTCTATGGACTCCAGAACCGGCACCCCGCTTTTTAAAAGCATGGCCAGAGCATAAGCAAAACGGGAGATCTCGATCTGCTGAATAATTTTGTTTAGCAATGGGACTTGCAAAGCCAGGCTGTCGATCTGCAGCCGGTTTTTTTCGATCTTCCAATAATAACGCGAGAAAACTACCAACCCCGCAATTATAATCAGCAGTACCCACCAGAACTTGCTCATAAAAGAGCTTACTGAAATCGTGACCTGGGTCAACAGCGGCAAAGCCTGCTCGAAATCAGAATAGATCCCCACTAACCTGGGGACAAAAAAAGTCAATAAAACAAAGAAAGTGATGATTCCCACCGCGAAAAGAAAGATCGGATACGTCAAGGCCGCCCTGACCTGAGAAAGAAGCTCCTCTTCTTTTTCTTTGAAATCCGCCAATCTTAAGAGCGTTTCATCCAGGTTGCCCGCGGATTCTCCGATCTTGATCATGCTTAGATAAAACGAAGAGAAAGTTTCCGGATATTCCGCGAGGGCTTGAGAAAAAGTTGCCCCCTTCTCGATCTTGCCCGACATTAGCTGGATCAATTTTTTCAGCCCGGGATGCTGAGCCTGATCCTTCAAAGTGTTTAAAGCCCGAGCCAAAGAAAACCCGGCATGGATAAGATTAGCCAACTGCCGGGTAAATTCGGCGATATCCCGGGAATTTATTTTACTGCGGCTGATCCTCAATGCCGGAGCGTTAACCTCAACAATCGAAACCGGAAAAAGCCCGTCCTGCCGGAGCCTCTTGGCCACTACAGCCTCGTTATCAGCTGTAACAACTCCGGTCTTGATCTGCCCCGGGCCGGATTTAGCTTTGTAGGAGAATTGCGGCATTTAATTAAATTTCTTCTTGCGTTACTCGCAAGACTTCCTCAATGGTAGTCTGGCCGAGTTTTATTTTATCCCAGCCCGACTCCCTTAAAACTTTCATCCCCTGGCTAACCGCTTTTTGCTTGATCTGGTGCGAAGGGACTTTCTTTAAGATCAGGTCTCTGATCTCATCGGTAATAACCATCATTTCGAATATTCCGGAGCGGCCCTGGTAACCGGTAAAACGGCAGGATTCACAGCCCTTGCCGTGAAAAACCGCGGCTGTGCTGATTTTATCGGCCCCGAACTGCTTGAGCAATTCCGGGTTAGCCGGGATCTTCTCTTTGCACTTAGGGCAGATCATCCTGACCAGCCTTTGAGCGATGATCAGGATCACCGATGAAGAAACCAGGAACGAATCTATGCCCATATCCAAAAGCCTGGTCACTCCTCCGGCGGCGTCATTTGTGTGCAAAGTGCTGAAAACCAGATGGCCGGTCAATGATGTCCGCACTGCCAGTTCCGCGGTCTCAGTATCCCTGATCTCTCCGACCATCATCACGTCCGGGTCATGGCGGAGCATCGAACGCAAAGCATTGGCGAAAGTAAAATCGATCTTGGGCTCAACCTGCATCTGGGTGATCCCTTTAAGCTGATACTCAATAGGATCCTCGATAGTCAGGATCTTGCGTTCCGCGGAATTGATCTTATTCAAACAGGAATACAAAGTCGTGGTTTTTCCGCTTCCGGTGGGGCCGGTGACTAAAATTATCCCGTAAGGCTTGGCAATGGTCTCTTCCAGAATTTTCAGCCCGTCAGCAGGCAAACCGATACCCGCCAGGCCAATAACCGGGCTGGAGCGCGGCAAGAGCCTGATCCCGATACTTTCCCCGAAAGGCGTAGGCATGATCGAAACTCTCAAGTCAAAAACCTCTTCGTCCATTTTGATCTCGACCCGGCCGTCTTGGGGCCGGCGTTTTTCAGCAATATCCAGGTTGGCCATAACTTTGATCCGGGAAGCGATCGAGGACTGAAAATTCTTGATCGACGGCGGAAGAGCCACCTCGTAAAGAATCCCGTCAATCCGGTAACGCACCCGCAGCTGGTCCTCGAACGGCTCAAAATGGATGTCTGTGGCTCTTTGCTTGATGGCATCGGAAAAAACCTGGTTCAGAAATTTAATTACCGACGGGTCGATCGCCTCGTCTTTAATATCCTGCTTTCCGCTAACCATAGCCAGGTCCGGGATGGATTGGCCGGACATGGCTTCCAAAGTTTCCGCTCCCAGGCCATAGAAATTCTTGATCGATTCCAAGATGTCTTTCTGATTAGCTAAAAACAGCTCTAGATCCTGTTTGAGGAACAACTTTATCTCATCCAGAGCCAGAATCTCCATCGGGTCGTTGATCGCGACCTGCAAGAGCTTGTCTTTCATTCTTAAAGGCATGAAATTATAATGGGTAACCAATTTGGCGGGAATTTTTTTAGCTAATTCGGAGTCGATGTCTTCGGGTTTTAAACGGATAAGAGGAATATTGAATTGCTGAGAAAGAGTTTGCAGGAGTTCTTCTTCGCTAACAATGCCTCTCAGGACAATGATCCGGACCAGGGATAGCCCGGTCTTCTCGTGCTCTAATAAACAATCCTGCCACTGGCTTTCCGTGATAGCTAATTTTTGGGCTAATGTCTGGGCCATGAGAGGATCAATTCTTGATTTCGTATTTCAAAGTCACCGGCTGATCGTTCCTTAACAAAACCACTTCAACCCGGGATTGGCTCTGGATCCGGTTGAACATGGACAAGGCATCCTGCATGCTCTGGAGTCGCTGGCCCTGCACGGAATAAATGACATCCCCGCTTTTTATCCCGGCTTCCTCGATTATGCTTCCCGAGGGGACATTATCCACCCGGAACCCTTTTAATTTATTGGCCGCGGAGTCAGCTAAAGGCATGATCTTTATTTTGGAGAGGATCTCATTGGCCTTGAACATCTGGGCCATCATCTGGAACTTGCTGATGATCATTGTCCCGGATTCGTCTTTAGCCACGAAAGATTCGTTTTCTTTAATTGGCTTAACCCGGCGGCTGGACAGAAATAGCTCATGCTTCGAGCCATCCTTTTCCAGGATGACTTTACCCGAAAGCACTTCCGCGACTTTAAAACCGTCAACGACATTGTTTACTTTATACAAACCGCTGGATTGGGTTTCCGGGTTATAAATAAAGGCTGTTGAATTCCGGCCCATGATCGTTCCCAGTAATTCCAGTTGGACAGATTTCTTTTTTAATTCTTGCCCGGAAAATATTGTTCTTGAAGGCAGAGCCGCAACCCTGGCTTCCCGCGGCGCGGTTTCTTCGGCCAGTTGGATTTCCGCGGAACGGTATTTATGAAAACTCGCTTGAAAAACGATATTCAAAAAAAGCAGAGCGGCCGCGCCTAATCCCGCCATCCACAAATAATCTTTTACTTTTATTTTCATTTTTTGGTCTTTTTACCCAGGGTCTTGGACATTGCTTCTTCCCTGACCCCGAGATTTATCTCTTCGCTCAAAGATGAAGTTTTATCCGGGCTGACGATCTTGGGAGTAATGAAAATAATGATCTCTTTTTTGGAGGTTTTATTATACTTATTCTGGAATAAATATTTTAACAGTGGTATACTTCCCAGGAACGGGATCCTGGCGATAACTTCCTGCTTTTCGTCCTTGATCAAGCCGCCCATAACCAGAGTATTCCCGTCTTTTACGGTCATCACCGCGTTAGCTTCGGTTGTATCAATAGCCAGATCTCCGCTGGTTACTGTCCCTGGCCGGGGAGAACTTACTTCCGGCCGGATATTCATGGTAATATAACCATCCTGGGAGATCTTGGGAGTGACCGTGAGCTTTATGCCTACTTCCACGAATTTTAGCTCTTTCCCGGTAACATGGCCCTCAGTATCATAATGAAAAACCTCATACGGTTCGCTGGAACCGATGAGGATCTTGGCTTCGGTATTATCCAAAGTGACGATCCTGGGGCTAGAGATCAAATTCGTGTCGGTTAAGCCCTCCAACGCTTTAATAGTCACCTCGTAATCATTAGCGCTCAATACCCCGATCTTAAAGGCGTCCACAGAAGTCACGCCGGCAGGAAAAGTCAAACCCTTGGCTCCCACGGTCAAAGTATGTTTTTCCGGATTCTGATACTGCCAATCAATTCCCAGGACCCGGTTTTTATCCAGGGTGATCTCCAGGATCCTGGCTTCGATCAATACCTGGGGGATCTGTTTATCCCAGTTGCTGATCAGGGTATCCATTTTATCCAGCAAAAGCGGCGAGGCGGTTACCACCAGGCTATTGGTGCGGTCATCAGCCAGAAAATCGCCTTCGGCGGCCGGAATGACCGACTGCAGGCTTTTCTGCACATCCAGCGGTTTGGCGTAATTTAATTTATAAACCCGGGTTTCCTGTTTTTTATCCATCTCGATCACGGCTTTTTCGATCGCGCTCAAACCATCCTGGGTATCCGTAACCACAATAGTATTAGTTTTAGGCTCGATCTCCATCTTGCCTCTTCCCGATTTTAACGAGGAAAGGGTTTGCTTAAGGTCCACGGCTTTAACATGCTGAAGCCGGAAAACCTTGGTATAAAGCTGGGAGAACTGTTCTTTCTGGTTCAATTCCGGCAAAGTATAAACCTGGATGATATTCCCCTCTTTGACATAACCGCAGTTATTTACCATCAGGATCGATTCCAAAGCCTTTTCCACCGGGATATCCTGCAGATTGATGGTAACCTGGCCTTTGACATTTTTTGAGGCGATGATGTTCAACGCGCTCTGGTCGGCGATCATCCTGAGCACATCGGTAAGCTCCATATCCTTGACATCCAGAGTTATGGTTTTATCCTGCTGGGCAAATACATTCGCGCCCAGGAAAACAAAGCAAAAAGCTAAGAAGAAAACTTTTTTCATCGGCTTATCTCCAGTGTCTCGTTAGAAGACGACTCCAAAATTACTTTATCTTTTAAGATCTCTTTAACTTGATAATCAGCGACCGGATCGCCTACAGAACAATAATAATCTTTATTACTCTTGCTATCCCTGATCACCGCGATATTTTTTTTGCCAATGGAAACCCCCAGCAGGACAAATACTTTTTTTTCCGCCGCGGGCTTTTTGGCCGTTCCCAGATTAAACAGGGGTTTCTTCCGAAAAATATCTTCCTGGAACAAAGGAACCGAATCCGATGCCTGGCTCTTAACCATTAATTCCAGAGGACGGGCCAATTTACTCTTCGTTGGAACATTAGTGGAATCATACGTCCGGTTGATGCTCGAATAAAGTCCCGCGGTCAATAACCCTGCGGTAATGATCAAAAGAACATTCAGTTTGGGGACCAAGTTAAAAAAAGTGTCTTTATTGAGCGCTTTCATTATTTAAACACCAAAGCGTTGACCGCGATACTTACCTTAGGCGGTTCATCCCGGTTCTGGGCAATAACCTGCAAACGTTCGATGCTTAAACCTTTTATCCGCTCGCAAATGACGTTAAGGAATTTAGTGATAGCATAAACATCGTCCTGCCCCTCGATCTTGATCGAATACGACTTGAAGCTTGTTTCTTCTTTGGTCGACGCCGGCTTGATATTAATGATATTGACGTTAAGCTTCTTGGCTATGGCGTCGATCTCTTGAAGCAGGCTGTCGGAATCATTAACCGGCATGTATCCCGAGAAAACATGGTCATAATCGGCGTTTAATTCCTTCTCCTGTTTGATAATAGAATTCAGGCGGACCAGTTTAGCCTGATTCAGCGTTATTTCATTATCCAGAGAAAAAAACCGGGATCCGACTTTGCGGATAATAAATTCCCCGCCAATAGCCGATATTATTATAAGCCACAGCACAAGCAAAATCAACTCTTGTCTTCTGATCTTTTTCTTCATGCTTTTCCTTAGAAATTCGCCCTGATCTCAAAATCCGCCGCGCTCTGGCCTGGCAGCCTGCGCTTATTTATGTAGTTCACATCGGTTTTCAGGATAAAAGGCGAAGACTTCAGGCTATTGGTAAACTTGATCACGCTTTCTGAATCCTGAGCCTGGCCGATAACAACTATCGCCCCCTGGCCTTTATTTCCGCTGATATCCAGCGAGTTCAAAGTAACTCCTTCCGGAGCAGCCCGGTAGATCTCAGAAAGCAATCCCAGTTTCATCCTGCCGGAGCCGATGTATTCGCGCAAAGTCCGGGTTCTAACCATATCCTTCTGTAAACCCTGAGCCCGGGCCTCGATCTTTTTGATCTCGGCTTTCAATGCGTAAAGATATCCGTCTTTAGCTTTGATCTTAAAAAAAGCGATATTGGCAATTAAGGACAGGTTCAAAAGAAAAAGTATTCCCAAATAAATTAGCGAGCGGGCCCTGGTCTCTTTAACCTTGCGGATCTTATATTCCTCAGGAAGCAAGCTGATCTTAAGCAAGGCATTTTCCTGGACAAAACCTTTAAGGGTATCCAGGGAATCGTCGGTCTCTATTGCGGCCTCGAGAGATTTCTTCAGCAACCCAACAACTTCCGGAACCGCCGCAAATTTGCCGCTGACTACAACTTTTTCGATGGACTTGCCCTCGGCTTCTAAAACCGTAACCGTAAGTTTGATCTCTTTGGCCAGGGATTCTAAACCGTCATTCTTAAAACTTATGGCCCGGCTGAATTCCAAAAGCCCTCGGTCAACGTAAATGACCTCCGCGAAACCATCATCCAGATAAACCAGGAGGCATTTATTAATATCTTTTCTGCGGCTGGTAAACTGGTTGAATAAAGATACCGTGCTTAAAGCCGCCTCATCCGGGACCAGGCCGGCGTGTTTCAACAAAGCGAATTCAGCCAGGATCTCA
>JAPLLS010000042.1 GCA_026387435.1 Candidatus Omnitrophota bacterium
CTGCTCGGGGAAATGATGCATTTTAATCCTTTTAATGATGTAGATCACAATCATTTTAAGGATTTGGCCGCCGGCGGGTTGAACGTCGGTGTCGGGGGGCTTGTGGGGCTGGCATTGAACGCGATATCACCTTTGGGGACTGCCGGCGTAGCGATAATAATGTTATCTTGTTTTGCCACCGGAACCCTTGGTTTTGTGATAGGCCATCACACTCCCTGGGAGAGAATGCAGCAGCCGGAGCAAAGCCAAAAAGACGGCGGCACGCAAGCTCCGGCTGAGAATAATCCAGGAAATATAATTTCGCGGCCGCTTATCGCCTTATGGGAAAGTATCTATAATCCGATCCAGGCACGAAGATACATCAAAATATTAGGAAACCATAACGCGGCGCGCAACGACAGGGAGAATGCCGCAAAAATGCTGGGCAAGTTGAAAGATCAGAGCGCAATAGATCCCTTATACACGTATCTGGTCGAGGTGGCTCTGGGCGACGATTATGATATGATAAATCCTGCCGTCGAAAATTCATTAAAACAGTTAGGACAAAACGACAGGGATATCGAAACAATATTGCTTGATGTTTATTTACTTGGTGTTTATAAAGGTAATAAAATTAGACCTCTGATCCAGATGAACGCTCTTCGGCTTTTGGGCGATAAGTACGGCAATAGCCTTTCCCGGGACAGGATTATTGCTGCAGGAGAGATAAAAGGTGATTTTAAAGACACTATGACCAGGGCGATGAATAAAGCTTTCCCCAAGATCTTCCTGAGAGCACAGCATGATGACATTCTTCTTAAGGACAAACGCGAAGCCGAGGCCAACTCAGGCAAAACGGGTAAGGTCGGTCAAGACGGTGGCACAGCCTATAAAATTCCTCTTCGTTTAATACAGGAAATGGCCAAACGAGCAATGGATAAATCGACATTTCCGGATGTGGTGAAAGCATTGACCGATCCTAATAGCCTTGTTCGTCACAACGCGTTAAAAAGGCTGGAAAGATTTGGAGAATTAACTCCGGAGATGAAGTTAATTGTCCTCGTCGAGCTTTTGAGCCATCCGAATAGTAAGGTCCGCAGCGCGTCCGCAGAGGAGTTGGATAAGTTAGGCAAATTAACCAAAGAACTGAAGATAATCCGCTATGTTGCCGACTTGAGCGACCCTGATAAGGCGATCCGCATTAAAGCAGCCGAAGCGTTAGGAGAGATAGGCGAACCGCACACAGTCGACCCTTTACTGATAGCCTTGAAAGATAACCGAGATGATGATGTTGTCCGCCGGGCCATAGTTGTAGCTTTAGGCAAAATAGGACATCCCCGGGCAATTCCGTATTTACAGGCTATATCAGTGGTGAATTTCAGTTTCAAGGACCGTTTCGATATCAAGGATCGTCTTGATGTCAAGTACCGTTATGATGCAGTAATAGCTTTGCGAACTTTAGTCCGATTGCCGGTTGAGAAAAAGATACCTCTTTTTATCGAAGATTTGACTTATCTTGACGAAGAAGTCCGGATTTTCGCAATTTACGGGTTGATAGAAATAGGCCAACCGGCAGTAGAGCCGTTAGTCAAAAAGCTGGCTACTTCAAACAAAGTATTTCTCCGGAACGCAACCGCAGTGCTGGCAAAAATAGGCCAGCCGGCAATAGCGCCATTGTTCAAAGCTTTACACGAACCTATGAATAGCGATATTCGGCTGGCTGCAGCCGAAATCCTCTCGGAGATAGGCGGCATGCAAGTAATAGAGCCGTTGATATATGCTCTGTACGATCCTTTTAAGGAAGTCGGCCGTGCTGCTGCCGCAGGCTTGGTAAAAATAGGTATGCCGGCGGTTCCAAAGCTCATGGGATTATCCCGAGACCCTACAATTGGCGAACAGGCAACAAATATACTAACCCGGATCAGCGCGAATGAAGCCGCAAAAAAAGCTCAAAAAGACGGCGGCACGGCAATGACTCTGGGAACGCAATGGCAGGAGGCGTGGTTTAATTTGCAGCAGGCATTTTTAAGCAGGGTAAAACTGCCGGAAAGCGAATGGAAAACAGCAGTGGAAGAAGCGCAGAAAAAAGTGGGAGTGATCGCCGGAGGGATAAGCCAGGCCAGGCAGTTCAAAGAGCAACAGCCTGTTACAATGGCCGAGCTGCAGAGGGAAAGGGTCTATATTAGCGCAACCAAGATCGACCAGTTCAACAATCCCCAGGTTTTCAGCGGGGAAGAGATCATTGCCCAGTACGGTCCTTTGACCCCGGACTTCACCGGAATGGAAGAGGGGGTAAAAACTCTGTCTTTGCATGATGTCATCGCGGTATTACAGGATATGGGACAGATGGAGAAGCCGCGGCAGTACAATGACAGCGGCGTCAGCCTGCGGGACGGCGGAGTCATTCAGAAAGAAGTTTTGGTCGCCGAAGAGATCACTATTAACTCTCCTTACGCTAGAGCTTTGATAGCCGGAGAGCTCCTCAAGAGTCTCTATATCCATTCCAACAGATATGATCTAGAATCTGTCACTGACGTGGAAAAAGATTTATTTGATAAGATCAAGGGAAATTTGGTGGTAGCTGATTTCCGGAAGAGGGGCAAGTATGTTTTTTATAAGACGAATATCAGCGAAGATAGCCTCATCTTTAAAAATAACCCTATCCTTTGGGTCAGCAGTGATAAAGGAGAAAACAGGAGTTTTTCGCCTTATTCCGAGAACGGCTGGCGGGTTTATTGGGTTAACCCCAGCGCGATCATGCTTGACAGCCCTTTTGGGCAGTTTAAGATCTCCCGAAGAGCGCAGTATAAAGTCTGGGTAGAGAAGTGGGATGGTGTTATAAGCGAGCAGTCTATAACACCCATGGCCGCAGCGAAGGTCGCCGCGCAAGACGGCGGGTTCATGCTTTCGGATTATCCCAGTCTGCGTATAGATGATATTCTTTTCCGGGCTGATGAGCTCTTTAAAAGAGAGAAGGATCCAGCTGACAAAGAAATAACAAAACTGGCGTCAGCGAAAATATATGAGATTGGGCCTGAGGCCTATCCCGTGCTCAAAAAGCGCCTTGCCGACGGCAGTATAAACGAAAGACACAAAGGGATCGCTCAAGAGGCCTTAAAAATGCTTCAAACAACGTATCAGCTCGGCAAAGACGGCGGCGATAAAATGCCGACAGATGAACGCTTCAACGCGTGGGATACTGTGGGTAAGACCAAGCGCGAGGACAATGACAAATACAGCGGAGCGGCTAGAGAGTCAAGCAGCAGTTCCAGCGGCGAGGTAAATACGGGAGATAATAATGCTTTTGACGGCGGGCAAGTAGCAGATGAAAAAATAGATTCTTTGTTAGCCTCGTTAAAAATAACGGCATATACCAGCGCCCGAGGCATTGCTCCTTCCTCTAAAGAGCTGAACTCTTTGAATGAGTTTTTAGGGAAAAAAGATTTAGACCGGGAAGCAAGGCTTAAAATCATAAGTTTCATGGGGAATTTGAAACATATCGAAGACAAAGAAATAGTTATGCAGCCTATGCTGCTTCAGTTAGAGAAAGCTGATCCTGAAATTCGAATGGCCGTAATCACCAGCGTTCTGAAGATGGGGGATACAGTTATCGACGCATTAGTCGGTCTTCTAAATCAAGAGAAACTGCCTGTGTTTGCTTCTGACCCAGAAGCGGTTAAGAGGGTTATTGAAGTAATAGAGAAATATAAAAACTCCAAGGACGGAGGCCAATCAGAAAAGCTGGATAATTTGCGGGAGCTATTAAAACGGTTGAATTCAGGTTTAGGCGGCGTTGATTTCCGGGCTATGCCGGTTGCCACTGGGGTTGTTCCTTTGGTCGTGCCGGGCGCTAATGCCATGATGCCCAAAGTCAGCCTGGAAGAGCTGGACAATCAATGGAAAGAGATCCAGCATACTGCCCAGAATGCCGAATTGCCCTACCAGAAGTTGAAGCAGTTTGTTTCCTGCTGCAGGGCCCAGGAAGAAGCCGCGGGCTTAAAGCAGGAAGTTATTGCGTATGTGGCTAACCTGCTTAAACTTGAAGAAGAGCGAGCCATTTCCACACCTTCTCAGCTTAAAGAGATCGTGGCTTTGGTTGCCGCTTAAAGATCCTTGTTTTCCCAGCGCGGGTACTACTACCGCGCTTTTTCTTTTTATAGCCTTGCCAAACTTATATTGTTATCCGCAATTTTAATTCTACCCATACCAACAATAAAAACGATTCCTAAACTAACCTTAATCTCGCCATCAATTCTTCGACACTTACACTAAAAAATCTGACATTGAGCAGGGCCACAGTTATCTGGATAAAGTAATGTATAACAATTATTATGTATAAGTATTAAGGGATTTCAAAAAAGTCAAAGTTGATGAAAAATACTGGTTAAAGTGGTATAATAAACTAAACAGAGGAGGGCGGTATGAAAAACAGGGGAAAGTTAATATCGCTGGCCTTGGGGATTTTTGTTTTACTGTTTCCGATCATGGCCAGGGCGGAATTTTCCGCGGTTATAAAAAGTACAAATAAGGGGAAAGTTTTTCAGAGCAGGATTTTTGTGGGTAAAGATAGAACTAGGATGACGAGCGATGAAGGTATCATCATAACCAGGATGGACCAAAACGTTGTCTGGATACTTATGCCCAAAGAAAAAATGTATATGGAGCAGGCTTTTGACCCTACTAAGGCAGTGGCTACTCAAGAAAAAGTCGAAGGTGAGATAGAACGCAAGCTGGTCGGCCATGAAATGATCGATGATCGGTCGACTGACAAATACAAGGTTGTTTTTATCCGAAATAACAAGAAAGAGATCATGTTTCAATGGATGACAAATGGAATTGACGTTCCGGTTAAAATGGCCGCGGGGGATAACAGTTGGATCGTGGAGTATAAAGACATAAGACCCGGCAAGCAGGCGAATTCGCTGTTTGAAGTTCCTTATGGGTATCAGAAAGTAGCTGCCGGAATGCCATCTATGAAAGATATGTTCAAGGGAATAGCCAAGTAGAAAAGATGGTTAGTT
The DNA here is from genome assembly GCA_026387435.1 of Candidatus Omnitrophota bacterium. Classification (GTDB taxonomy): domain Bacteria; phylum Omnitrophota; class Gorgyraeia; order Gygaellales; family Profunditerraquicolaceae; genus JAPLLS01. Next base: position 5,001 of record JAPLLS010000042.1, read on the forward strand.
ATCGAAAAAAAATCAGTTAGATTTTGTTTGTGCCTATGTTTATGAGGAGGAATACTTAGTTTCATCCGAAGCTGTGAGAAGGGTGAAAATGACATGAAAATTATTTTTTCCCCAAGATCCTCTGCCTAAGGCCGCGCCGCTAAGGATAAACAGGGTGTAGCTGATCGGCTAAGGAACTACCGGCACGTTTACTGCCGCAAGAGCATTAATAACCAGAATAGAAAAATAAAATATTGTAGTTGTGTAAATTATAAAAAACGTTTTTGTCATAATAGCCCTCCTAATGTTTACAAAAGTATAACCTATCAATAGCTGAATTTCAACTTTCTAAAAATTTTTATTTTCAGGACGATGAGGGGGAATCAACGAGCATTTTTTGGTAAGAATACTTTCAAAAAACATTAAAAAAGTAGGGGGTGGAATTAAGTCAAAAAAAAGGTAAAAAAGTCATTTACAAATTAGAAATTTTAATCTATTATATGGCAATGCTCATGTAATTTGTAACTCCAATAATGCAAGAGACTTTTTAACCTGCAAAAAAGAAAGGACGAACAAATGAAAAGGGTAAAACTTTTCGGAGTAAGTCTCGGGTTGGTTCTTGGTTTTGTTTTTGTCATCACTTGTTTTGCTCAAACAACTCCAACAGCAGGTGGAATCACCGCGCAGCAGAGAGAGCTTGAAAAAGAAAAGAAAATAGAAAAGAAGATCGGGACAGAAAAGACAAAAGCCCAGGAAACGCTTACCCCGGAAATGCTCTCGGACACCGGCCCTAAAGTTTTAGTCAAATCTATCAACGTCGAAGGGGCAACCCTTCTTACCCAGCAGGAAATAACTGCAATCACCTCGCCCTATCAGGGAATGGAACTTTCCCTAAGGAGCATGCAAAAGATCGCTGACCTTATCACCGATGAATACAGGAAGAAGGGATATGCAACTTCCCGCGCTTATCTTCCTCCTCAAAGCATTAAAGAGGGCGTCCTTTTAATTAAAGTAGTAGAAGGTAAATTAGGCCAGCTGGAAATCAGAGGCAACCAACATTTCAAGACTTCGCTTTTAGAACAAAAGATCAATTTGAAACCGGGTGGATATTTCGATTATTCCGCTCTTCAGAAATCCCTGGTTTACATCAATGAAGCCCCGGACAGGAAAGCCCGGGTCACTTTGGTTCCCGGCAAAGCGGCAGGGACCACGGATGTGGTTATTGACGTAAAGGATAAACTCCCGATCCACGCGGGATTCGAATATGACAACTATGCCTCGCGTTACCTTGACCGCAACCGCTATTCTTTAGTTTTAGAAGACAATAACCTTTTTGGTTTTGACGATAAACTTTACATCAAAGCCCTGATCGGCGAAGCGAAACATTTACTTCAGTATCAGGGGCGTTACAGCTTCCCGATCAATGATGGATTCGATATCGGCGGTTATTTCCTGATCTCCAAGACCCGCTTAGGCAAAGAATTTACCGACCTGGCTTCTAAAGGCAAGGCGGAGATCTACGGATTGTTTTCAAGCTATGCTTTGATCAATACTCAAGCCTGGGACCTTCGTTTGAACGGGGGATTCGATTACAAGAATATCGACAACTATTTGATCGGCACCAGGACTTCCCGCGATGATCTGCGGGTGCTCAAAATTGGAGCGGATTCGGATTCCGCGGATGCCTGGGGAAGAAATATCGCTTCTGTAGAAGTCGACCAGGGGATCAAGGAATTTTTAGGCGGCATGGATAAGAAAGACCTTTATGGCTCTCGCGCTGGCGGCGGCGGGCAGTTCACCAAGTTCCCGGCATATTACTTCAGGTTACAGAAAATGCCTTGGGAAACAACCTTGCTCTGGAAGAACATGGCTCAATATTCCAACAACGCTTTAGTTGCTTCAGAACAGTTCCAGGCCGGCGGTCCGATCAGCGTCCGCGGTTACCCGGCAGCAGAATATGTGGGTGATAAAGGCTTTTATACCTCTCCGGAGCTGTCCTTACCTATATATTGCCTGAAAAAGGACTGGAAAGTTCCCCATAATGAGGAAACGTGGTATGACACTACCCGGTTAGTATTGTTCTATGACTGGGCAACTACCCGTTTGAACCGGGTTGGTAGTGGCGAAAAGAAGAATCATACCATCAAGGGTTTTGGATATGGTTTAAGGTTTAATTTACGCGATAATCTATCTTTTAGGGTTGAGGTAGGCTATCCGTTGGGTAAACCGACTCCGTCTGACGGCCATGATCCGCATATGTGGTGTGAATTCACCTCGAAATTCTAATAAAAAAAGCTGATTGCGCGCCCTGAAAAGCGCGGCAAGGATGTTCTAATTTTATTAGAAATAAAGGCGATTTCAAATTTTAAGAGGAACAAAAGTATTTAAAATCTATATAATTAGGAGGTTTACATAGATCATGGCAGATCAGAAAAAATTATTAACCCGGAAACAGAAAAAAGGGAGTGCAGTATGTTAAAGAATCTTTATAAGGCGGTTTCTTTAACCTTAGCTTTAAGTATGGTGTTTTTGCCGGTTAAAGGGTTTGCTGAGCCGGCTACGAATGCGTTGCCGACAAGCGGCGTTTCTGGAACGGCAACACTAACGGTATCCGGTAATACCTTGAATGTTGACCAAGGCGTGAATGACAGGGCTATCATAGATTACGCTACTTTCAACGTTGGTTCTGCGGCAACAGTGCAATTTATTCAACCTTCAACTTCTGCCATCGCTTTGAACCGGGTTTCCTCCGATGGCGGACTTTCGGAAATATACGGCACATTAAAGTCAGTTCTTTCCAGTAATTATGATGCGGTTGGAGGGCGAATATTTTTGATCAATCCTAACGGAATTTTATTCGGTCAGGGTTCAAGCATAAATACTGCCGGTCTGGTTGCTTCAACTTTGAGCATGGCCACCTCTGACGCAGGTTTCTTGAATTCCGCAGTAAATACTTTTACTTTCAATATTCCCGATGATTCTACCGCTAAATCGGTGATAAACTCCGGCGCGCTGAGCGCTCCGGGCGGGTTTATCGCTTTGTTGGGAAATTCTGTGGAGAATACTAATACCGGGGTCATCAGTAATGTGGGGAACATCGTTTTAGCCGCCGGATCGGAAATGACGGTTTCTTTGGATCCTTATAATTTGATCAACATAGCTGTGGACGTAAACGACATAGCAGCTGAAACTCCGGAAAATGATGCCGCCGGTGTTATCAATGACGGCACTTTGCGGGCGGGAAACAAGGTTATTTTGACTTCCCGGGTATTGGGTACGCTCTTTAGCAATGCCATCAACAATTCCGGGATCATCGAAGGCAAGCAGATCAAATTCGAAGCCAACGGCGACGTCGAGATCCAGGCCGGCAGCCAGATTACGGCGACGACCTCCGATTCACAGGACGCGGTTATCGATTTTAATCTAATGGGAGATAATGCCTCGTTGGAAATTGATGGCAGCACTTTGACTGCCAAGGCCAATGGCACCGGGGACGCCGAAATAGAAGTTTATAATGACGATAAGGATTTTTCCCTGGCACTGGATTTGAGTTACTTCGAAGAGGCAATAGGCGTCGATCTCGCGGATGAAATGGGTTTTTCCAGCGGATCGATCAATGGATCAGTGTCTATCTCCGATAGTACTCTGCTCGCCCAAGCCTCGGGTGTGACCGGCACGGAAAACACGTCTGACGCGGAGATCGGTATAGAAGCCGAAGGGCCGGTTGAGATAACAAACAGCCATCTTACGGCTCAGCAAGCTTCCGGTGACGCTTTTGTCGGCGTGATGTCGAATGATAGCTATATCTACGTCGATGAAGCTTCGTCTATCAGCGCGAAAAGTGATGATGCTCTCGCCGCGGTAGGTTTGTTAGCCGGCGGTTATTACGACGGGGAAGATGAAGAGTATTATTTCACATCGATTTATGTGGGAGGAACAATTGCGGCGAACGGTGGCGCAGGTTACGGAGTTGTGGGGATCGCGGGTGAAGACGACCTCTATTTGCCCGGGACCATCAGCGCTTCAGGCGCCAAGGACGCTATTCCTTTAGCCCAGAAGTATTTGAGCGAGTATTATGCAAAAATGTATGATAACGCTTATTTGGAGATCTACGCGCCGTTTAGCATAGGCAGCGGGATTCTGATGGCCTCCAGGGGTGGCGATATATATTTAGGAAATCTGAGCGCGGACGCGGTTGTTGGCATTGCCGGCTATGGATTTTTGGAATACGGTGAGGGGTATGGTTCAATTTATGATCTGGGAAACGTCAATTCGCGCCTCTTGGTTCTCGCGGCAGTTAATGATATCGGTTGTGTCGAAGCACCGATCATGACCAATACCGATATTCTCGCGGCCTATTCATTTTACCGCGGCGATATCGTGGTAGACGAGGCTAACGATATCGAACTGGGTCTGGTTATTCCGGTTACCCTGAATGACAGCTTCAATGGTTCTTTGGACGCTATTCTGGGAATGTCGGTCGCCGCCAATAACGGAGATATATTTATCCGCAGCCAGGGCGATATGGTGATCAATTCAGTTTTAGCGTATAACGGCGGGGTTTTCCTGCAGTCGGAACACGGTTCGATGTATGCCGGAAAAGGCTGGGATCCGTTCTATCCTACAGACTTGTTAAGCTGGGTTTTCGAGAAAAATTATCTGTCGGATTTGTACTCCGAAGTCGGTTATGCTCCGATCGTGCTTACCTATGCTGATCCCCAGTTTGCCGGCACGCCTTATAATCTGGTCGCCGGAGGATATTCGTATCTTTCAACTCCTGAAGGAACGATCGGCGTGGGAACTCCGGAAAGTAAGGATCCTTCGATAAGCGGCGAAATCAAGGGCATAGTTCGGCGGGGCGTGGAAGCGGTAACCCATAAGGACCCGTCACCGGGTATTGACTTGACGCGTTACACTCCTCCAGGGTTGATCTATTTCTACAATGAGCGCGGTGAACTGAAGGTGTCTATTAGCAATGGAGAGGGATATTACGGTGATCAGATCTGGCCGGAAACCATCGCTGAGCCTGTCACCTCGGATAACCCGCTATTGGTAAATGTCATCACTTGCAGGACAAGGGGAGATTATAGCGCGCTTCCCGACTGGTTTGTCAATTCGCTGCCCATTGTTGGGGCTGGTGACGGTTATGAAGGGCATCCTGATTTATCGAATGTTGCGGGTTTGACCCTGGAGATCGGGCCGAAGCCTCAGCCTAATCCCATAGTCGATAACTTCGCATTGCTGGCGAATCCGCTGGTGCGTGATTTGCGGGCATACTATGAGGTCATGAGCCCGGCCCGCTTCCAGTCTATGGTGCCGGCATCGAAGACGAGCTTCTATGCCTATCATCCGCTGATCGAAACGGATATGTCCGCGTTCGACGGGATCACTCTTGACGCCGGAGCGTATGATTTTATCTCCGACAGTATTAAGTCCAAGAAACAGATATCCCCGTATTACGGGTTATAATTAATTCCTAAACATTCCCACATCATGTGGGTATGAGAGAGTTTTCCCTGCCGCTAGAGTAGGGAAGTTAAAAGAGGAAGGCCTGAAAACCTTCCTCTTTTTTTTGCGCCTACCCGCGTAATCTCCCTGTTTAATATTTACAACATTAAAGAATAAAAATTCAAACAAGGCGATTTCCGACGAGAAAATAGAGTTGTAAGTAGCTATAGATACAATTGTTAAATACTTTATAAAAGATTTAAGAAATAAACTTGATTTTTAGGATTTATAGGTTATACTTTTAAATATATTACTTTTTCAGGTAGTTATAAGCAGAAATCAGGAAAACTCGTAGACTAAATTTTATAACGCAGTAAACCAATTAAAGGGAGGGCGGGGATGAAAGAATCAAAATTCATGAAGTGCATTAATCTGCTGCTTAGTTTGGCTATCATCGCGTTACCGTGCCAAGGTTATTGTTTGCCGGAAGGTGAATCAGTGGTTTCCGGAAGCGCCACTTTCGACCGCAGTGAAGCTAATGTTTTGAACGTGAATGTATGCACCGACCAATTGATCGCCAACTACGACAGTTTTTCCATCGCAGGCATGGAAACCGTGCATTTTATTCAGCCCTCAGCTTCGAGCATCGCTTTGAACAGAGTAGTAGGAGGGGAGCCTTCCTCTATATTAGGGACTTTAACGGCCAACGGCAGGATCTTCCTGATCAATCCTAACGGCGTTCTTTTCGGCCAGGGTTGCCGGATCGATACCGCGGGCATGGTCGCTTCCACTTTAAATTTGTCGGATTCTGATTTCCTGGCCGGCAGGTATACTTTTGTCGGCGCGGGCGGATCAGTCGTTAACCAGGGGTATATTTCCAGCCCCGGCGGCTATGTGGCTTTGCTGGGTTCGACCGTAGCCAATAGCGGCATCATTGAAGCTAATTTAGGTTCAGTGGTTTTAGCTTCTGGAAAAGCCATGACTCTCGGGCTTGATCCCGCGGGAATGATCTCGGTGGTCATCGATGAGGCGGCTCTTAACCAGCCGGGTACCAAGGGATCCGCTGTTTTCAACACCGGCAAGATCTTCGCCGATGGCGGCAAGGTGGTTTTGACAGCCAAAACCCTGGGCGGGGTTTTCGATAAAGCCGTGAATAACGAAGGAATAATCGAAGCCAAGAGCTTCGTGGGAAATAAAGGCGAAGTATATTTGCTTTCAGAAGGAGAAAATGAATTTACCTCCAACACCGGCACCATCGATGTCAGCGTCAAAGATCCTTTGGCGGAAGGCGGATTTATCGAGATCAGCGGTGACGAGGTCAATATCGACGGGATTATCGACGCTTCCTCGGCTTTCGGGAAAGCGGGAGAGTTGCTTATCGACCCCGGGGATATCACGATCGTAGATAAAAGCCCGTCCGACGGATTAAGCGGAAGCACGGTCGGAGAAGCATGGCTTGAGGCTCAGAATTACAGCATCACCATCCAGGCTGACGATGACGTCATCTTCGACCTGACCAGCGACAACCTGCTCAACCTTTCCAAGTTCAACGACGAGACATTTACCGTCAAAGCCGGCAATGATATTCTCCTCAACGACGATGCTATCCAGACCAACGGCGGGAATATCAAATTATACAGCAATTATGGCACACATAAAACCGGGTCAGGGGAAATCAATTTAGGCACCGGCTCAGGCCTTACGACTAAAGGCGGGGATGTCCTGCTTGAAGGGGCGAAAGTCATGGTTTCTGCGCCTATTAAAACTTCCGGCGGCGACGTCACGGTCCGTTCCACAAATGGCAACGTAGTGCATACCGCAAAAGGCGATGTCGAAACTTCAGGCGGAGATTTCTACGGAGAATCAGCCGCGGATTATATTTTGCGTAACGACGCTTCCATCGATACCGGCAACGGCGACCTGGAAATAAACGCGGAACAGAATATCGTCTTAGGCTCAAACAGCAGTGATCTGACCGGGACTTTCAATTGGAAATACATCAAGGACGAACGCAGCTATCGCTTTCTTGAATTCGGATACTATTATGATAACGGCTCGGGATTGGTGTACGTGCCGTTGTCCGAGGGGTATGATATAGGCAAGGATCATTCGTCCCCGACTTCGGGCTCGGGTGTTTTAGGCGACGACGTCTCGAGTTTTAACTTATACGCCATCTTTAAGCCTTCGTGCGGGTCGAATTTGACCTGGTATGAAGATCAGGCTCTTAATGCCGACGGAAAAGACCATCTTTCTACCTCCGGGATACGCAACGGATGGGAAGATATGTATAATTTAGGTGACCGCGATTATGATGATGCGGTGATCGACGTTACCAAGAATTTCTCTGTCTACGCTCCGGGGGCGTTCTTATCGTCTCATAAGCTGGTATCTTTGGAGGCCGAGCACGGATCCATTACCCAGTCCGGCGGAAAGATCACGGTCGGCAACTCTTGCTCAGATCCGCTTGATCCTCCGGTGGTGGTCAGCTCACACCCGGGAAAAAAGAACTGGTCAAACGATAATACCGTTGACGTGTCCTGGAAAATTGACGAGTCATCGTCAAATTCAGGGGAATTTATCGCCAAGGCCGGCAATAAGTTTATTATGCAAAACGCGGCGGAGATAAATACTAACGACGGCGACGCCACAATTACTGCCGAGAATAACGTAGCGCTTACTTTGATCGATGCCGGCTTCGGCGCTGTGGCTGTTAGCTCCAAGCACGGATCGATAATCGACAATGATAAAGGCAAAGTCGCAGGCAGCGGGGCGTATCCTTTACAGAATGATTACGATATCTTAGCCCGCAATATCAAGCTTTCCGCTCCTCACGGCAGTGTCGGCGGCAGCGGGGCCGGGGAAGAGATCGATAAGGGATATTCCTACCAGAATAAAGGTTACGGATTTTCCTACCGGTGGACAACTTCGAACAGCTCTCTGCCGGATGTTATCTCGGATACCTTTGCCGCGAATTTAGACAGTAACGGAGACTGGATATTTTCTACGGTTTCCGATCCTCTGGCGGACAGCGCCAGCTGGTATTTCCATATTGCCAGCGTCAAGAACAGCAGCAAATCATCCACCGTCCATTACGGTCCTTTCTACATCGATACTACAGCTCCAATAATTCTTGCTGGAGTTCCTACGGGAACCAAGGGTAATCTTGACTGGTGGCTAAGCGATGTCACGGTGCCGTTTTCCGCGACCGATAATCTTTCCGGCTTTAGCCCTTGCGGATCGCTGAGCACTAATCTCGGCTCAGAGACAACGATCGGAGAAGGAACGGATTTGTTCGTTACTTCCGACGGAGTATATGACCGGGCGGGAAATTTCGCTCCCGTGATCAAAGTTGGTACTTTTAAGGTGGATAAGACCGCCCCGGTTATCACGGCCGGAGCCGCCCAGGGAACTATGGGCGGAGCGGATTGGTGGTTATCGGATGTGACCGTCCCGTTCTCTGCTACCGATAATCTTTCCGGAGTGGCTCCTTCGGGCGCGCTCATAGCCGATCTTGCTTCTAAGACGACCTCCGGAGAAGGTGAAAAGCTTTTTGTCACCTCCGACGGCGTATTTGACATCGCGGGAAATTTCGCGAAAGGTATCCCCGCCGGACCTTTCCACGTGGTTAAGGTTAGCACTGAAGCGTTGTTCAGCGCGGCCAATGCCAAGAAATTCCGGGCATTCTACGAGATCCTTAAAAACTTCCGGGTGAATTCCCTTGAACCGGTAACTCCTACGACATTATTCGGATACCATCCTTTGACCCCTATGGACATGTCGGCATTCGACGGCATCAATGTTGATTCAAACTCCTATGATTTTATTTCCGACAAGATCAGCATGAAGAAATCTTTAGCTCCGTATTTGAGCTTATAACAACAGTTTTACCCACACCCGGTGTGGGGTAGGTTAATCGGGATTTAAAGAGGAAGGCAATAAAAAGCCTTCCTCTTTTTTTTGTTTTAGGTTATAATACGGCTATAAAGTTCTAAGATAAAACCGGAGGAAAAAATGAAAAAAGTATTTATATGCTTTGCTGTTTCCTGTTTATTCCTGGTTGGCGGCTGCGCTAAAAAAGAAAAGCCCGCGATCACTATCGGGCCTATTACTCTGACCGCCGAAGAATTCGAATCGGCCTACCAGAAAGCCAAAGGCCCCGCCGCCCGAATGGCCGGCCGCAAGGAATTTCTCGACGTTTTGATCACCCGCAAGCTTGTCCTTCAGGAGGCGGAGATCCTCGGTTTGGATAAAGACCCGCAATTTTTGGAGAGCCTGCAGCTTTTCTGGGAGCAGTCCCTGCTTAAGCTGGTTTTGGCCAGAAAGCTCAACGAGCTTTCTTTGATCTGTAAAGTAAGCGATAAAGAAATATCGGATTATTACCAGCGCTATGAACTTTTAGGGATCTCGAATAATAAATAGACAGGAGGATTATTTATGGACGCGAAAATCAGAAGAGGGCACTATCTTATCGATAAGAATTTTCAGATAGGTTTCATTATTAGATTCTGCGGGATCGTCATTACTACCTCCCTGGGGATCGGGATCCTGGTGTTTTATCTGACCCAGAATTCCACGACCGTAGCGATCGAGAATACCAAGGTGATCGTCAAGTCGACGGCGGATTTTATTCTGCCGGTTTTGACCTTGACCGTGGTGGTGATCACTTTTTTTTCGTCTTTGGTCCTTTCCTTGATGGCTTTGATCATTTCTCACCGGATCGTCGGTCCGCTTTATCGGCTGCGCAAAGAGATCGACATGCTTAAAGAAGGCGATTTTACCGCGCAGTTCAGGGTCCGGAACAAGGATAACCTTAAGGACCTGGCCAGCAGTCTCTCGGACATGAGTGGGACTTTGCGCAAGAGGCACGTGGAGCTTAAAAGAAGAAGCGACCAGCTCAAGGAGTTCTTGAAGGAAAGGAATTATAACGTTCCTTTTGAAGACAAAGAGAAATTTTCTTTGATGCTTGAGGGGATCGACCAGGTTTTGAATTTCTTTAAAGTTTAAATATGAAGAAAAGCTTAGGTTTATTAATAAGCCTGATCATCGGGTTGGGGATTAATTTAAGTCTGGCGCTAGGGCAAGAGGAAAATAAGGGCACGCTTATAGCCGATTCGCAGTATTTTTCTATTTATGCCGAAGCCCCGGTTGACGCTTATGCGGTTGTTTCGAAACTAAAGTTCGATTATCTCCGGTTCGGCGAGAAGTTGACCAAGGGCGCGGAGGATGACCTGGCTCAGATCCTGGTCAAGACCATCGACGGGCTTTACCTGGAAGTTTCGGATATCATCGATATCCATATCTACAGTTTCAAGGGAACCATCCGTGTCTTGCCGGACAGGCCTTCGCTGGAAGCCCTGCTCAAAAAGGACTATAACCTGGATTTTCCCGAGCGTTCGCTTTACTATTTTGAAAAAAATACGATCTTCATCTCCCAGGCCGATATAACCCTGGGAATGCTTGGCCATGAAATGGCCCACGCCATAATCTCGAATTTTTTTGTGGTCCCGCCTCCTCCCAAAGTGCAGGAAATCCTGGCAGGCTACGTAGAGTATAGCCTGAATAAGGTCCACGGATCCTGAAAATTTTAGAATATCCCGCGAAAAGGTGATTGATGAGAAAAATACCCAGAGAATACGAAATCAACGATAAAGCCATAGACGGATTGATAAATGAACTCTGCCGCAGGCGCGGCTCGATGGAAAGCGATTATTTGTTGCGCGAGATACTTACCACCGCCGTCAAGCTGGGAATGGAATCCGGGGATAAAGGGGACCTCAAGCTGGTTAATAACACGCTGAAAGAGCTGCGCTATTCGTTCAAGATATTCTCTCCTTACCGGAAAATAAAAAAGCTGATAATATTCGGCTCGGCCAGGTCCAAGAGCACCTCAGCCGAGTATATCATGGCCGAGAAATTTTCCCGCAAGATAAGCTCAAAAGGGTACATGATCGTGACCGGAGGCGGGCCGGGGGTCATGGAGGCCGGGAATAAAGGCTGCCCCAAGGGCCGGGAATTCGCCTTGAATATCCGTCTTCCTTTCGAACAAAAACCCAATCCGTATATCGACGAAAAAGACAAGATAATCAACTTTAAATATTTTTTCACCAGGAAACTGATCTTTGTCAAGGAAACCGACGCCACCGCGCTTTTTCCGGGGGGATTCGGGACCCTTGACGAAGGCTTTGAAATGCTCACCCTGATCCAGACCGGGAAATCCAAGCCCAGGCCGATAGTTTTAATGGAGCCGAAAGGTTCCACCTATTGGGCTGACTGGAAGCGTTTTATCGATAAGCAATTAGTTAAAAAGGGGTATATCAAGAAAGAAGATTTCAGCCTTTTTCATCTGGCCCGCAACGTTGACGAGGCGGTCAGCTACATCGAAAATTTTTACCGGGTATACCACTCGATAAGATATATTTCCGGATCGACGATCATCAGGCTGAAGAAGAAGATACCCGCTAAAACTTTAAAGCGGTTAAATACAGATTTTAAAGACATTTTGACCGACGGAGAGATCAGAGAGTCTCCTGCGACGCAGGAAGAAGTCCAGAGAGGGGAATTCCTCGATCTGCCCCGGCTGGCTTTGAACTATAATCTCCATGATTATGGCCGGCTCCTGGAGTTTATCCGGGCTATCAATAAAAGCTGAGGTGGAAGAAAGTCAGAAAAAAGGGGAATCAGCCTATTTACAAATCCCGGGTTCGGTATACTATATGATTGTCTCATAGGCAAGGGGTGCTTCACTACCAATAAGGCAATCATTGCCTGGTAGAGAAACAAGATTAAATTTCCCCCTTGCCTTTCTTTTTCGCAATATTTTTTCTTGACAATCATTGTTTAATTAGTTATTATCTAACATAAGGATACATACCTGCCAAACTTCACAAGTTACCTTTAAAAATTTAGCAAATACAGTGGAAGTCGATTTCGCACAATCCCGGAATAGTGTTGAGTTTTTAAAGCTTAAAAATTGGAAACAGGTTTTTGTTGCCCTCACCGCCAACCTTTAATAATTTCCATGCACAAGATTTGTCATAATGGTTAAACCCAGGCTTTTTTTGATAGACGCCACGGCGTTCTGCTATCGGGCTTTTTATGCGATCCACGGCCTGGCGACGACCAGCGGTGAACCGACGAACGCGGTCTACGGGTTCCTGCGCATCTTGCAGAAGATATTGAAAGAGCACAAGCCTCAGTTGTTGGGGGTGTGTTTCGATGTTTCCCGTAAGACTTTCCGGCATGCTAAAGACGCCGAGTATAAGAGCAACCGGCCGGAAATGCCGCACGATCTGATCAGCCAGATCCCGGTCATCAAAGAGATCATCCGGGCTTATGGCATTCCCATATTCGAAGCCGAAGGTTTTGAGGCCGATGACGTGATCGCCACCCTGGCCGAGGAGGCCAAGAATCATGGTGTGGCTACGACTATAATCAGTTCGGACAAGGATCTTTTACAATTAGTCGATGAGAATGTTCTGGTTTTAAACCCCCAGAAGGATGAAGAAACTATTTTCGACGTCAGCCGGGTGGAAGAGAAATTCGGGTTGAAGCCGGCTCAGATCGTGGAATTGGTGGCTTTTATCGGGGATGCCGCGGACAATATCCCGGCGATCAAAGGGGTCAGCGAGAAAAAAGCGGTGGAACTGATCCGCGAATTCGGCTCGGTGGAAGGGATCATTAACAACCTGGATAAGATCTCCCCGGAAAAAGTAAGGCTGGCTATTGAAGGGTCTATCGAGCGGGTCAGGTTGAACCGGGAGCTGGCGGATTTAGACAAAAAAATGGGGCTGAAGTTCGATCCGGTTAAGCTTACTCCCCAGGAGCCGGATTATCAGGAATTGTTCAAGCTCTTTAAACGCCTGGAATTCAAAGCCCTTTTAAAGGATTTGCCGGTTGCCGACCAGAGCGAAGAGATCAGCGTCCAAGAAATAACCGGAGCGGAATTCGCTAAATCAGCGGATAAGGCCGGAGAAATGTTTTTGGACGGCCGGGATCCTGAGAGTCTGATCTTCAGTTTTGACCATAAATTTTTGAAAGTTGATAAATTATCTTCGCAAGTCATATCAGCGCTGGTTGATCCGAAAATAAAAAAAACCGGCCACGATCTGAAAACGATCAAGCTCTTTCTCAATAAAGCTGATATAGCTTTAGACGGCTTGTTTTTCGACACCATGATCGCCGCTTACCTGGTTAATCCTTCCAAATCGAGTTACAGCCTTGAGGATGTGGCCTGGGATTATCTGGGTAAATCTTTGAAGGCGGAAACTTTGGATTGCGCTCAGAGGCTGGCTTTGATCAAAGAGCTCAAATCCAAATTGGAGGATGAGCTTAAAGATAAATCCCTGATCGATCTTTTTACCCGGATCGAGATGCCTCTGGTGGAGGTTTTAGCCGGGATGGAAGCTGAGGGGATCAAGATCGACCTGAAGCTTCTCAAAGAGCTTTCTAAAGATTTAGAAACCCGGCTGGCCAAACTGATCGAGGAAATTCACGGTTTGTGCGGCTGTCAGTTCAATATAAATTCGCCCAAGCAGCTGCGCGAGGTGCTTTTTGAAAAATTAAAGCTGCGGGTGATAAAACGCACTAAAAGCGGGCCGTCCACGGATGAAGAAGTTTTAAATAAATTAGCCGAAGAGCATGAACTGCCGAAAAAACTCCTGGAATACCGGAAGCTGACCAAATTAAAGTCGACCTATATCGACGCTTTGCCGGAAATGGTTGATGAAAAGACCGGCAGGATCCATACTTCTTTTAACCAGACCGGGACTGAGACCGGGCGGCTGAGCTCTTCCAATCCCAATCTGCAGAATGTTCCTACGAAAACCGATCTGGGCAGAAGGATCAGGGAAGCGATCATTTCTTTTTCCAAAGACAGCAGCCTTTTGTCCTGTGATTACTCGCAGATAGAACTGCGAATTTTGGCTCATATTTGTAAAGATAAAGCTCTGATCCAGGCTTTTCAGGAAAATAAAGACATCCATCGCCGGACCGCCGCACAGATCTACGGGATCGAAGAAAGCCAAGTAAGCGACGCCATGCGTAATTCGGCTAAAGCCATAAATTTCGGGATCGTTTACGGGCTGAGTTCTTTCGGCTTAAGCCGGGACCTGCATATCCGGGTAGAAGAGGCTCAGGGCTTTATCGATTCCTATTTCGCGACTTACCCCGGGGTCAAGGTTTTTATCGACGAACAGATCGCCCGGGCGGAAAAAGACGGTTTTGTGACCACGATCTCCGGAAGGCGCAGGTATTTGCCCGACATTAATAACAAGAATCAGTCGATCCGCCAGTTCGCCCAGCGCCAGGCGGTGAATACTCCTATTCAGGGCTCGGCCAGCGACTTGATCAAGATGGCCATGGTCGAAATTCACCGGCAGATCCGGGATAAAAAAGAGGAGGGGGTTTTGATCCTC